>NZ_CP020946.1:2827152-3141280 GCF_002208115.1 Bdellovibrio bacteriovorus | reverse complement strand
GCCAAGGTTTCTAGCGCAAGGACAGAGTCCTCGAAGCCTGCGACAGTCGATACGTCAAAAGACGCCGCCGTGCGAACTGAGCAGCCGATGAACCACCGAACAAAGCAGGCGGTGAAGTTCTATGAAGACACCGCCAAGTGTGGTGCGGGTTTCTATAAGTCCTTCGTGGATATGATGCTGTAGAAACTGATTCCCATTCTGAGTCATTCGCGACCTGGCTAATGGTCCAGCTGGTTTCGCCGATAAGTCCGTCATGAGATCTCGAAGACGACGCCTTAGTCTCATTCGCTTTGTCTGGTTTGTTGCAAGCCTTCCGGTCAAATTGATCTTTCTGCCGTTATCGTGGCTTCTGTCTTCAAAAAAACGAGATGGTTATGTTCTTAGAAAATCAACCTATGGAAGACCTCGGTACGAGCATCGCGTGGTCGCCGAAAGAGTCCTGGGGCGACGATTGAAGCCGTGGGAGGTCGTCCACCACATCAACGGCCGTCGCAGTGACAACAGACCTGCAAACTTGTGTGTTATGTCGCGAAACGATCACGATCGCTATCATCGGTGGTACGACCGAATCCGCGCAAACTATGGCAGATACCCCAAAAAGGAAACTCAGCTCGTAAAGCTCAAAGACCGCTTCAACGGAATCCTGCTGGGCGAACCTGTAAATAGAAAAGCGGGATAAAGCGGAAGAGTTGAAAGAATCATTCCCTTGGAATGGATTTCGGACATAAAAAAAGCCGACTTATTCAGTCAGCTTCTTTTGCGGATTTCTTCCTATTTGGAAGAAACTTGGTGCCCCGCGAGGGACTTGAACCCCCACGCTTGCGCACTAGATCCTAAGTCTAGCGTGTCTGCCAATTTCACCAGCGGGGCACACCTTAAATTCGAAGAACATTGATAGCCTAGTTGCCTAGGCTAATGCAAGAAAATTACTTCTCGCTGATCAATTTTTTGTAATCTGGAGCTCTCATCAGGTTTGCGAGCTCTTTTTCAGTATCCATTTCGATACGAACCAACCAGCCTTCATTTACTGGATCGTCGTTCAAAACAGACGGATCGTCGCCCAGGGACGCGTTTACTTCGATTACAGTGCCGGAAACAGGAGCGTAAAGGTCGCTCACAGCTTTAACGGACTCAATAACACCGAAAGTTTGGCCTTGAGTGATTTTTTGACCTTCTTCTGGAAGTTCCACGTAAACCACTTCACCCAATTGGTCTTGAGCGAACTCAGTGATGCCTACGGTTACGATGTTCTCGTCAACTTGAGCCCATTCGTGTTCTTTTGTGTAGTAGTAATCTTCAGGAATATGAAATCCCATGTCTGGCTCCTTATTTCGTTACAAACGGTGTTTTGCAAACCACGGCTTTCACCTTACGGCCGCGGATATCCAGAAGGAATTCAGTTCCTTCTTTCGCGTAAGCCACATCGATAAATGCAATACCGATAGGCTCGTCCAGGGTCGGTGAGTGTGTACCACTAGTTACCTTGCCGATTTCTTTGTTGTCAAAAGAAAACAGGCTGTATCCCTGACGGGGGATGCCCTTCTCAAGCATCTTAAATCCCACAAGATTTCTGGTCAGGCCGGCTTCTTTTTTGCCCACGATTTGGGCTTTGTTCATGAAGTCCTTTTTTGCCGGTTTAATCACCCAGCCAAGGCCCGCTTCGTATGGATTCGTCGTGTCATCGATTTCGTGGCCATACAGGGAATACTTCATTTCGGTTCTTAGGGTGTCACGAGCGCCCAATCCGATGCCCATGCAGCCCAGGTCTTTGCCTTTTTCCAGCAAAGTCATCCACAGATCCGCCGTGCCCGCCGCCTCGACAAAGACTTCGCAGCCTTTTTCGCCAGTGTAGCCGGTGGTGGCGATCATGATTTTATGGCCCTTGAAAGTGCCGGATTTGATGGTGAAGGACTTCATTTCGCTGACTTTGATGTCAAAGACGCGGTCACACAGCTCCAGCGCTTTCGGGCCTTGGATGGCGATCTGACCCCAAAGGTCGGATTCGTCGGTGATGTCGGCGCCCTTGTTGTGTTTGGTCATCCAGGCAAAGTCTTTGTCTTTGTTAGAGGCGTTCACACACACCAGATAGTCAGAATCCTTAGACAGGCAGTAAACGATGATATCGTCGACCAGGCCGCCTTGATCATTCGGCAGCAGAGAATACTGAGCTTCGCCGTCGTTCAGCTTGGAAACGTCATTGGTGGTCAACCACTCCAAAGTTTCCAGGGCTTTGGGGCCCTTCACGCGAACTTCTCCCATGTGGGAGACGTCGAACAGGCCTACGTTCGTGCGCACGTTGTTGTGCTCTTCACGAAGACCGATGTATTGAACGGGCATATACCAACCGGCAAAGTCGACCATGCGGGCGCCCAGCTTTTCATGTGTGTCTGCTAAAGGTGTCTTTTTCATGCGGTTGCATAATCCTTTCCCCGTGACATTCAGTCAATGAGGATTCTATCTTGCGCCCTATGTTCAAACTCTCGCGCCGCATGCAGCTTATTTACGATCATCTTTTACCCGGAAAGCCTGTCTGGGACTTCTGCTGCGACCACGGCTATATGGGTTTAAACGCGTATGAAAGCGGTCTTTTCACCGAAGTGCACTTTGTCGATCAGGTTCCGCACATCATCGAGCGTCTGGAGCAGCGCTTTCAGAATGAATACTTCCGCGAGGATTCAGCCAGCCAGGCATTTTTCCACCCGCGGCCGGGAGAGCAGCTTGGGCAGGCCATTCAGGGCAGCGTGGTGATCGCCGGTGTCGGCGCGCACACGATTCTGGAAATTGTTCGTTCCTTGACTGAAAACGGCGTTTTGAGTGCGGACCGATTGATACTGGGTCCACAACGTGATGAAGAAAAACTGTTTGTGTGGCTACAAAATCTGCCGAATTTTTCGTACAAAAGTGATGGTGAAATCATTGCGATCGATGAAAGAGGCCGAAACCGTAAGTTGTTGATATTCGATAAAATTCTGTAATGTTCGGCGAGTTTTTGACGCGCTCCGAATGGCTATATTAAATGTCTGTAAGACTGTGAACAAAATATTGATTATCAGGGGCCCTGCACATAATTGTGTCCTCATGCAGGATGTAAATAAAAACTCAGATTTTAGACAATTTCTTGAAGATGAATTGGCTCGTCGTAGCCAAAACTATCCCCGTTACTCTTTGCGTGCGTTCGCCCGTCACTTGGAAGTGGACTCGTCTTTCTTGTCCAAAATCCTGAACGGCAAACGTACCGTTACGATGAGAACAATTCGTATGTTCGGGGAGCGTTTGAACCTCAACTCGGATGAACTTCAGCGTTTTGGTGAAATCAGCCGTGAGAAAAAAATGAAGCGCAAACTGGAGCGTCTATTGGAGAAGATGCCTAGTGAAGAGCGCGAACATTCCACGATCACCATCAATGTGGATGAAGCTCGTTTGGACGAAGCCAAAGAGAAAATCAAAGGCTTCCGTCGTGAACTGGCTCAGTTCCTTGATAATGGCGTGATTCAGGGCAAGACTTACCAGATTTCTGTTTCTTTGATTCCTGTTGCCAGCTACGCCGCTGAATAATTGCGCGTTTAAAAAATCAACTCGACACCAAAACCGAGGGAAGCCCCCTCGGTTTTTTTATTGCTTCAGCTTGCGCGCCTGGCGGCGCTCCAGCTTTGCTCGGCCGAGCCGCTATTGCACATCGAAGATCGGGTTGGGCACCATCAGCCGCGGGTAAGGCACGACGGCGTTCAGTCGGGTGTCGTACTTAAAGACCAAGTTTCCGACAGCGAACAGGGCCCATGGGGCGATGACGGAGCCGCGGAATTCGCCATAGTAACGGCTGTGCACGTTCTGGGCGTTGATGCGAACGTGATCAAAGACGGTGGAAACGCGCGTGGCATTCACACTGGCAGCGCCGACACGATCGGGCTGCTCGCCCCAATAGCCGGACCAGTCCCAGGCATAACTGCTATAGCTTCCCATTTGATATGCGCCGTTCACGCGGCACATGGTTTCGTATGCCACCACTGGATTCACCAGTGTGCCGGAACGATTGACGACTTTTTCATCGGTGATGTGGTCATAGCCGGTGACGACGCCGGTCCAGTTGTTGAACATCTCGCGCGCCATCGAACATTTCCATGGGTCGGTGGATGAATCACAAGCCGTGTAGTTGCCGTTTGAAATGTAATGAGTGTCCAGATAGCGGGCGTGTTCGGGGCGCAATGGACAGCGCATCCATTCCCAGGCTCCGGCATTGGCATTGGACTTGATGGTCAAAGCACCTTCCGCAGCGTCGCGCAGACCGCCAGGGTTTGCGGCATTCACAATCTTCTGAGCGTCTTCATAGTTATTCAGACTGCGACGGATAAAGCGAATATCATAAAGGCCGATACCCATATGGATGTTGCGGGAACTGGTGATCTGCAAAGTCGGTGAGCTTGCACCGCCGACATATTGAATGGCTGTGCCGCGATTGGTTTCGATGAACACGTTGCCTGCTACATAGATCGAACAACCGACGTCATCGGTTTGAATGTCGGGGTTATTTAGATACAACGTTCCGCTGATGATGATACTGCCATGGCAAACAATCGTGCCGTTGTTACGAATGAATTGACCGTAACCAAAATCATGCAGTTGCAGACCGCTTAAAGCCGGTTTCGAATTCGGCCCTTTGTAAACGAATGCCGCCGTACCTGCCGTCAAAGAACTGTCCAGCGCCAGTACTTCGGCATCTGATGGCGCACGAATGGTGATTGCGGACTTCAGTTGCAATCCACCCTGCACTTTCGGTGCAACCAGTTGCGGTGCTTTCGCCACTGGCGTCGGATCCACCTGCATAAAACCGTCACCATCCAACAAGATCGTTCCCTGACTGTCGGTGATCGGCGGATATTGGTTCCAACTGTTTTGCAGGAAGCTTCTTAGATTGATGGGACCAGAGTTCGGATTGCCCGAAGTTTGTTTGATAAAGTTTTTGTCAGTGACAGTGATATTCGGCATATAGATCGAACCTGTCACCAGGAAATCAATGGCCGAATTGTCGTTGTGATAAATGTATGAACCCGCCAGATTCGCCACGCCCAGAATGCTGCTTGCGTTGCTGTAATTGGCTTGTGAAACCCCAAAATCAGTCACGATATCGGCTTGAATGTTGGCGTGACACAAAATGCAGGACAGTTGGGTGCGAACGGCTAATGCGGGATACATGCTCATCACATAGTTATCCACATGCAGGCTGAAAGATTCTGAATCAGTGCCCACACCATCATTAACAGTCAAGGACACCACGGTGCCATCGGTGGCAGAGGCGTGTGCCGTTCCCATCTGCACGGACAAAGTTCCCGCGGTGCCAGTCACTGCACAACTGGCGATGTCGACATAGTATCCATCGGCCGTAGTGGCAGAACATGAAATGCTTTGTGGGTCGGGATAAGTGGCGTTGCCACCTGGGGAAACAGTAAAGCTCAGATCAAAGATGGAATTGGCAAAACATTTGTTGCCGCACTTTTCCAAAGCCGTGCCATTGGTTCCCGGCCAAGCCGTGATCTGCACGGGCTCATTCACAAAGTTTACGGTCACTGCGGTGTCAGCAGTCACGGTGTGAGCGGTTGGGGAAACCCGGTCGGCGAATTGCACTTTGATATTGCAGGGGCCTCCGTGATGATCGGCTCCGCTGTAACGGTTGAAATAGTGGGCTGCGGGAGCAAATGTCACCGCACCATTGCTGGCGTTGATTGATACAGTGCCATGATCAGCACAGGCTGGAGCATCCGCTGTCAGCAGGGAATAAGTGCCAAGACCCTCTTCGTCGGAATCCACGACGGCATCAGCCAGAATCACCGTGCTTGCGCTGTTACGATCAAGGCTTGCGGTGGTCGGCACAGACAGGCTTGGTGTTGTGGTATCCAGGGTGATGGTAATCTGGTTGCTGGAAGAAATATTTCCGGCTTCATCACGAGCCCACATCACAAGTGTGTGATCGCCGTCGGCGCCGGTCAGGGTGACATTGTTAATGCCCGCTGAACAAGCAATCCAGTTCGGATTGTCCAAATCCGGCGGGGCGGAGCTGTCTTGCACGAAAATCACCTGATGGAAAGAGTCCGGCGTTTGGTTGTCGTCATCGCAAGAGGTGACATCCACAGCCGCCGGGTTGTCCTGAACCGGGCCATGTGCCACCGAGATCGAAGGCAGCGAGGGCTCGGTCTGATCCAGAGTGTAAGCCAGGGGGAAGGGGTAACAATGAATATTACCAGCGGCATCGCGGGCCTGAACGCTCCAGGCATAGGCCCCCTCGGCGGTCAGAGCGTTGCCCAGCGGGAATTCAAAATTACCGGTCACCGCATCGGCGGTGGAGTCCGCCAGTTTGTCTCCGGTGCAGGCAAGTGAATTATATAGAGTGACGATGGCTTTGGGTTCGGTCGTTCCCTGGACGGACGGAACGGGATTGGGGCTGACCGCCGCTGGCAAAATGGTGGCGGTCCCAATCGTTGGCAGAATGCTGTCATAGTAAACTTCAAAGATTCCGGATTCAGCGTTGGTTTCTCCACGATTGCCGACGGCTGTGCCTTTTGGCAGGTTCATGCGCACTTCGCCCTGGTTGGTGGGGATCAGTTGCACGCGGTAAGTGACTTTGTCCACCTGGACGATGGAACCCATTGTGGCATTTTCAAGCGTGAAGTTTTCCGGGTAAAACTGATCGGGTGCGCGATTGAAAATAACCAGGACTTCGATCGGGTTCTTATTGGTGAAGTAAGAGGAGTCACTTTCGGAGGCCAGATCCGCCGTCAGCGTTCCATTATGAACGCTGGCACGAATACATCCCGTCAGTCCCAAAATAGAGACCAAAAGAAGAACAATGAATGGTTCTGTAACGTGCCGTATGTTCACTTGTGCGTTCCTTATGGACTACATATCGGAATGTTTGTTCCCAAGATTAATGGGTATTTGCAGAATGACAGTTGAGTAATTGTCTCGTCTTAAATTGAGAAGCTCTGTTGAACACTGGTCTGTGGTAGAATAACAGTACAGACCAAGGGGAATACTATGCGTCCGCTCTGGATCGTATCGGCACTGCTTTGCTATTCCGTCATCACTTCCGCTGCGCAAGTGATCGAGATGGTTTCGCCTTACGACACTCCACCATTTGTGGTTGATCAGAAAAAAGAGCAGGGTCTTGTCTATGATCTGGCATCACTTCTAACGGTGCGTTCCCAGGGAAAATATCAGTTCAAGGTGGTGGTTGTCCCCCGGGTTCGCTTGCAGAAGATTCTTCAGCGCAGCGGTGTATATGTGGTTCCTTTGGTTTCGCCGAAGTGGTTCGGGGATGGCGATGAAAAGAAGTACCTTTGGACATCGGCTCTGATGGAAGATGAAAATCTGGTGCTTTCGCCTCGTAAACGCGCTCTGGAATACGAAAGTCCGGCTTCACTGCAGGGTAAAAGAACTTCGATTGTTCTGGGTCATGCTGTCGAGCCGGTGCAACAGTTGGAAAAAGCCGGAATGGTAAAAGCCGAATCCACACAGTCCTTTAATAACAGTCTGCGCATGCTGGCCCGGGGGCGGATTGACTTTATGGTTATGGGCCGGATTGTGGCCGTCTATTTGATTCGCGATCTGGGGCTGGAAGATCAGATTTACATCTCAGATAAAACCATTGAGCGCTTTGATCGAAAAATTCTGGTTTCGCCACAGTCCCAAAAAGATCTGCACAAATGGCTGGAGGGTGAAATCCAGCGCTTGCGGCGATCCGGAGAGTGGAAGAAGTATTTGCGGGCGGAACTATCCCTAAAGAACTGTGATCTCGCGGCTGACCCGCAGTTCATTTGAAACTTTTTGAATGTCGTCCGGAATATCAACCAGAACCCCGCGTGGGATGTCCTGTTCGATCTTGGTCTTGTGAAGCCACGCCAAAAACTCGCGCTCGGAACCACGGCAGATCATCTGACGGTCCTTGCCTTTTTCTTTCAGGCGGTCGCCCACCACACGGGCCGCTTTGATGGCTTGCGGTTTGGTTTTTCTCATCAGCACATAGCTCATGGTCAGTGTGCGATTTTTCATCGGAAGCTCAGCTTCCAGGGCCGTGAACCACGCCGGCGCTTTGAAGTGAACGCGGTCGTGGCACCAGTCCGTTTTAGACTGGCTTAGCAGAGGACAAGCCTGTTCATGCGTGCACGGGGCCCATACGTGATAGCCTTTTTCCAAAAGCTTCTGACGCAACTGTAAAAGCTTTCTGCCATCTTGCTGGGTGGATGGTTCGACCAGCATAAGTGCTTCGCACTGATAAGCCCAGTCCGGAAGGTCTGTCAGCTCGGTCAAAGAATAAGAAAATAGTGCCAGGGTTTTTGCCCCGTCTTTCAGGCGGGCCCCGCTAAAGGTGCGCAGCCATTCCTGAGGCGGGAACTGCGGAAAGTGCTTTTCAATCAGATTTTGGGGCTCGGCCGCGCGCTCGATTAACTGATAGCTGAACTTGTGTTTTTCATTCAAGGTCATTGATGCCGTCGCCAGGCCTGCACCGAAATCGATCACGTGGGAAAGGCCACTAAAGAATCCGCGCTTGTCGGCCTCTTCAATCAGTCCGGTCAGGCGGGTGGAATTCAGCGGCAGGTAATAACAAAGATACGCCACCTGCGCCCAGGATTCGTTCCAAGGGGTGGGGCTGTCAGGTTTGGCGATAAAGAAGTCCGACAAAGCCAGCACACATTTGGCCAGGGCCTTGGAATCCGTCAACGACAACTTGTAAGTCGCCAGGGCACGATTGATGGATTCTTCAAAAGAAGCGGGACAGGTGAATTCTCTTTGCATGAAGGTATTCTAAAGGGAGGACAGGGCCTGAAGCAAATCCTCGACCTTAATTTTTGCCATACAGTGAAATTCTTCACAGTGGGTGCCGTCGCAGACACTGCCATCGGCATTTTGGGTCGGGGCTTCGAAAATATGCACTTTAGGTCCACGGGCCGCCCAGCGCAGGGGCTTTTGCACGCGCACGTGCGGGTAAATACCCAGAACCGGAGTGCCTAAAGAAGCCGCCATATGCGCAACACCCGTGCTTGGCACCACCACCGCTTTGGCGTTCTTAAGCACCGTGAACAGTTCGGTGGCAGACAGCAGACTTTGCAGGCTTAGGACGTTTTTGTGGTCTTTGAAGGTCGCTTTGATCTCGGTCAGCCATTTTTCATCGGCCGGGGTGCCGGTCAGAACCACTTGCGTGGTTTCAGACACCGTTCTGATCAGTTCGATGTAATTGCCAATCGGCCAGTTCAGGGCGGAGCCTGCCATGCCGGGATGAACCACGACATAGTTTTGCGCGGTCAGGTGGTATTTGGAAAGCAGCGCCGGGTTTTCCGGGGCCGTCAGTTTCAAAACCGGGGTTTTTACATTCTCGCTGATGCCAAGGGCGTGCTTCAGGACATCCAGATTGTAATCAGCCTCGTGTTGAACCGCGAGACTGCGACGCTGGCGCAGGCCTTTATTCAAAAACAAAAAGCTGTGCCACTGCGAACGCACACCCGCGCGAACGGGCACGCCTTCTGTCCAAAGTGCATAGCTGACCCACCACGGTGCCTGCAGGCTGACGGCGACATCAGGGCGGTATTCACGCAAGAAGGCTCTTAGTTTTGGCAGAGATTCCTTGGCGTCGTCTTTTTTCAGTTCCAGAAATTTTCTTTGAGGGTCGGCGTTTTCAGGGACGAATCCCAAACCTTTGGCGATCACCCAGTGCTTATCCCAACCCTCTAAAAAAGAAACCTGATCTACAGGCATGCTGCAGATCAGGTCACCGATTTTATCTAAGCGGATAAGAAGGATGCGCTTCATTACGCCTGATAGTCTTCAATCGAAGGGCAGGAGCAAATCAGGTTTCTGTCACCGTAAGCGTTGTCGACACGGCCAACAACCGGCCAGAACTTGTTACCACGCAACCATTCAACCGGATAAACGGCCTCTTCACGGCTGTACGGATGATTCCATTCAGGTTTCATCAGCATCTGCGCTGTGTGAGGAGCGTTTTTAAGCGCATTGTTTTCTTTGTCCATCTTGCCGGCTTCAACCGCATTGATTTCTTTGCGGATGGTCACCATGGATTCAATGAAGCGATCCAGTTCTTTTTTGGATTCAGATTCAGTTGGCTCGATCATCAAAGTGCCTGCCACCGGGAAGCTCATGGTCGGAGCATGGAAACCGAAGTCCATCAGACGTTTTGCAACGTCAGTCACGTCAATGCCAGAGGTCTTTTTGATCTCGCGAACATCCACGATACACTCGTGCGCCACCAGACCGTTTTTACCTTTGTAAAGAACAGGGTAATGAGCTTCCAGCTTCTTCGCGATGTAGTTTGCACTCAGGATGCTGACCAAAGTGGCTTTGCGCAGACCTTGAGCGCCCATCATGGTGATGTAAGCCCAGGAGATTGGCAGGATGCTCGCGCTGCCCCAAGGAGCCGACGTCGTTGCAGAGATCCCGTTGGCAGGACCCGCTTCAGGCACCAAAGAGTGCTTCGGCAGGAATTCTGCCAAGTGCGCGCCCACACCGATAGGACCTACACCCGGACCGCCACCACCGTGAGGGATCGAGAAGGTCTTGTGCAGATTCATGTGGGAAACGTCCGGACCGAACACACCTGGGCGGCACATGCCAACCAAAGCATTCATGTTCGCGCCGTCCATGTAAACCTGACCGCCGTTGTCGTGGATGATCTTGCAGATTTCCACGATGCCTTCCTCGAACACACCGTGTGTGGAAGGGTAAGTGATCATCAATGCTGCCAGATTGTCTTTGTGCTGTTCGGCTTTGGCTTTCAGGTCCGTCACATCAACGTTACCCTGATCGTCACACGCCACAACCACAACCTGCATGTTCACCAACGCTGCAGAAGCAGGATTGGTTCCGTGCGCGGAAGATGGGATCAAGCAGATGTTGCGATGACCCTGGCCACGGGACTGGTGATACTTGCGGATCACCAAAAGACCCGCGTATTCACCCTGAGAACCCGCATTCGGTTGCAAGCTGACTGCTGCAAAACCAGTGATGTCGCAAAGTTTTTTCTCAAGATCATGGATCATTTCGATCAGGCCCACGGCTTGCGCGGTTGGCGCAAACGGGTGCAGCTTGCTGATTTCAGGCCATGAAACCGGCACAAGTTCAGTCGTCGCATTCAGTTTCATCGTGCAAGAACCCAGCGGAATCATGGAATGAGTCAGCGTCAGATCCTTGTTTTGCAAATGGTGAATGTAGCGAAGCATTTCTGTTTCGCTGTGGTGAGAGTTAAACACCTGATGAGTCATGTAAGCCGAGGAACGAGTCAAGTTCGCTGGCAAGGTCACATCTGCCAAGGACTCATCCACAGACAAGGCTGTGAAGCCCGCCGCTTTGCCAAGGTTGAAGGCAGCCCAGATTTGCTCAACGTCTTCCAAAGTCGTTGCTTCGTTCAGGGAAACACCCAGCTTGCCGCCGCCGTAGTTGCGGAAGTTCATTTGCATTTTTTCAGCCTGAGCGATGATCTCTGCCGCTTTGTCGGTTTTCACCGTCACAGTGTCAAACACGTGACCTGCAGCAACTTCAAGATTCAATTTTTTAAGACCCGCAGAAAGGATCGCCGTCAGACGCTGAATGCGCAGAGCGATTTTCTTCAAGCCTGCAGGGCCGTGGTAAACCGCGTACATGGAAGCCATGTTCGCCAGAAGCACCTGAGCCGTACAGATGTTGGAAGTCGCTTTTTCACGACGGATGTGCTGTTCACGAGTTTGCAAAGCCAGGCGCAAAGCGGACTTGCCTTGAGAATCCACGCTGACACCCACCAGACGGCCCGGCATCAAACGCTTGAAAGCGTCTTTCGTTGCCAGGAAACCGGCGTGAGGACCACCGAAGCCCAGTGGCACACCAAAGCGCTGGGAATTACCCACCACCATGTCAGCACCCCATTCACCCGGAGGAGTCAGCAATGTCATCGCCAGCAGATCCGTGGAAGCTGTCACCAGCGCACCGTGGTCTTTGTATTTTTTTGCGATGGCAGCATAGTCCTCAACCGTGCCGTTGGTGTTTGGATACTGGAAGAACACACCGAACACAGGTTTTGCGAAATCATACTTCGCCGGATCCATCACGATCATCTCAAAGCCCAGCGGCTCTGCACGAGTGCCGATAACCTCGATCACATGCGGGTGCATGTCCGGGGATACGACAAAGGCGTTTGCTTTGTTTTTGCAAAGAGAGTGCGCCATGAACATGGCTTCAGCCGCCGCCGTGCCCTCATCAAGCAAAGAGGCGTTGGCGATTTCCATGCCGTTCAGATCAGCGATCATCGTTTGGAAGTTCAACAGAGCTTCCAAGCGGCCTTGAGAAATCTCTGGCTGGTAAGGAGTGTAGGCTGTGTACCACACTGGATTTTCAAAGATGTTTCTTTGAATCACAGTTGGAGTGATGGTGTCGTGGTAACCCATGCCGATATAGTTTTTGTAAACTTTGTTTTTGGAAACCATCTGTTTCAGATGATTCAAAAGACCGTGCTCAGAAATACCCGAGCCCACATCTGCGTAAGTGTGGGTTGTGCGGATTTGTGCCGGGATCACTTTGTCAGCCATTTGATCCAGGGAATTGAAACCCAGAGTTTTCAACATCTCGTGGATGTCAGAATCTGTAGGACCAATGTGACGGGGGATAAACTCATTCTTAGGAGAAAGATCAGCGATTTTCATTCACACCTCTATAAACGCCCCGAGACTAACATAACCACCCTCAAGGATGAAAGTTCTGCAACGAGAGCGCTTGAGCTAATGCGAGGCGAAATGGGTATATCTTAGGCTATTTTGGCGGCGGCCGCTCGGATTTTCTGCCCCCGGCGGAAAATGAGGGTCGCGATCAGGCAAAAGCCGAGCCCACCCAGGCTGACAGCAGGCCATTGGCCCCAGCTCCATAGCGTTGAGCCCACGTAAGACCCGAGACTTCCTCCGGTAAAGTAGGCAAAGATGTAAATCGTGTTCAGGCGGGAGTGGTACTCGGGTGGATGGCTAAACACGCGGGACTGATTGGAGATATGGGCCACCTGAATGCCCAGATCCAGCACCAAAACACCCAGGATGATTCCTGCTACGAAGGTGGAGGAAAGTGCAAGCAGGGCAAAGGCCCCCATGGAGCAGTAAAGACCCATACGGATGGTCGCCGCAGCGCCTTTTTTGTCGGCATAACGCCCAGCCAAAGGAGCCGCCAAAGCACCGATCATGCCCAGGGCGCCAAACAGGCCGATGGTTTTTGGATCATAGTTGAACGGAGCGGCCTCCAGCAGGAAGGTCAGCGTCGTCCAGAAAGCCGAGAACGTTCCAAACAAGATCGCGCCCATCAAAGCCGCTTCGCGCATGGTGGGAAGTTCACGGAAAAGTTTGGCGGTGGAAAGCAGAAGCTGTTTGTAGGTGCCCTTGAAGTTAGGTTCGGACATCGGCAGCACGAACTGCGATACGATGGAAAGAATCAAGCTGACCGAACCGGCAAAAATGAACACCGTCTTCCAGCCGAAGTACTGCGCAATGAAACCTGCAAGGGTTCTTGCCATCAAAGAGCCAATCAGAATTCCGGACAGAACGATGCCGACGACTTTGCCGCGCTCTTCAGGTTTGGCCAGGTTTGCCGCAAAGGGAATCAACACAGACTGGGACACGTTGAAGAAGCCCATCACACAACTGATCGCACAGAACACACCCAGGGTTGGACTGAATGGAAGTGCGATGGCCAGCAGGCCCGCCATGGTCATGGAGCCTTGGATCAGTTTACGGCGTTCAATCATGTCGCCCATCGGGACCAGGAACAAAATACCCAAGGCATAACCGATCAGGGTGAAGGCCGGAACCAAAGATACTTTGCTTTCTGTCACACCAAATTCACGCGCGAGAATCCCCAGCAGCGGTTGGTTGTAGTACATATTGCCCACCACCAGAATGCAGGTCAGGGTCATGAAGAAAACTTGTGTGCGAGAGAGGCCTTTTCCCATAGGGTCCTATAGGTAATTCATTTGAGTGTGATATTCAATCAATAGATACGAAAGTGATTTATTGTTGCGACATTATTGAGTCGCACTCTGATATCAGCTGTTTGGCAGATTTGCCTTTGTGGCAGGATTTACGCAGATCGCGAATCAGCTTCATTTTCCTGTCTTCGGATTTCAGCGCTTCGACGTCGTGAACAAAGCCATAGAAATCAGTTAACACCGCGCCTTGAATTTCTGCAGTGATAACCAGCTTATCTGTGGTGCTGACACCTTCAGGGTTTTGCTGGCGTTCTTTCAGGCGATCAATCTTGGTCATGATCTTGTGGGCTGGAACCATCAGGCGGTGAATGCGGCTGATATCATCGGTGATCAGACGGAAATCAGGGTCCTGCAGGGCGCGGGTGCCTTGTTGCTGATAGTACTTTTCCAGATAGGCGACTTTGTTTTCTCTCAGTTGTTCGCGGTCCATGTGACTGGCATCACACAGCGACGGGCACAGCGGCGGCATATTGGCTTTTTCCAACTTGCGCACCAGATCGCCGATCTCGGCACTCATCATCACAAACGACCTTGAAGTGTCGAAGGCTTTGCGGAAGTTTTCTTTGGAGGACGCGGGAATCAGCTCTTGTTCCGAGGCCGGATCAGCGGCTTTCAAATCCGGAGTCAAAGTGGCTTTGGCTACGGGGTAAGGTTTCTTTTGAACAGCGGTGGTGGTCGCGGGATCCTGAATCAGATAGTCGACCGTGTAGTAGGTGATGACAGCCATTCCGACAAAGGCGCAGGTCACGATCCCCAACGTGAAAAACATCAGATACTTCAATGTGCTGCGCAGAAACTTCATGAACAGAAAGCTAACAGAAGCCGTGGAATCTGTCAGCCTTATTGATCTCTTTCCATGGATTCATCGCCCACAGTCTCGTCCGGGGAAGGCAGCGCCTTGAAATTGCGTTTATTTGCTTCCTGGGTTACGGACCGGGCTGACTGTTGGTACAGATATCCGAACAGACCTCGGGCTTGTTCCACGATGGCGGCATCTTTGACGATCACGATCTGCTCGTTGTTGTTTTCAGCGTTTTCACTTGGATTAAAGGATGTTCCCAAAACAGCCGTCGATTCTTCAGGGAAGATAAACACCTTGTGATGAATTTTGGACGTGGTCTTCACGGCCGTCCCATCTTCCAGCCGGAAGTGGCGTTCACCGTAAATCGAGGGCGCTGTGCGGATCTTGTCCTGAAGGTCCGTCACACCTGCGGCACCCAGGGCCTGCAGAATCGGAGCTTCCGCATCTGTCAGATACTTGCCCGAGGTCAGATCTTTTTTAAGTCCGGATAGCAGCAGGAACGCACTCCATTCACGCATGGCAAATGGGGTGTCTCCGACCGAGCGGAATTCAAACTGGCCTTTTTCCTTCATATCACGGGCGGCACGTTCAATCAGCGCGCTTTGAATTTGCTTGGAAGAAAACGCAAAGTGCACAGCCTCAATCGGACCTTTGGAGTTTTGAATCAGCGGCACGAAAATGCTTTTGTTCACATCACCTTCACCGCCGTTGGGCGAGAATGACAGGACGATGTAGGAGGCTTCTTCATGCGGGCTTTTCTTTTCGCCCATGATTTTGTAACTGCCACTGATCGGGTACTGGCTTTGACCACGGATTTTGTATTCCAGAGTTTTCTTAAGCTCGGCCTTGGTGGCTTGTGCTGGCAAAGTTCCCAGGATCATCAAAGCATGATTGGCGTTCGGGATGGAAAACTCGTTGCGTTTTTCCGGTGGCAGATTCACTAGATCCCCTTCAGGACCGATGCAGCTTTGGGTGAAGTTGCCGGACAGGAACAGCACGGCGGCCTTTGGGCCAAACGGGTCCCGCAGAATGATCTTCTGGTGATTCAGGCCCACGGATTTTACAGCGACCGTTTTAAAGTTTTCACCTTCCAAAGTGGCAAGATCATCAAAGATGGCTTTCACTTCAGGACGGGTGTTGATCGTACCGGCATCAATGCCGCCAGTGACCTTTACACCTTTTTTCATGTGCTGGTTTTTTAGGGCATCGGCGATCACTTTCAGATCGAAATCAAAAACATTGTACCAGATTTCCTGCTCGGCCCCAGTGATGAAGTCCACGACGACTTTGCGCAGGTCATCGCCCGGTAAGGTGCGGGTTTTGCCGTTGATGGTTTTTAGATGCGGGTGATTGATGAATAAACGCATGCCACGGAATCCCGGAGACCCACCCGGCAGATCCATTGTCAGGGGCTGGGACGGGCTTTCGTATTTGGCCAGTTGTTCGGCAAAGCGCGGGGTTTGCACCACGGTCTTCAGTTGGGCTTTAACTTCTTTTAAATAGGCGGCGTAGGCCTCGGGTGATTCACTTTGGGTTTTGGCCAACTTTGCCGTCGTGTCTTCAAGGATCGCGATGTATTCAGGATTTTTCTTCAGCAAGAACACCAACTGACTTTGAGTCAGGGGATTTTTCTGCTGAATGATGGATTCGTTCAGGGCCTTATAGAGGTCCTTTTGGGTCATGGTTTTGAAAGCCACATCAAAGATCCGGGCATAGTCATAGCTGTCGGCCAGGGCCGGGGCGACCAGGATCTGAAGAACGAATAAGCTAAAGAATAATAACTTCTTAACCATTCCCTGAAATACAGCAATTCCCCCGCCATTCGGAGGAAAGCTTATATTTGATATGGAACCCATAGGCCGGGGTTTGAGGGCCCAAAACCGTCACCGGGGGGCCTTTTAGGGAATAAAAAAACGGACCGAAGGTGGTTCGGTCCGTTTCAGTTTTTGGTTCGAACGGATGAAAACTAGATCGCCAGACGGCAGGAAGCTTCCATCAGAATTTCACGACTCCAAAGGGTCCATTTCATTTCGTCCTCTTCCGTGCGCAAAACGCCGTCAGCGTATGAACGGGACACGTTGGTTTCGTAAACTTCAATATAGAATTTGCCAGCGCTCTGGTTGCGCACGCTGATCTGATAGTTGTCATAAGTGCCGATGGCAGCATTTTTACCGACAACAGTGGACACTTTCGTGTCGACCATCACTTCATTGTTCACAGAAATTTTGCAGAAAAGATCCTGTGCCTGAGCCGCAGCGCCAGACAACAAAACTGTGAGTGAAAGAAGCAGGTGTTTCATAGTAGTCCCTCCATGGATGTCTATTCATGCTGTCAGCGGCAAACACAAAGTGTCCACAGTTTATCGCGGAACAAGACAAAAGGTCCCAGAGCCACAAGATCAAGGACCGGGAAAAAAGGTACCTGCTTACTTTTGCATAAACATCGCGTTGGGAGCGCTGCTTCTGCAAAAGTAAGCAGGTACCTTTTGGGGGTTGGGAATAAAAAAAGGAAGGCTTGGGGCCTTCCTTTTTTTGTGACTTAGGTTGTTTCGAGAGGAATTACTTCTTCTTGGAAACTTTCTTGGTCGTTTTTTTTGCGGCAGCTTTTTTTACTGTCGCTTTTTTCTTTGTTGTTGCAGCTGGTTTAGCAGGTTCGATCTTGTCTTCTTTTTCCTGATCAAAACGGCCTTTAAGCTCAGACTCTTTCTTTTTGATCTCGTCGCTCAGCTTTTGGAAGCTTTCAAGAAGGTTTTGAACGTTTTTGTTGCCAGAAAGATTCTCTAGAATTTTTTGGAAAGCTGCAGTTGCCACAAGGTCTCCTTTGTTTACATTCCCAACATACACCCGCAAGAGGGGAATTCATAGCCCCTTAGGGTTATTTTGACGTAAAATTAATAGTTTCAAGCCACACTTCGCGCTGGGCAGAGAACTGACCAGAGAATTTTTCCAGCCCCTTTTCGCGCATTTGCATCGCGTATTCAGACATATAGGTCTTGATCGCGTCTTCATCCTTGAGGGTGTAAATGATCTTCACGTCTTTGCTGGACGCCTCCATGGCGCCGCCTTTACGCAAGCAAAGCTCCGCTTTGATAAAGCCCGGTAGAGCAAGTACTTCAGCGATGTGTTCGTTTTTAAGCCATTCGACGTACTCAGGGTATGTCTCCCAACGAACTGCCAGTTGAACGATATAGGTAACCATGACGCTCCTTAAAGAGTGAATTTAAAGTCCTTGATTAGCATGCCCGGCACTTTTTTGCCACCTAAAGCACGGCTTTCATAAGTGGAAACCATCGGGTCCACCTCTTGGAAGTCCGTCACGGCCAGCAGGTTTTCACCCAGGCAGTCAAACAGGCTTTCATCAAAACGCAGATCCGCGATCGGCGCCACGATTTCGCCGTTTTCCACCCAGAAACACGCATAACGGGTCATGCCGGTGATGCGCGCATTCAGACGGTCGGACCAGTTCAGGTAATGCAGATTCGACAAATAGAGTCCCGTGCCTAGTTCTTTCAAAATGTCGTCTTTTTTCAAGGACCCCGGCAGGATCTCCATCGCGCGAGGACCTTCATAAGAATCCCCGGCGTTGCCTTCCACGCCGTATTCCTTGGCTGAACGGCTGCTGATCACATAGCTGTCCAACTGGCCGTTGGAGATCAGCTTCAGCGTTTCCGGAGCCAGTTCCCCCAACGAGTTATAACGATGGGTCAGACCCATGGCATAGTTTTCACGCACACTGAAAAGCGGGGACAGGGACTTTTCCTTGTCCGCCAGTTTCATCAAAGCGCTGCCACCTTGTTTGTAAGCATTAAAGCTCAACGCCCCCCAAGAGAACATCGAAGCCAGTTCCGCCACCGCGCCCGGCGCCAGATACGTGCGGTAAGCACCTGGCTGCAGGACTTTCTTAGGGCGATCCATCAAACTCAGTTGATTTTTACTTTGGGCAATATTCGCCTCAAACTCTTTTTGGTCCCAGTGAGTCCCGGCATAGATCGACTTCACGGCTTTTTCACCCATGTACAGGGAATAATCCACGAAGAAGTTTTCCGTCGCAAACCAGTGGCTTTGGCCGGCCGAATTTTTGTTCGCAGAAATGATCGGACCCGCACAGTAAAGACCGGCAAAGTCAGCACCCGTTGCCGGAGTGGTGATGGCCTTGATCACCTCTTCGTCTTTCAGCAAAGAGCCTTTAAACGTGCTGTCGCTGGTGCCGTTATTGACGATGGCCACCTGGTACGGATCTTCCGGCAGCAGGGCGCATTCCTGACGGGCTTGATCCAGCCAGAACTCGACACGTTTTTTGTCTTCATCGACTTCGCCCGTGATCGAGAAATTGATGTTCGCGGTCTTGCCGTCTTTTTGCAGAGTCAAAGTCAGAGAACGCTGTTCGACGTGCGTGTTCTGACGGACCTTGTTGGCGTTGAAACGCACGAACAGGGATTCTTCCGCGTGCAGATTCACGTTGGCAGCCTCATCTTTTTTCAGAAGTGCCAAAAGGTGATCGGCCACGATGTTGAAGGACTGTTTGGTTTTTTCTGTAAAATTAAGCACCGAAAACCTCCACATCAGCAAACAGGCAGTAAGGTGTTGTGTGACCCACGCGGATCACCTGATTTGGTTCGCCTTTACCGCAGTAAGGGGAGCCAAAGGTCTCGCGAGTTTCACTGACCGCTTTCAGATTGTTCCAGAACTTCACGGTGGTGCCGCGATAGTTTGGATTTTTCACGGTTTTGGTCAGTTTGCCGTTTTCAATCAGCTTTGCGTATTCGCAGCCGAACTGGAATTTGTTGCGATAGTCGTCAATTGACCAGGACTTGTTCGCGAGCATGAACACACCGCGCTCGACAGAGGCGATCATGTCTTCCAGTTTGGAAGTGCCCGGCTCAAGGTTGATGTTTGCCATGCGGTCAATCGGCGCCCGATTCCAGGAGGATGATCTTGAGTTCGCCACACCCGGCAGATTCAGACGGCTTTGGGACTCAAGTCCGCCAAGACCGCGCACCAACAAGCCGTTGTGAATCAGGAATTCTTTGGTGGCTGGATGACCGGAATCATCAAACGCGTAAGAGGCCAAGGCATCTTCGATGGTCGGATCGAAAGTCACGTTCATCAGTTTGGAACCGTACTGCAGGTGTCCGAAGTCTTCAGGTTTTACGAAGCTCCAGCCGGCATAGTTTCTTTCATCACCCAAAATACGGTCATATTCCAGCGGGTGACCGATGGATTCATGCACCTGCAAAGTCATCTGGTCTGGAGCCAGCAACAGATCCATGGACGTGTCCGGGCAGTTGTCGGCAGAAAGCAGTTCCACGGCTTCTTCCGCCAGTTTTTTGGAACGCTCCAGGATAGAAGCACGGTCAAAGACCTCAGCCCCCACCTGAAGACAGCGGGCCAAACCACCGCTGTCGGAACGGGACTGGGTTTCGCCACCGGCAGCGGCTGTTGCCGAGAAGTCCGTGTTCACGATCGAGAAGCTTTGTTCAAAGTCGGAACCCGAAGATGTCACCGTGTGGAAGTGGGTTTCCACGATCATCGCCGTTGCGGACCGGCTGACGATTTTATCGGAAACTTTCATGGCGCGGGTTGCGTCCACGAAAATGTCCGAGATCTCTTTGGCCGAGAAGGAGTCCAGAGGTTTTACCACCGGGGACTTGTAAGTTCCTTTGGCAATCGGGCGCTGGTCCACAGAGAAGTTGTGAACTTTGTGCGAGCTGGCCGCTTTGGCCATCAGGATGGCTTTATCCAAAGCGCGCTTGATCCCGGAGCTGCTCAGGTCACTGGTGCCGGAAAAGCCAAAATGGCCCTCGACCAAAACCTCGACCATGACCCCTTGATCGAAACTGATCACGTTACGGTCCGGCTTTTCATCGCGAACCATGCGGTAGGTGGTTTTTTCAGTCACGTGACGCAAACTGACCCAGTCAGCGGATCCTTTGAGCGTGTGGAGGGTTCTTTGCAAATCCATTAAAGACCTCTTTTCCGAGTAGAATTAAGCACTTCCAATAACCAATCATGCCCCAAAAGACAACCTCGAAGGGCCGTTTGTGAAAAGTCTTATCGACCGATACCCGGCGGGGCGAGGGTGCCTGAAGGGGGGGGGCCAGAATGGGTTGGCAAGGGCTTTGCTTTATACGTTCTCAGGGAGGTTGCTGGTGTCATAAGGAACCAGCACATACAAGGGGATGGATATGAGAGTTCTTCTGGCACTTCTAGCAACAGGTTTCATGGTGATGGTGACTTACTTGGGTCCGGCGAATGCTTCGACTTTGGCGACTCCAAGCTGCAAGATGACTTCCGAAGGTATCTTCGAGGGCTCTTGGGTGAAGCACCGTATCGTGGTGAACGAAGATGTTGTTTACGGTGCGAATGACATGGATTCCATCCTGTCCCAGCTTGATTCCTTGCGTGATCAGGGCCTTTGCCATTAAAGTGGCAGGGCTTTGAGCCGAAATGACTTTTTAACCCAGATTTGGAAGCCCTATCCCGCAATGCCTGAAAATGCTCAGGCGGCAGGGCGCATTTATCAGATCGAACGCGAAGGCGACGCTTTAAAGCTGGTCCTGCACCGCGATTCCGAAACTCACAAAATCCATTTTGAAAAAGCCCCGAAGCACTCTGAATTTTTGATTGAGGGTGACATCGTTGCCGTTGTCTCGGCCTCTGAAGTGGTGCTGCTGGCGCCGCAAAAGCAATCCCTGCCGAATCGTTCCTATAACAAGGAATTGACTGAAAATTGGGGCGCCTACCTGCAATCTTTACGTGAATTCTTTGTTTCTAAAGGCTTTGTGGAATTGAAGACGCCGTCGCTGGTGGTCTGTCCGGGGACGGAACCCAGTCTGGATGTTTTTTCCACGAACTTGAAGATCGGTTCGCGCCAGCAGAAATTGTTTTTACCCACAAGCCCTGAACTGCATTTGAAAAAGGCTTTGGCATTGGGGGCAGAAAAAATCTTTGAGCTGGCTCCGTGTTTCCGTAACGGCGAAGTTACTGAAAGACATCAGCCTGAATTTTTGATGCTGGAGTGGTATCGTGCGTATGCCTCTTTAAAGTTGATTAAAGAAGACACCGTCAAACTGGTCAGCCATCTGGCGCAAGCGATGAAAGTCGCAGGCCCAGTGAAGGTGACTTCATATTCCGTGGCCGAGCTTTTCAAAGTTCACTGTGGTTTTGAATTGAAGCCGGACACGTCCAAAGAGGAGCTGAAAACGCTGGCGGAAAAAATCGGTGTCGATGTTCGCAGCGCTGAAAGCATTGATGACTATTTCTTTCTGATCTTCATGGATAAAATTGAAAGCCAACTGCCTGCCGATGAGCTGGTGTTTGTCGAAAAGTATCCTCCGTATCAAGCCGCTCTGGCGCGTTTGACATCGGATGGCTGGGGCGACCGCTTTGAGGCTTATTGGAAAGGCATGGAGCTTTGCAATGCCTTCCATGAGCTGAACGACCCGACGGTGCAGCGTCTGCGCTCCCAGGAAGACCTGCAGAAGAAATCTGAAATGCACAAGGAGCCCGTCAGTCTGGATGATGAGTTCTTCCAGTGCCTGGAGGCTGGACTTCCACCTAGTGGTGGCATCGCCCTGGGCGTCGAACGTTTGTTTATGGCCTTGCTGGGGCTGCAAAATATCTCGGACCTTCGTTTGTTTCCTCAACAGAATTAAGTTCAGTTTTATTATTTCTAATTAAGCTCAGTCTAGTTCGGACCCCAAAGGACTGCCCATCTTTACTGTTCTTTGTCAGTCTTTCAGAGCGATTAATGTGGATTAACTTCCAACAGAAAACTCAATACGAAGGAAAGGACAGAGAATGTTTTCCAAAAATTCTCGAGTGAAAATGGTCGCCGGAATGGTGACGGCAGTGACAGGGACAGCACTTTTAATTTCAGCTTGCAGTGGCGGGGGATCTAGCAGTCCTTCGGAAGACTCTGCATTGGTGATCAGCGGTGGTTTTTCAGGCGTCAGCTTGCAGTCTATGCAAAAGCCGATGGCAAAAGCCGGTGATCTGACGACCTTTGCGGCTTCGGATTACACCGTGATCTGCGCGATGATGGTGGAACCTTTTACGGCGGGGCACAGTGCTCTTTCTGATGATGGAACTTTCTCTTTGTCCATCACGGGCGGTGCGGGTCAGCCGATTGGCTGTATGATTGTTAAATCAGGCAAGCGTGTTGCTGACTTCGAGTTCACTGCGGAAGAAGCCGGGATGACGGGTGCGACCGGTGGTTCCGGCCTTGCCGTCAATCAAGGTGCGACGACCATTCAACTTCCGACGGATTTGTCCATCTCAGATGCCAAGGTGTCTGTGCCGGTGGCAAATATCACGCAGAACTCTTCTGTGGCTCCGTCCGTTGTTTGGGCCGATCCTACGGGGACCTGGAGCATCACCGGTGCTTGTGAAACATCTTTGAATCAAAACGGTATTCCGGTGACAAGCTGTAACGGGGCCCAGAGCGCCGAAGACATTCCAACATCGGTTTATCTGAAGCAGTTGCAGGCGACCAAAGCAGGTGCCACTAAAACGGGCCTTTCTGTTTGGAAAGATGCCGCGGCTCGCACGGCGTGCGGTGATAAAGAGGGCATCACTCTTGATGGCGGCTGGACAGCGACAGGCGGCTGGGCTGGTGCAATGACCGGCGGTGTGTCCATGGATATCAGTGACACCACGAAACTTGGCACACTGACGACGAAGGCCAAGGCCCGAATGCATCCTGATCATACCAACACCATGACTGCTGTTTGCGGTAAAACCACAAAAACGGGCGGCGGTGCGATCGTTTCCGGTACCACACTTTGCAGCGAAGTTGACTTCTCTGGCGGTGGCTGGGGCATGAGCGAAGACGCCTGCAAACTTTATTGTGTGATGGGCGCATTGAGCAACGGCGGCGACAATCCAGACTTCGACTGGGGTGCTGCAACTTGCAAAAAACGCTACAGAGTCTTCTGGGAAAACAACAACGAACTGTCTTCTGATAAAGACTACAACAATGGCAACGGCAATCAGGCCGGTGTTTTCTCTACAGGCACTTGTTCTGATACGTCCTTCGACGGATGCCGTGACACGGGTTCCGGCAAGGTTCTGTTCCAGATGGAAAAAGCCCAGGATCAATTCATGCTGGGTGAATTGTTCATCATCGGCAACGTGGGCACTGTGATGGAAAATCATCACTTCAACTCGACCTTCCCGAATGCGGACCGCACCGGCACAATCACTTGTGGTGGTACTTACATCGACAAGATGACGATGACCCAAATCAGTGCGACAACAGCGTCCGTGACAGTTGAGAACAACTTTGTTGCGGATCTTTCAAATCCGGCAGAGTGTGCGACTAACGAGCACTTCTCTAAAAATGCTGATGAAGAACGCAGCATGACCCTGAAGCTGGTAAAACAGTAGATTGCAAGATCAATAGGAGAATTCCTGATAAGCCCCCGCAGAAATGCCGGGGGCTTTTTTTATTCCCTACATAAGTCTAGAAGTGTCTTGGATTGAAACACTCGTGCGCATTTTCAGAGGGTTCGCGGAACATCTCTTTGAAAACTAGAATTACCGTCACGTAACTCTGTTAAGGCCTCGTAAAAATAATGCCGAAAAGTATCCTATGAAAACACGCAAGAGGGTACGTAGTGGGATGTTTTTGTGGTTGTTCTTATTTGGGCTGCAGGCCGTCGCATCTCCAACCACCCTGAATTATCAGGGACGTATTCTAAAAACAGATGGAACTCCGCTGGAGTTCAATAATGTCAGTTTCGCCTTTGAAGTCACTAACGTCAGCGGTTCCTGCATTTTCTATCGTGAGCAACGAAATGCCGTCAACATGCAGGGATCCAAAGGGGTCTTTGATATTCCGATCGGTGAAGGCACCAAGTTGTATCCAAGCACTCCCGGTTACAGTTTGCGCGACGTATTTAATAACTCCATCGAACATGATTGTGACGGCGGCGCCAAGTACACTCCTTCTCTGGATGAAGTGCGTATTTTGCGCGTGCAATTCCATGATGGTGTGGGTTGGAAGGCCATCACACCGAATAACACCATTCGCTCTGTTCCTTTTGCCAACTACGCATATTCCGCCGCCAAACTGGGCGACAAAAGTGAAACTGACTTTGTCTTGAAGTCCTCCGTCAGCACCTGTGCTGCCGGTCAGTATCTGACTTTCAACGGGACCGCCTTTGTCTGTCAGAACGATGCGGGTGGGGCCGGGATGGTTTCTGACGTGAATGTCAGCGCGCCACTGGTCAAGGGCGGTACAGCCAGCATCCCGGTGATTTCCTTGAACGTGGGCACGGCGGCGGGCACTGTCGCGGCTGGCAATGATGCCCGTTTTTTGAATGCTGAAAAGATCCGCGGGCTGGATGTCAGTGCAACGGCGCCGACGACGGGGCAGGTTTTGAAGTTGGATGGGGCCAACACCTGGGTGCCTTCGACGTTGGGCACAGGTGATGTTTCCGGCTTGAGTGCTGCTTTGAACAATAAAATCGATGCGACAATGTTCCCGGCGTCCTGTACGGCGGGACAATCACTGGTGTTTGTAACTCCGGCAAACAAGTTTGATTGTTATAGCATTTCCATCACCGAGGCCCAGATCACGGGCACGATTGCCGGTTCAAAGATTTCCGGCGATATCAGTGGCAAGGCCAGCGGTCTGACCGCGACTCTGCCGGTGGCGCAAGGGGGAACCAACAGCAGCACGGCATTGAACGACAACCGCATCATGATTTCAAGTGCGGGTAAAATTGTGGAAGCTCCAGTGATGACTGACGGTCAACTGTTAATCGGTAAGACCGGAGATGCCCCTCAAGTGGCCAATCTGGTGGCGGGTTCGGGTGTGACGATCGCCAATAATCCTGGCGGGATCACAATCAGTGCGACGGGTGCTGGGGGCACAATCACAAGTGTCACGGCGGGCACCGGACTTTCTGGCGGTGGCAACTCAGGTGGAGTGACTTTGAATCTGGCCAACACCGGCGTGGGCGCGGGCACCTATGGAACGGCGACGAAAGTTCCGCAGTTGGCAGTGGATGCTCAAGGGCGTCTGACCTCGGTGTCAGAAGTGACTATTTCCGGTGTGGCTCCGGCGGGTACTGCGGGGGGCGATCTGGGGGGAACTTATCCCAACCCGGATGTTGTAAAACTACGTGGCAAAACTATTTCCGCGACAGCGCCGACTGCGGCTGGGCAAGTGCTGCGCTATGATGGCACCGGGTATGTTCCCAATTTCCTAAGTCTGGCGGACATTCGTTCGACGGTGACTCCGGCCAATACCATCTTTCCTTCCACCGCTTGTACGGCCGCGCAAACTTTGACTTGGTCTTCGCTGACGGATTCTTTCACCTGTCAGTCGATTTCGATCACGGAATCAAATATCTCCGGAACGATTGCGGCAGCAAAAGTGGACTTTGGTTCCCAGTCGGCCGGTACTTTCTTTGCGGCACCGGCAGGGGCGACCGGGGCTCCTGTATTCAGAGCTTTGGCTTCCACGGATCTTCCGGCGGGGGCATACGACAGTTCCTATTTCAAACAAGGTGGCAACAGCTTTGGAGCAACGGCTGTTTTGGGTACCAACGACGCCAATAGCCTGGGATTTGAAACCAATGGTACAACTCGCATGACGGTGAGCTCTGCCGGAAACGTGGGGATCGGCATGACTCCCGTCCATGTTTTGGATGTGAGCGGTTCCACCATCAACATGGGGCGCTTCACCTCCAGTGATACCGGCGGTTCGCGTCTGGCATTGGCGTCGTCAAGTGCTGGAGGCAAGACCTGGAATTTGGTTTCGACGGGGTCAGGCAGTGCTGGGGGCGCTGGTTCTTTGGTCTTTGCAGACTTTTCCACGAGTGGTTCGGGTCAGTTTATTTTCAAGTCCGACTCTTCGGTGGGGATAGGGACTGTCAGTCCTGCAAGCACGGTGCATGTTCTGAAAGCTCAGAACGCCACGACCGAATTGCGTGTGGAAAACAACATGGCTGCCGGGAACACCTCGGCGCAGGCAACCGTGCAATTGGTCGGAACGGGTGTTAGCGGGCAGCTGTCCGTATATCCGAATGATCACACTTCGGCGCAATATCAGGACCGTTTGGTTTTAGCTTCAAACAGTTCCGCTACCAATGGTTTGCTTTTGACTACCAACACCGTGGCACCTATTGACTTTGCTGCCAACGGAAGCACGACTCCACACATGCGTGTGAATTCTGACGGGAATGTGGGAATTGGTGTCGCGACCCCAACAAAAATATTGCACCTGCAAAAGGATCAAGGCGCTGACACAGCCTTGTTAATTAAAAATACAAGCACCGCGGATCTGGCCATGGCCGCTGTGGATCTGGAGTCTGACGGCAACGGAGCGCAGCTGATCAGTTATGGTACGGGAGTGACTGGGAACTGGGGGGGCGGCACTATTCCCAAAGCGGATTCTGTGATGCTTCGTACTTACACGACCAATCCCGCGGCAAACTTCGGTGTCGGGACGGGCAGTGCGCATCCGTTGCACTTGGTGACCAGTGATATACCCCGTATGACTGTCACTGCCACTGGAAGTGTCGGGGTTGGATCGACCTCTCCAATTTCCAAATTCTCGGTCGCGGACGCTTATCTGGGGGGCACGGACAATACGGGTCTGGGAATTTCTGTTCTGGGCGCGGCCAATGACATTGCCGGGATCACGATTTGGGACCGCGACGAGGACAGTGGGACCATCAACGACGGGGATGCCACGATTTATTTTGGTGACGACATCCAGGACAGTTTGCGGTTTGCCTACAAAGGTTCCGGTTTGGCGATGTCCGAAAAAATGCGCATCACCAGCTCCGGGAATGTCGGGATCGCAACGATATCTCCGGCTTACCCGTTGGATGTGGCGGGTTCCCTGCGCGGCACCACAGTGATCAATGGCGGATTTGATTTTGTTCTGGGAACCAACAATCAGGTGGATCGTGGAAACACCGGCAGCTCTCGCGCGCTGGTGAAAGACACGGGGGCGACTTTGCATCTGAACTATCAGGGTGATTTTACCGGGGGCGTTCAGGTGGGTAGTCTGCTGCGACCTCGCACGGACAACGCCTTTGATCTGGGTACCACCACGTATCGCTGGAAGGCCGTTTATGCGGTGAACGGAACCATCCAGACTTCAGATCAGCGTTTGAAGACCGAAGTGCAGGACCTTTCGCAGGGCCTGGATTTCATCCTGTCTTTGCAGCCGAAGTCCTACAAATGGAAATCAGACCGCGACAAAGCGAAAGCCAAGACTCATTGGGGTTTCATGGCGCAGGAGCTGGAATCTGAAGTGAAACGATCCACAGCGAGTGATGCTCCGGTGGGTCTGATCCATCATGAGTTGGAGTCTGACTATTATGGAGTGAACTATTCAGAGTTGCTGGCTCCGGTGGTGAAGGCCTTGCAGGAACTTTATCTGAAACTCGTTGGCGTCAGCGACCGTATGGATCAGCTTGAGAAGGAAAATCAGAACCTGAAAAACGAAAATCAGGAAATCAAATCCTATCTGTGTGCGAAGGATCCTCAGGCTCCGATCTGTAAATAGGGCCGAGGGTCTTATTCTGAGACTTACATCTGGGAAAACAACCGCAAAACGTTCGAAATATGAGTAATTCCCAAGTGTTGGGGCTTTCGTTCCGAGACATAACTGCCGATAAGAAAGTATGGAAAATACGGCACGTCTCGGAATATTTCTTTGGGTCATCTTGTTATCTCAAAGCCTTTTTGCGTCGCCTAAAACCCTGAACTATCAAGGTCGAATCCTGCGCAGTGATGGAACTGCATTAGAGTACAACAACGTCAGTTTTGCTTTTGAGTTCACCAACGAAACGGGCACATGCGTACTTTACCGAGAACAAAGAAACACCATCAATATGCAGGGATCCAAAGGGGTGTTCGATATTCCTATTGGAGAAGGCACAAAACTTTACCCTTCCACCATCGGCTATTCCCTGCAGGATGTATTTAACAATTCCATCACTCATACCTGTGATGGTGGTGCCACTTACACTCCCGCTGTGGATGCGCTCAGAGTCTTACGAGTGCAGTTTCATGACGGCAGCGGTTGGAAGGCGATCACTCCCAACAATATCATTCGCTCTGTTCCTTTTGCCAACTATGCTCACTCGGCGACTCTTTTGGGTGACAAACTGCCAACGGATTTTGTTCTTAAGAATTCCATTTCAACTTGTGCAAGCGGCCAGTATCTGACCTATGATGGCGCTGATTTTGTCTGTCAAAACGATGCCGGTGGAGCTGGCATGGTGTCGGATGTAAACGTCACCGCGCCGTATTTGGCGAAGTCCGGAACCGCCAGCATCCCGGTGATTTCTGTCAACGTCGGAACAGGTGCAGGCACTTTGGCTGCCGGGAACGATGCGCGCTTTCTGAACGCAGAAAAGATCCGGGGACAGGATGTCAGTGCGACTCTTGCAACCTCCGGCCAGGTTTTGAAGATGAATGGTTCCAGCACCTGGGTGCCGGCGACCTTGACCTCTGCTGATATTTCCGGATTGACGACATCTTTGAATAACAAAATTGATGCGACGATGTTCCCGACATCCTGTACGGCGGGACAGTCCCTGGTGTTTGTGACCCCGGCGAACAAATTTGATTGTTACAGTATTTCGATCACGGAATCCCAGATCACGGGTTCTATTTCAGGAGCGAAGATCTCTGGGAATATTTCCGGTAAAGCCGCAGGCATTAACGGCGTGCTGCCGGTCAGTGAAGGCGGCACCGGAAGTGGTGTGACCTTGAACAACAACCGTCTGATGGTTTCGTCAGCGGGCAAAATTGTTGAAGCCGCCGCTTTGACCGATGGACAGATTCTGATTGGAAAAACGGGAGATGCTCCGCAAGCTGCCAATATTCAGGCGGGATCCGGTGTCAGTATCACTAACGGGGCTGGTGGGATCACGATCAGCGCCACCGGTACTGGCGGCACTATCACGGGCGTCACTGCCGGGACCGGCTTAAGTGGTGGCGGCAGTTCGGGCAATGTGACTTTGAATCTGGCGAACACAACCGTAGCTGCCGGAACTTATGGGACTGCGACCAAAGTTCCGCAAGTGGTGGTGGATGCTCAAGGCCGCCTGACCTCGGTGACCGAAGTCACGGTTTCTGGAGTCACCCCAGCAGGGACAGCCGGTGGAGACTTAGGCGGGACTTATCCGAATCCGGATGTGGTAAAACTGCGAGGTAAATCCATTTCGGCAACGGCTCCAACTGCGGCCGGACAGTTGTTGCGCTATGATGGAACCAACTATGTGCCTAATTTCCTGAGCCTTGCCGACATCCGTTCAACCGTGACTCCGGCCAACACTATTTTCCCGGCAGCGGGGTGTGGTGCAGATAAAACTTTGAACTGGTCTGTTCTGACCGACACCTTCACTTGCCAAAGCATTTCGATCACCGAAAGCGGAATCTCGGGCACAATTGCTTCTGCGAAATTGAATTTCGGCACACCGGCAGCAAAAACATTCTGGGCGGCACCAACAGGTGCAGCGGGTGCTCCGAGCTTCAGAACCCTGGCCGCTGCTGATTTGCCAACCAGCGGAGTTTCTGCCGGAACTTATTCTTCAGTGACTGTTGATATCTATGGACGAGTGACGGCCGCGACAAGTCCCACGACGGCCGCCGGCTACGGAATTACGGATGCCTTTATTCAGAATGGGAACTCTTTTGGGGCGACAGCCGTGCTGGGTACCAACGATGCGCAAAACCTCCAGTTTGAAACGGGGGGTGCAGCTCGCATGACGTTGCTGACAACCGGAAATGTGGGTGTTGGTACGGCAGCTCCTTCAACACTGCTGCACATCAGCCGCAGTCTGCCGGATGGAACAAATCCGTTGGCCGTTTTTGAAAACACCAATTCCACGATTTCGGGTCTGACCACTTTTGCGGCGCTGGCTCCGAACATTGGCGACACCTACAGTAAAACAAATATCATTGTCGGTAAAGCGCACAGCAACTATCAGGCGGGAAGCATCGAGTACAACTACAACTCGAGTGATTCAGCGCAAAGACGCTTAAGTCTGGGGCATAAAGGTTATTCTCCGAACTTCCATATCACTGAACCGGGCAACGTCGGGATCGGGACCACAAGTCCTACGGCGGATCTGGTTGTGACCGACGGTGGAACGGCGGCACCTTATGTGTCGGTGGACAAGCTGGCGGTGATCGGGAACTCGAACACCGTGTTGCAAGTGACGGCTCCGAACACGGCGGCTTCAGCTTTGTATTTCTCTGATCCTGACAGTCGTGATCCGGGGGGGATTTCTTATTCGCACACGAATGATCAGATGTCCTTCAGAGCAGGGAACGCCTTCCATATGTTCCTGGGAAGCACGGGGTATGTGGGTATCGGAACATCTGCGCCAGAGACGGATCTTCACGTTTATAGTGGAGGTAACAGCGGGGCCTTGCATCCCCAGCGTGCCGGGATTATTGCTGAGGCTGAAGGTGCTGATGTCGGCGCAAGGTTTGCGGCCCGCCATTACGGTCCGACGGAAGTTCCGATGTTTATCGCCTATAAAGCCAAAGGAACAAAGGCGGCCCCAACTGCGGTGACCAATGGTATGGGCCTGCTGGCTTTGGTTCCAGCGGCCTATGATGGCACGAACTGGGTGAACAGCAATGGTTCAACGGACTCGATGACGGTGCTGGCAACGGAAGACTGGTCAGCAACTGCGCGTGGAAATAAGATTAACTTTACGACTGTGGCCAACGGGACCACTCAAGGTCTGGTTCGCATGACGGTCGATCAAACAGGGCGTGTCGGGGTGGGAACTTCGGTTCCATCGACTCACCTGCATGTGAATTCCGGCGATCCCTACTCGATCATCACCAATCAAAGCACCGCGGCTGGAGGGCAGGCTTGGCGATGGTACTCTTCTTCCACGGGGGCTCCACTGGGTGCCAATGCCATGTGTTTCGGTATTGGAACTTGTCTGTTCACCTTGAGAACCGATGGGACCGCGACTTTGGCGGGGACGTTGACTCAAGGGTCTGACCGTCGGCTGAAACGTGATATCGCAAACATCGATCATGCTTTGGATTCCATCCTGCAAATCAACGGGGTGACTTATAACTGGATTGATCCGTCCAGGGGAGACAAACGAGATATCGGTCTGATTGCCCAAGAGGTCGAAAAAGTCTTCCCCGAAGTCGTCAAGACAGATTCAAAAGGCATGAAATCCGTGGCCTATCAGAATCTGGTGTCTCCGATCATTCAGGCGATCAAAGAGTTCTATTCTCAGTGGCAGACGGACTCTCAGGCGTTGCACGCAAAAGTGAATCAGCAGGAGCAGGAAATCAATGCGCTGAAAGAAGAAAATAAAGCGCTTAAGTCGCGCGTGAATCAAGTCGACGTGATGAAGAAAGCACTTTGTTCCAAGGACGCTTCCCTGGATTTCTGCTCAAAGTAAGTTTGCTACTTGCTGCCGCCCAGAACTTTCTGAATCCACGGAAGGGCGTGGGAAACGGCAGCGTATCCACCGACCGAAGACCCTTTGGCGCGGAATCCTGAACAGGCTGAACCCCAACTGACGACGCCGACTTGAATGGCCCGGCCGTTCTGCTGCAGGAACACGGGGCCCCCGCTGTCGCCGGGACAGGACGACTGTTGATGCTTGAAGGTGTCAATGCAAAGTGTTTCCGGTCCCAGCTCATAGCTGCGTTTTTTGGGGAAATCATCCAGGGCGCACTGAGCCCGGGGAAGCAACGGGGCTTCCAGTTTTTTAAGCTGGGCGCTCTCTTTCAGTCCCTCGTTATCTGTTAGACCCCATCCCGTGATCACAACTTTTTGGGTTGAATCACCCAAGTCCACAGTATTCAAGTCAACGGGCCGGATATCGGTGACCGTTTCAGAAAGTTCAATCAGCGCGATATCAGATTTTGGCCAGTTAAAATCAGGATGAACTTTGATAGAGCGAATCTTCAACGAACGAGCATCCTGGCCGGATTGGGTGATGCCACCAATAAACAGCATCAATTTGGCGGGAGCGACCACCCGCTGGCGGGTTTCTGATTCTTCTTCCAGCACACAGTGTGCGGCCGTCAGCACCCAGCGGGGGGCAATCAAGCTGCCACCACAGTGATGTGAAACATAGTTTTCCTTGGGATCATTAAACCAGATATTGACCATAAACGGGAATTCACCCGCCGACGCAAACTCACCGCCAATGATGGCATTTTCGCCGTCCGTCGCGAGCGTCCATGATTGCTGCACCGGCTGGCAAGAAACCAGAGCCAGGCTTAAAAATAGAATGGTGAAATAAGGATGAAACCGGAACATGTGTCATGTCATATTCGAGTCTTGCTTGGACATCACATGAAATAGTTGGGACGGCGTAGGACTTGTATATTTTTCCAAATCAATCCTATAAGCCCTGAACCTAAGTCTTAAATTGAGAGTCTGGCATTCCACAATCTCCCATCAGTCTTTCCTTATCCTTACGGTGTTGACTCGCTTGTGAGTGAACGATGCAATAAAGCTGATGAGATTTAGAATGATAAAACCACAGGCTCTAATTTTACTTCTGACTCTGACCTGCACACCCGCCTTGGCCGCAAATGTTTACACGTTTGCAGACTGTCTGGAACTGGTGAAAAAGAACAACGCCGAGCTCATCGCCGCCGAACAAAGTCTGGAATCAGCCCGGTACAATCTGAATGCTTCTTACAGCAACTATCTGCCCCAAATCTCGGCGAACCTGGGATACCAAAAGGGTGAAACGGATCAAGTGGAAAGCGAAGGTTATTCGGCAACTTTGAATGCCACTCAAAATGTTTTTAACGGATTTTCCGATATGGCGAAGGTCTCTGAAAACGAGGGCAAGCTGAAGGTGGCGGAGGCCAGTCTGCGCACCGTGAAGGCCAAGATCAGCTACGATTTAAAATCCGCCTTCGCCAATGTCATTTATGCCCAGGAGTCTTTAAAGCTGACCCGAAGTATTCAAAAACGACGGGCAGACAACCTGAACATGGTCGAACTGCGCTTTCAAAGCGGGCGCGAGAACAAAGGTTCAGTGCTGCTGTCCAAAGCCTACCTGAAACAAGCCCAGTTGGATGTGCTGAAAGCCGAAAACTTCTTTAACACTTCTCGCAGCTCTCTGATTCGTGTGACGGGTTTAAGCCCTGACGCAGAATTTGAAGTTCAAGGCAAAGCCCCGGAAAGCAATCCTTCATCTGTGACTCCATCCTTTACAAAGCTTGCAGAACAAACTCCGGAACACCAACAGGCCCAAGGGCAGATTCAAAGTGCCGAGGCGGGATTAAGCAATTCCAGGTCTGAATTTTTACCATCATTGGATTTAAGCGGCTCTGTGGGTAACACGGGGGAAAGCTGGTATCCGGAGCGTGATCGCTGGAGTGTTGGAGCCACCTTGTCCTGGTCTCTGTTTTCGGGTGGCAAAGACTATTTCACCAATAAGAGCGCCTTCGCGCAAAAGCTGGTTGCCGAAAACACCTGGAAAAACTCAGAACTTGAAATCATCGTGAAGCTTCGTCAGGCCTTTGCGGAATTCACGGAAGCGGTAGAGCAGGTCAAAGTCAGTGATGCCTTCGTCGAAGCGGGCAGCGTGCGTGCCGAAATCGGGCGCAGTAAATACAACAACGGGCTTACGACCTTTGATGATTGGGACAAGATTGAAAATGATCTGATTTCCTATCAAAAGGATCAGACCCTGAAACGTCGTGATAGGGTGGTGGCGGAAGCCAACTGGGAAAAAACACAAGGTGTAGGAGTGCTGCCATGAAATCATCAAAGAAACTAAGCTGGATCCTGGGGTGCCTTGTCGTCGTTGTCGCAGCGGGCTTTTACCTTTGGAAAAAGGAAGACGGAAATGCTCCGGTCTTTCGTGAAATCCCTGTCATCGCAGGTGATTTGGACGTGACGATTCTTTCAACGGGCACCGTGCAGCCGAAAAACCGTCTTGAAATCAAAGCCCCGGTGGCGGGCCGCATTGAACAGATTCTGGCGAAAGAAGGCCAGCAGATCCGCAAAGGTCAGATTCTGGCCTGGATGAGTTCCACTGAAAGAGCGGCGATGTTGGACGCCGCCCGCGCACAAGGGGCTGAAGAATACAAAAAATGGTCTGAACTTTATCTGGCAACCCCGGTGATTGCGCCGATTGCAGGTACTCTGATTCTGAAGAATGTTGAACCGGGACAGACCTTCACGAACACCGACGCGATTTTTGTGATGTCCGATCGCCTGACTGTGAAGGCCCAGGTGGATGAAACCGATATTGCCCAAATCAAACTGAAAGAAAAAGCCACCATCGTATTGGATGCTTATCCGCAAAGCCCATTGCCAGCGACGGTGGATCAGATCGCCTTTGATGCGACCACGGTCAATAACGTCACCACGTATCTGGTGGATGTGATTCCTGATAACACTCCGGATTTCATGCGAAGCGGGATGACGGCGAATGTGACCTTCACGATCGCATCCAAAAAAGGTGTCCTGCTGGTGCCAAGTGAAGCCTTGCGTGTCAGTCAGGGGCGCACTGAAGTTCTGGTAAAGGTGCCCGGTTCCAAGCCCGCTCCGCGCGAAGTGCGCACGGGCATCACCGATGGCCGCAACACCGAAGTGGTGGAAGGCTTAAGTGAAGGTGACGTAGTTCTGGTCACGCAGTTTAAGCTGGGAGAAAAATCCTCGGGAGGATCCAATCCATTTGGTCCTCCGTCAGCTCCGCGCCGGGGTCGCCAATGATTGATATCAAGGGCATACGCAAATCCTATCAGATGGGCGACACGAAAGTGGACGTCCTTAAAGGCATCAGTCTGAAGATTGAGCGCGGGGATTTCGTGGCCATCATGGGGCCTTCAGGTTCCGGCAAATCAACCCTGATGCACATTCTGGGGTTATTGGATGTTCCCAGCGAGGGCAGTTACAACCTCAATGGCCGTGAAGTGGCGGATCTCAGTGAAGACGAGCTGGCCATTGTTCGCCGGGAAGAAATCGGTTTTATTTTTCAACAGTTCAATCTGCTTCCGCGCATGGAAGCCTGGCAAAACGTGTCCCTGCCGCTGATTTACAGCGAGGATGGGTTTAGCTATGACAAAGCTCACACGCTTTTGGACAAGGTCGGTCTGGCTGAAAGAATCCATCACAAATCCAATGAACTGTCCGGGGGACAGCAACAGCGTATCGCCATTGCTAGGTCTTTGATTAATAATCCCCGCATTATTTTTGCCGATGAACCCACGGGAAATCTGGATTCAAAAAGCGAAAAAGAAATCATGCAGATCCTGCACAAGCTGAATGATCAGGGGATCACGATCATCGTCGTCACCCACGAAGAAGAAATCGGTCAGCAGGCTAAGCGTTTGATCCGCCTGCGGGACGGAGTGATTCAATCTGATGAGCGCCTTCAGGCTTTGCCCGCAGCACCCACTATCGCGCAGGAAAAACGACGGGAAAAGCCGGCAAAATGGCCGGTGCGTGAAATGATTGAGCATCTTCATCAGGGATTCCAAACCCTGGCGGCCAATAAAGTCCGCTCGGGTCTTTCCATGCTGGGGATCTTGATTGGTGTCGCTGCGGTTGTGGGAATGCTGGCGCTGGGGACGGGCGCTCGGCAAAGCATCGAAAAGCAGTTGTCCTCTTTGGGTTCGAATCTTCTGGTTTTGCGCGCAGGCAATGTGCGGGTGGGCGGGGTGATGCAGGAATCCGGAGTGCGCATTCGGATTTCTTTGGATGACGTTAACACTATTAAAAATCAAATCAGCGGGATTAAAGACGTATCGCCATCCTCGTCGGGGCGAGGGCAGATCACTTACCTGAATAAAAACTGGAACACGCAGGTCATGGGGGTGGCGCCCGCGTACGAACAAATGCGTGCAAGCACGCCGATCTTTGGCCGTTTCTTTTCCGAGGAAGAAAATCAGCGCCGCATGCTTGTGGCAGTCATTGGCACCACGGTGGCCCGTGAACTTTTCGGAGATAAATCCCCGATTGGCGAGATGATTAAAATCAACAAAGTGAACTTTCGAGTGATCGGAGTTCTGCCGGAAAAGGGCGCGGCGGGCCCGCAGGATCAGGATGACCGAATCCTGGTTCCGGTGGTGACGGCGATGTATCGTCTATTCGGAAAAAATTATGTGGATTCGGTGGATATCGAAGTTCGCGATGCCGCGGATATTCCGGATGTGCAGGATTCACTGCAAGAGCTGATGAACAAACGCCATCGGGTGCCGGTGTCATCACAAGGTGACGCATTTAATGTTTTCAATATGGCCGATATTCAGCAGGCGCTGAATTCCACCAGTCAGACCTTGTCGATGCTGCTGGCGTCGATTGCGGCAATTTCTTTGGTGGTGGGCGGTATCGGGATCATGAACATCATGCTGGTGTCCGTGACGGAACGAACCAAAGAAATCGGTTTGCGCAAAGCCATCGGCGCGCGCCGGCGGGATATTCTTTTGCAGTTCCTGGCTGAATCCATCGTTGTCAGTGTGTGCGGTGGACTTTTGGGTATCGCCCTGGGGGTTGGATTTTCGCTGTTGATTTCCAAGGTTCTGGGGTGGTCGACGGTGGTTTCTGCGGGCTCCGTGATACTTTCTTTTGGATTTTCTGCCCTGATTGGGATCGTTTTCGGCAGTTATCCAGCCAGCAAGGCGTCAAAACTGCACCCAATTGAAGCGCTTCGATATGAATAACCGGAAAAAATGACAGAAAAGGCAATCTTGACTGTCTTTAGGGGGCTTCATCCGTTAGAACTTCCGCATTAAATAAACCACCGGAGGTTCTTATGAAGGCTTTGTTGATCGCCGCTTTGATGTTTGTTTCCGCACCTGCATTTGCTGGAAAAATGAAAGAAATCTATATCATGACGACGGATAGCATTCTTGAAAACTTCGGTTTCGATGATTCTCAAGTTCAGATTGATGACTACAAATTCGTGACTGTTGAAGGTGAAGATCTGGCAGTCCAAACGACTGTTCGTGTTTACTACACTCGCGCAGTTTACACTTGCGTGACTACTTTCAAAAAGACTGAACACTTCTACGACGTTAAAAATCTGCGTTGCAAATAGTGGTTCCGCTGCATATTTGGAAAATAAAAAAGGGGCTGAAAAGCCCCTTTTTTCATTCTTAAAGACCCCGAAAGGTCTTTTGAATTTAGCCCTTTTCTTCCGGGCCGCCGTTGATGTCTTCTTTCAACTCTTTACCAACTTTGAAGAACGGAAGTTTCTTTTCATCAACATTGATGATCTCACCAGTGCGTGGGTTACGTCCTTTGTAAGCACCGTACTGACGGTTCACAAATGAACCAAAACCACGGATTTCAATACGGTCATCGCGCATCAAAGCTTCCACCATAGAATCAAAAATAGTGTTTACTACAGTTTCTGCTTTTACACGGGTGATACCCGCTTTTTCAGAAATCAAATTTATCAAATCTGCTTTTGTCATTCGGACCTACTTAAAGTATTGATAACACTCTCGATTATACAGAAGAGAAGGGGGCTGACTACCACTTTTCAATGATTTAACTCAATGCTTCTTATACAGACCCGTGTTGAGCAGGATTTTACGATAGGCATCAAGCACGGACTGGACCATTTTGGCCGTATCAAACAGGTCAACGACCTTCTGGCGGGCCCGATCGCCGATTTCATCCGCCGGCATGGTGCCAGAGAAGATCTCAACCAATAGGTTCGACATAGAGTCGACATCCGCCGGGCGAAGCAGGAATCCATCCCGACCATCTTCGATGATATTGGCAATTGGGGACACTTCTGAGCCCAAAACGACCTTCTTTTGGGCCATGGCCTCTAGGGTGGAGGGCTCAAAACCCGTGGTTCGGGAGCCCATATTCACAAAGGCATCGCCTAAAACGATGTAATCTTCCAGTTCTCCGGCCGGGATCGCCCCGGTCAGAATCACGCGGTTCCCCAGGGCCAGGTTCAAAACCTGGAACTCAATGTCTTTGAATTTCGGGCCGTTGCCGACCAACAACAGGTAACTGCCTGGTTTTTTGATGGCGACTTTTTCAAAGGCCCGCAGCAAAGGAATCACTTCCTGCACATCGGTCATGTCGGTGATGGAAACGGCGACGTGGGCATTTTCCGGGATTCCCAGTTTCTTACGCAATTCCAGGGACTTTTCCTTCGGCGTCAGATCTCCAAGTTCAATCCCATAAGGCACGGTGTAGGTGTGGAAGTCCGGATAAAGATAATATCTTTCCAGAATAATGCGCTGTTGCGGGTTGGTGACAAAGATGCCGTCGGCGGTGGAAAGCAACTGGCGATCCCCACCATAGTAAGTGGTCAAAAATTTGTAGGCGGTTGCGACCGCCGTGGTCAGCATACTTCCCAGTGTGTCTTGTTTCATCGCCAAAATGGCAAAAAGCTGGGACATCTGAGTTGCCTCAACGTCATAGGCCACGGCCACTTTGAAATCATCTTTGCGGGTGGCGATGCGATAGCCGGATTTATCGATGCTGTGAACGATGTGAAACGGATCTTCCTTGTGCAGTTGTGCAAACTTCTGACGAACAGCCATTTGGAAGTTCAGATGAGAAAGATTTTTTGCACCTTCGTGAAGATAAAACACCTTCACGCCATCGCGGGTGACTTCCGGTTTTTTTAAGGCAGAGCTGGCGGCAAGAACTGTGACTTTGTGACCTTCGCGGGCCAGACCACGGGCGATCGGCCACAAGAACCCATGATCGGTGGCACGACTGAGAATCGGAAAACGTTGGGACGTCAGACAGATATTGAGTGTTTCCGGCAGTCGGGACTTTTTGGCCATGAAACTATCTTAGATGATTCAAGGCCTTGTTGTACAGACGATTGAGTTCATTCATCGAAGAGTCGATCAGATGGCGGTCTTCGGCCAGTTTTTCCGAAAGGGATTCCGGCAGGCGCAGATGGCTTTTGGCCAGCAGTTTGATCAGATCTTTTTGCAGTTGAGAATGATTCAGCACCCAGCAGTTGATGGTGTTTTTCCAAAGATCGGAGTGAACACTGGTCTGGCGCGTGTCCAGAATCAGCACCGCGTGGGATTGAATCGCACGCAGATAATATTCAGTCATTTCAACCGGTGTGAAGTTTTGTCCGGCCAGCATCAAAGCCGTGCTGCCACTAAGAAGTTGCTGAGTCACCGGGGCAGACAGAGGTCCAGTCAGAACCCAACGATCCGCACACTGGAATTCAGCCATCCATGCGGCGAAGCGCTTGCGATCACGCAGGGTCCAGTGGGCGTAAGTTCCCCACAAAGCCACTTTGTATTTTTGCGCCACCGCCCGCAGTCGCAGGAAATAATCCGAGTCCGGATTAAAGCGGGTTTCATTGAACGGCAGCACCACGTAAGGGGATTTTTTTAAGTTCGCGATTAGCGGCAGTTCACTGCTGTCGATGGCCTCGTCGGTTTGGTCTGTTTTCAAATCCAGCACCGGCGGCAAAATGCCACGGCCCTGGCGATTGGATCGGACATCCAACCCACGAAGTTGTCCCAGGGTTTCCACCGTCGGGCAGGTGATGATGTCACTTTCCTCAACCAGATAACGAACCGGGTTTCGGCGCGACAGACCGTTTTTGATATTCAATAAAGAAGTCGTCAGAACACAAGTCGGATGGGATTTTGCAAAGGTGGAAAGCACCATTTGCGCGGCATTCATTTTATCATCATCCAAAAGCACATGCAGAATCTGGGGTTGCAGGCCGAAAAGTCCTGGGATGATGCGAACGCCTTCCAGGAAACTCCATTTTTTGAAATAGCCCATGAACTCGATGCCGCTGGTGTCGCGGGGAGTTTCGCCATAACTGGTCAGCAGAACCACCTCGTGCTGCTGGGCCTTTAAAGCTTGCGCCAGCTGCCACGAAGTCGCGTTCACATGTTTGCTAACCAGGATTATTTTCGCCATTCCAGTCCCAACGCTTTATAGATCTTGTGAAGGATTTTGCGGTTGGCTTCGGGGATATTACGGTGTTTTAGCTCTTCCGGATGGATCCATTCCAGCATCATGTGGTGCTTGGCCCGAGGCTCGCCCTTCCAGTACAGGATTTCATAAAACAATATGAGAATCCCTACATCTCCGTAGGAATGAGTGCAGGCCAGCTTCAATTCACCGACTTCAGCCTCAATACCGAGCTCTTCGTTCAGTTCGCGGGCCAAAGCTTCTTCCGGGGTTTCGCCGTTTTCAATCTTGCCGCCGGGGAATTCCCACTGGCCGGCCAAAGAGTTGTTTTCAGGGCGCTGACCGACAAGAATCTTGCCGTCTTTGCGCAGAAAACCAGCCACCACCGGGATCCAATGACCCTTGCGGATTTTAGATTTTTTTGGCTTTGATTCAACTGCGCTATCGTCCGTCATTATACCTTCTAGCAACGTCATGGAAGAAACCAGGTCCATGAAATACAAGTGCAGAATAAATTTGAACAAGATCGGCGCCCATTTGCAATCTTTCAAAGACATCTTCTGGGCTCATAATGCCCCCAACACTGACTAAAAGCAGGCCCTCGCGTTTTTTGCCCAAAGTTTGAACAGCAACTTGAAGGGCGCGCTGCGAAAGTTGTTTTAGCGGAGCCCCCGAAAGGCCTCCTTCTGCTGGGAAATGGCATCCTGCGGGACGGGACAGTGTGGTGTTTGTCAGAACAAAACCATCGACACCCAATTCCTGGCAGTTGGACACGGCTTCAGCCAGTCCTTCTTCCCCCATGTCGGGGGAAAGTTTCACCAGCACCGGAGTGGGTTCAAAGTGGGAAACGCGGTCCACGATCGGACCGATCAGGGCACGCAGATTGTCTTTTTTCTGAAGATCTCGAAGGCCCGCCGTATTGGGGCTTGAGATATTCACAACAAAGGCATCTGCAAACGGGCGGAACTGGTCCACCAAGGTCAGGTAATCAGCCACAGCTCCGTTGTTCGGAGTGTGACGGTTTTTTCCGATGTTCACAAAAATCGGCGTGCGGTAGTTCGGCGCATAGGACGCCAGATTGTGAAAAACTTCATCGCCGCCATCAGACGGAAAACCCATCTTGTTCCACATGGCCTGAAGTTCCAGGTCGCGGTCCATGATTTTTCCAGGATTCGGAGTTTGCGCGCGGGGAGTGACGGTGCCGACTTCAACAAAGCCGCAGCCCAGTGCCCACCATTCTTTCAGATGTTCCGCATTTTTATCAACACCACCGGCAATACCCATGGGGTTGGCGAATTCAAGGCCTCGCCAGGTAAAACTCTTCCAGTGCGGAGTTTTTCGTCCGTGAATCAGAGAGTAGAAAGGAAGCCCCAGGGAGCTCAGATCGTGAGCCCACTGGGGTGGTAAAAGCAACCAAGGACGCATTATCTTGGGTACAAGCCTCTGAGCAGCATCGCGCGCTCAAGACGTTGAACAGAAACCGCCATTGCAGCAGATCTCATATCAATGTTCTTTTCTTTGGCCAAACCGTAACCTTTGTCGAAGGCTTTCGTGATGATGCCTTTCAGGCGACCATTCACTTCTTCCTCGTCCCAGAAGTAAGACATGGTGTCTTGAACCCACTCGAAGTAGGAAACGATCACACCACCGCCGTTGGCGATAACGTCCGGAGCGATGAAGACACCGCGTTTATGAAGGATTTTTGTCGCAGCATTGGTGATTGGACCGTTGGCGCCTTCCACGATGATTTTTGCCTGGATTTTTTCAGCATTGTGCGTGTCGATCTGGTTTTCCAGAGCGCACGGGAACAAGGCATCACATTTCACTTCAAGCAGCTCTTCATTGCTGATCGGCTGAGCTTTTGGATAACCCTTCAGGAACTTGTGCGCTTTCACGTACTCGTTCACTTCGTTGATGTCCAGACCGTCGCCGTTGAAGATACCACCGGAAACGTCGCTCACTGCCACGATACGGGCACCGCGCTCATGTGCGAATTTCGCCGCGAAGGAGCCCACGTTACCGAAGCCCTGGATCGCGATGGAAGCGCCTTTCATGCTCATGTTGCAAACTTCGAAAGCTTTTTCTGCAACATACACAACACCCAAGCCGGTCGCATGGTTACGACCCAAAGAACCACCGATTTCCACCGGTTTGCCAGTCACCACGCCCGGTTGAGCGAAGCCACCTTGTTCCTGAGAGTAAGTGTCCATGAACCAAGCCATCGTCTGTGGATCTGTGCCCACGTCCGGAGCAGGAATGTCTTTTGTCGGGCCCACGAAAGGACCGATTTCAGAAGCATAACGACGAGTCAGGTTTTGTTTTTCAGTGCGGGAAAGTTTGGTCGGATCAACAGTGATGCCACCCTTTGCGCCGCCCAAAGGCAGACCCAAAACAGAGTTTTTAAAGGTCATCAAAGCCGCAAGGCCGACAACTTCGGAAAGATCCACGTTTTGGTGATAACGGATACCGCCTTTGTAAGGACCCAAAGTTGGAGAGTACTGTACACGGTAGCCCGTGAATACTTTCACACTGTGATCGTCCATACGAACAGGGACGGAAACTGTGATGCAACGACGAGGTCTTTTTAGACGCTCAAGGATGTTGGGATCGCAGTTGATAATTTTAGCAGCTTCATCGAGAGTTTGAATGGCGTTTCTGAAAAGAGGCCCGTCATAGAGAGGCTCTATCTTGTGTTCCATGATATGTGTCTCCTTAAGTACACGGTGAAATGTTAGTGAAGTAAATACTCAAAGTCACTCCGGAAAAAGGTGATGACTCAGTGGTTCTTTTTGACCACAATGAGCCTATGCTTCAGTCGTGGTTTAGCCTATTTAGCGTCCTTTTATTCAGTCCCCAACTTTACGCCCAAAGCCCCCAAAGAGCTTTCATGGAGCAGTTCCAAAGCTCCCGAATCAGCTTTCCGGCCGAGGATTCTCCATTGCTGGGGGACAGCCCGGGGCGTTATCCGGAGCCGCTGAATTTTATCATGACGAATGTCATCAGTTGGATCCCCACAGGTGAGCCAAAACTGATGTCTTCAGGTTGCACGCCCGAGGTGTGGGCGGCCCGCATGCAGGACAGCCGGGTGCAGAAGTCAGCCCAGCTACAAGGGGCGTTGGTTCAGAAATACTTCCAGGACTGCCGGTCTGAACTGGAAACGGAAGACAACGGATATCTGGTCAACCTGCGCCGGATGATGACGATGAAGTACGATCCGCAGGGGCATCCGTTCCTGCGCCGGGTGGTGGTGAATCTGCCGGGCAACGTAAAACTGAAAGGTCTGTTGGGACTGAAGGGCGATATGAAACGCCGCCCGCTGGTGATTGTGCGCCTGGGTATTTTTTCGAACGTCGAGGACTTTAAGCCGGAGCGCGCTTGGTTGATGATGCTGTTTGAGCAGTCGCCGTTCAATGTACTGATGCTTGAAAACATGTCGAGTCCCGACTTTGTTGCCAATAACAGCCGCTTCTCTTTCGGTGGCTATGATGAGGGCATTCAAAACATTCTGGTCGCACGCCTGCTGCAGGATCCGATTGAGCCATTGTCACAGATGGTGGACAGCGTGCATGTGTTCGGTGTCAGTCTGGGTGGGCACGGTGTGCTTTATTCGTCTTTGCTGAACAAGTACAATTCACCCAAGCGCGGACCGCTGATCAACAGTTTCACGGCCCTGTGCCCGGTGGTGAACTTGCGTTCGACCATGGAATCACTGACCCACAGCGGAGTAAAATCAGCGTTTGTGGACCTGTGGAGCCGTCAGCGGCTGAAAGGTCTTGATCAGAAAATTCCATCACTGGTCACCTATGACAATTTTTCTTTCCTGAGCAAAGCCATATCCGAAATTGCGCGCACTTATCATGGCGGTCTTTCTTATGTGAACGCGGTGAAGCTGCCTCCTGGCCAGGAAGACAGTATTCATTTCTGGGAACTGAATGATTTCTGGCGCCACTACAAACAAGTGGAAGAGCCGGTCTTGATTTACGCGACCGAACAGGATCCGGCGGTTCCTTATGATCTGAATGCCCAGATGCTCTTGAACAAAGATCTGAAAGTCGACAGTAAAAATATCCGCGTTGTGGAGCTGCCGCAAGGGGTGCATTGCACATTACCGATTCCTTATGACTGGAGTGCTTTGACCTCGCTGTTCCAGTCCTACATTCTGTCGCATTCGCCGAATTTTAAAATGACCGAACAGAAACTGGAAATGGATCTTTCTGACGAGGAATGGACCGGCTTTTTTGATTCCGGTTCCAGCGTGAAGTTTGAAGTTGAAGAGCCGGGTAAAAAACAGGGCTTCGTCACTGTGGCGCTGGAAGTGGAAAACGCCAAGGGCAAAACCAAATCCATGAGCCTGAGTCTGCCCCTGTCGCAGTTTGATTTCCGCTTCTTCAACAAGGACATGACGGGATCTGAACAGGAAATGATTGTGCGCTGGCTGAATCAAAATTTGAAAGTGCGCATTGATCAAAGCAAGGGCAAGGCTTTGCTTGTAGCCGCCTGGCCCGTGGCCCTTTAGTTATTTTGTCAGTGCGTCTCTGAAGAAGTCCGAATGTTCCGCCAGCTTTTCCACGTAGCCCTGCACATCCTCTTTTGCCTCTGCCGACAGACGGTGGAAAGGAGTGATGTGCTCGTCCGGCACATAACGGAAGGTGAAGTTGATCCGGCGGGTTTCAAAGTTTGAAATCTCGTTAAGCGGGAAAGAATCCCCGGATTTGCGGTCCACGCGCTGAACGCGGTGGAAAAGATGTTTTTTGAATTTATCCCCGCCAAAAATCTGCAAGGAACTGTCGTCCAGCCATTGCTGAAAAACCGCATTGGATTTGGATTCTGTGCCCTGGCTTGAAACAAACTGGAAGAAGGCGCGTTCCCCGAAAGAAATCGACGCCACCGGGCCGGGTTCAAAATCCTTGTGTTCACCCACGCGGGCGCAGTCGTTCTTTTTGCCATCCTCACCGATTTGATCACCGTAATAGTTGATCAGACACGTGTTCAAATGCCAGCCGCGCGGAATATCTCTGGGTGCATAGGTGTCATGCACCAGCGCTTCGATCTTTTGGATCAGATATTCCAGAATCGGCGGATACCCTTCGGCAGTGACACAGCGGTTGTAGATGCCTTTGGGCGGATGATAGTAGTTCAGGCAGGCAAATTGCCAGTTCCCCAGCCAGTACACCGGGCGCAGCAGCGGACGCTGTTTTTGGTTTTCCGGGGGCGGATTGTTTTTGGAATAACGCATTTCCCAGATCGGATAGAGCGTCTTCAGGTACGTCATGATCTCGGCCTTTTCGCGGGCGGAGATGTAGTTCTGTTTGTAAATCAATCCATAGGGCAGGGCCTTTTCACCGCCGTCATTGCCGCCTTTTTTCGGGCCTGCGCTGGCGGAACGTGGGGCTGGTTTGGATGGGAATCTGCCTTTGGGTTTAAACATAGGCCATGGGTTCTATCACGAGGCCCCCGGGGCCGCCAAGTGCGGGGTTTTGGGGGTGACAGGCCGGGCCTTTTTGGGCTACAAGGGAAGCTCAATTGCTCCGGGAGAATGAAAAAATGACAACACCCGTAAAGGCCTCCGTGGGTCCTCAGGAAAAAGAACTTCTGCTGAATCAGATCCCTTTCCTTAAAGGCAAAAAAATCCTCATTATCGGTGACGTGGGTCTGGACGAATACGTCATGGGCCAGGTTCGCCGCATCAGCCCCGAAGCACCGGTTCCGGTTTTGGAAGTGGAAGAAGAAGACATGCGCCTGGGTCTGGCTGCCAATGTGGCACAGAACGTGGCAAGCCTTGGCGGGGAAGCCATGCTGGTTTCCGTTGTGGGTGATGACACCGGGGCAAATCTTCTGCGTGAATTGTTCGTAAAAAGCGGCGTGAGCTGGGATTACATGATTGTCGACAAAGCCCGTCCCACCACACGCAAAACCCGCGTGATGGCCAAGCACCATCACCTGGTGCGCGTGGACTATGAATTGCGCAAGTATCTTTCTGCCGAAGCCGAAGCCCGCCTGATTGAAACTGTTGAAAAGAATGTGGCTAAAGCTGACTGTGTGGTGATCGAGGATTACGCCAAAGGTGTGATTTCCCGCAACGTGGTTGAAAAGGTTTCTGCGATCTGCAAAAAACACGGCAAAAAACTGATGGTCGATCCACATCGCAACAACCACGGCTCTTTCTATCAGGGCGTGGATTTGATCAAGCCGAATTATGATGAGGCAGTTGTGCTGACGGGAATGGATTTCGATGATCTGCGTGACAATCCGAACAAGGTTGTTGATGTTGCTCGCGCCCTGCAAAAACTGACGGGCGCTAAAGACGTGGTTCTGACTCGTGGTAAAGACGGCATGACCATTGTATCTGGTGATGAAATCACGGAAGTTCCAACTTATGCCCGCAAGGTCTTTGACGTGACGGGTGCCGGTGACACGGTGATTGCCGCTTTGTCTTTGGGGTTGATGTCTGGTTTGTCACTGGTTCATTCTTGCATGCTGGCGAACTATGCGGCCGGCGTGGTTGTGGGTAAGGTGGGCTGCGTGCCTTGTGAAATCCCAGAACTGAAAGAATACATTCAGACCGCACATTAAAAGGGACCTGCCATGCAAAAGACTTACACAGTGAACAGCAAACTTTTGCCGGCGGGTTTTCCTCGAGAGTTCGACGCACATATTTACTTTAAGGATGCGAGCCTGCAAAAGGCCGAGCATCTTCGTGCTGAAGCCATTCGCATGTTTGAAGGCAAGAAGGTCTTCGTTGGCGAGATGATTCCTGAAGCCATCGGTCCGCATCCGGTGCCTATGTTTGAAATCAATTTCCCCAAAGAACATTTTACGGAAGTGGTCCTGTGGCTTATGCATGAGCGCGGGGACCTGTCGGTCCTGGTCCATGAATTGACCGGGGATGATCTTTACGACCATACCCAGGCTGCCATGTGGCTGGGTCCTGCTGTTGAGCTCAAATACGATAGATTTAAGTGATCTTCTGCTTTTTTTGTGATTTTCGGACTGGTGCCGGGGCCTCAGGATGTTATACTGGGGTTCAGGCAGCATGGAAATCTTGGGCTGCTCGTCTCAAAATGATATTCGATTCTGTACGCTGATACTCGATATTCGTTTCCTGTTAATTATCGATACTGAACCATAAAGTGCTCGCGTCCCAACAATGTTTCGCCAACAAAAGGACATGCTATGAACGTTCAGATTATATCGTTTCACTGTGTTCTTAAAAACAAACTGGGGCAGGTCATCAGCTCAACCTACAATCGTGATGTGATGACAGCGGCTCCGGGCCCAGAGCATGCTTTGCCGGGGCTTTCCGATGGTCTCAAGAATCTTCGCAAGGGCGAAAAACGCCAGATTGAATTGAGTGCGGCAGAAGCTTATGGCTACTACGACACCACGAAAGTTTTGGAAGTGGCCCGGGAATCTTTGGTGGGCAGTCCGAAACTGAAAGTCGGGGAAAGTATCCTGTTTGCCCGTGAAGGCAAGAAGGCGGAAAAATTCCGCGTAACAGAGCTTTCCAAGGATCGTATTACGCTGGATGCGAATCATCCGCTGGCGGGGCAGGATCTGATTTTTGAAATTGAGGCCTTGGAGGTTCGTGAAGCGACCCCCGAAGAGGTTCAAGAGTCGCTGCCGGAAGCAGACGATGGGGATCGTCTGCACTGACGGCCCTGTGGTCCTTTAGGGAAGCAGTTGCCACAGGCGCAAAGAATTTTTGTAGTGATCGTCGTAGATACCGGCGATTGGCAGCAGTTCGTGCAACACCAGCAGTCTTTTTTGTTTTATATCCAAAGACTTCCATGCAGATCTGGAGACGACGATTCGGGGCGGGATCGTCAGGGGTTGGTTGACCGCCGCCACTTCTCGTCCATCCAGATTCAAAACTTCAACCGACGCCACCAAAACTGCTGTACGGGCTTCCTCCAGAACTTCGCGCTGGATCGCGGCTTCGTTTTCCAAAGGCAAAGTCAGCGGCAGTTGTTGTAAGGTTGAGTCCACAACAAACAGAAATTCTGCGGCATAAGGATCACCGCCGTTTGTTTCCTGACCATCCTGCAGAGGTGAAGCGTGAGTGGAAGCGCCCAATGTCATCAATAGCGTCAATATGAACTTCATACGGTCTCCTCTTTAACCGGATACAGGGCGCTGCTGAAGTTGTAGACTGCATTCAGTTGATGTCTTCTTTTTTCAGCCAGGCGGTGAATGCGATGACGGGCTTCGCGGATGATGTCCTTGATCGCTGGGATGTCATCGGTGTGTATGGCGACAGTCAGGGTGCTGTTGTCCCGTCTCTCCATCGGCACTTCTTCCAGGGCTTTTTGTGCCATTTCCAGATATTTCTTTTGCAGTCCCCGGCGCAGGTCGGTCGTATAAGGAATTGTGACCGTGGTCAGGTTCGACGGAAGGTAGCTTCCGCTTTCCGGGTGCTTGTGCAGAATTTTGTGGTTTTCCAGATACTCGATGGTTTTTTGAATCTGCTCTTCGGTCATTCCGAAAAGATCCGCCAAGGCCGCCATATTGCGGGTGGCGTTTGGTAATTTCAGTGTCTCCAGCAGAATCGGGTGAACCCAGCTATACGTGGATTCAAAGAAATCTGAATTCAGAGGGTTGAATGAATTGGCTCCATTCACCACTCCCTTCAGTTGTTCAGTTTCCTCTGCGGACAGCTTCATGCAATCCACCCACTTTGCCACTGTTTCATCTGACGGAATACGCAGACCGTTCAATACTTTTGATAAAGAACTGGGGTCAGTTTTTAGCAAGCGGGCAAAAGATCTCAGAGAGAATTTGGGATTCTTCTCTTGTCGCTTTTTCAATTGTATCTGCATGAATTGTTGGACTGTCATGGAACAATTAATTCATGACTGTCATTCGCTTTAAAACAAAAAAATGAAATGAAGCGTGGAAATGTGGCTTTAACGCGAGCCACATTGCGCATCGCAATGCGCTTTGGGTGCGGATTTCAGGGCTGGACCAAGGACTTCAAAGCGCATTCCCATTTTCACTTTAAATGCATTTCCACAACATAATGTGGCGACCAAATAGAGCAACACTGAGAAAAACCCGAACCTTTCTATAGATTTGAATGCAGTACGTTTTGCGACGGAGTCAGGGATGTTTTGGGTTGTGACTTTAACAATGTCAGTTCTGATGGTTTCTGCCAGTGGGTGTTCGCTGGAGGCCAACATCAGTGACTTGAATCAGCAGGCGCTGCCGACTCCTGCAGCTATCCGTCACGACAAAGACTATCAGAATACCGAAGTGGCCGTATCGGGCCAATATCAAGTTCAAGGTCAAATTGCAGAAACAACGGAAAAACGGATTAGCGGGAACTACGTTGTAGAAGGGGTTATCGCTTATGAATAGATCCAAATTTCTGATTTTGAATCTGTTGTTGCTTTCCTCCATGGCATTGGCGCAAACCAATGGCAACAAAGGGATCACCTTTCAAGGTGTGATTAAGGACAACTCCAACCCGTCAAGTCCCGCGTTTCCCACTGTGACCTCCAATGTGGTGGTGCAGATTTTGGGTGTTCGCAGTGACGGCAATTCCTGCATCCTGTGGGAAGAAATGCATTCGGGTGTGCAGATTGAAAAAGGATACCTTTACCTGGTTGTGGGGCGTGGGAATAAATCTGCGCTGCCGACTTTAAGCCTTAAAGAAGTTTTTAACGACAAACCTAAAACCAGTCTGACATGTTCAAACGGATTTACGGATTACACACCTCTGGCGACCGACAGTCGTAAACTGCGTGTCGTGGTCAGCAGTCTTGGAATCACTGCGGACTTTAATATGCGTTCAGCTCCTCTGGCCGTGCACGCTGAAAATGCCGGCAGTGCAGAAACACTGAATGGCAAAGCCAGTGCAGACTTTATTAACGTGAACACGCCGGGCGGTTTGACTCAAACAGCGGCCGAGTCCTGGTTTGGCAGTACCATGATGGCCGATATTCTGGCGGGAACTTACGCGGCCCCCACGGCAACCACCGCCGGCAATGTGACCGGGGTTGTGGCCGTGGCTAACGGCGGAACCGGAGCCAGCACCGCTGCGGGTGCTCGGACAAATCTGGGACTGGGGCCTTTGGCGGTGATGAATCCCACAGGAACGGCGGATGCTACGACTTATCTGCGTGGAGACGGCACTTGGACCGGATTGCCATCGGCGCCAACTCTGGCCGGTGACGTCAGCGGGGCCGTGGGCGCAAACACCGTTGATAAGATCAAAGGCACGGCGGTGAACACCACGGCTTTAGCTGACGGCCATTTCCTGCGCTTTGAGAGCGGAGCCTGGATCAACGGCGCCTTGGTGGCGGCGGATGTTCCGGCTTTGGATTGGGCCAAGATCACCACGGGGAAACCTACGACCTTGGCAGGGTACGGGATCACGGATGCCGTCAGTAAAAACGGCGACACGATGGCCGGCGCCTTGAACATGGGTTCTAACGATGTGACTGCAACAGGCTATGTTTTGATGAGCCCGCAGCGCGCGTTGGGTTTGGGAACATATACGAATGCGCAAGAAGCCACTTTGACAGGTGGTCTTTCGGCCGCTCACAAAGGTTACACCTGGTACAACAGTGAAGCCAATCAGGTGAAATTCTGGAATGGAACGACTGTGCAGGCTTTGGGTGGTGCACAAGCGTTTGCGACCGGTACTGTGGGCACGGCACCTGCGTGGAGTTCTGCTTCAAACACACATACTTTGAATATTCCTATGGCATCGGCGGTGGGAGTCACTGCTGGTTTGCTGAATAAAACAGACTATGATGCCTTCGCAGCGAAACAGCCCGCAGGCAACTATGTCACGGCGTTGACGGGGGATGTGACCGCGACCGGGCCAGGTTCTGTCGCAGCGACGATTGCCGCCGACGCCGTGACTTCAGCGAAAATCGCCGACGGCACGATTGTCGGCGCGGATATGGATTTCAGTGGTGTGAACACCGCGACGACGTCGTTTGCGATGAAAGACAGCACAGGCAAGTTCTATAATTTTGCCTGCGCGACCACGGGTCATGTGCCGACATGGACGGTGGCTGGTTTTGCCTGTCAGGCCCCGGCGCCACTTTTGCCAGCTTTGGCAGATGGTAAAATTTGGATCGGCGATGGCACCAACGCGGCGGCTGCGCAAACCCTGTCGGGGGATGCAACGGTTTCCAATGCCGGTGCTGTGACGGTAACCAATGTGCGTGCAGACCGTGTTTCTTCAGCAGCCGGTCAGTACCTGTCTTACAAACCCAACAACGTGTCTTGTGCGAACAATGAAGTTCTGAAATGGAATGGCTCAGGCTGGATTTGCGGAGTCGACAATGCCGGGACGGGAACTGTGACGGGTGTCACAGCCTCAGCTCCGTTGGCAAGTTCGGGCGGGACTGCTCCGGTGATTTCAATTGCATCTGGAACAACGACGGGCCAAACCCTTCGTTGGAATGGCACAAATTGGGTGGCGGCGCAGTTGTCCAATTCTGACATCACGGGGCTTGGTTCTTTGGCAGTGAAGAATGCTGTCGACCTGGGTACGGCAGATGCGACGGGCACATTAGCGGCAGGTCGTATGCCGGCGCTGACTGGTGATGTGACATCCTCTGCGGGTTCTGTTGCAACGACTTTGGCTAATTCTGGTGTGACGGCGGGAACTTATTCCAAAGTGACTGTCGATGCCAAGGGGCGTGTGACCGTCGGAGCAAATATCGCTGCAGGTGATGTGACGACCGCGTTGGGATATACACCAGTAAACAAAGCTGGCGACGTGATGACCGGCTCTTTGGGGCTTGGCAACTACACGAATGCGACAGAGACCACTTTGATCACCTTCTGGGGAGCAGGTGATAAAGGGAAAACTTGGTTTAATACGACTTCCAATCAAGTGAAGTACTGGGATGGTTCCGCAGCGGTGGCTTTGGGAGTGTCGGGCGCTGGGTTGACCTCTTTGAATGGTCAAACGGGTTCGACTCAAACATTTGCCACACCGGGGACGTCCGGTTTGGCCCCTGCTTGGTCTTCCGCGGGTAATGCGCACACGTTGAATATCCCGATGGCTTCTACGGCATCGGTGACCGCGGGGCTTATTTCCAAAACAGATTATGACTCTTTCACTGCAAAGCAGGCTGCTGGTAACTACGTGACAGCCTTGACAGGAGATGTGACGGCGACGGGCCCTGGATCCGTTGCTGCAACCATCGCCGCCAATGCGGTGACTTCCGCTAAAATTGCCAATGGAACGATCATCGGTGCAGATATCGATTTCACAGGCGTGAACTCCGCAACGACTTCGTTTGCGATGAAAGACAGCACTGGGAAATTCTATAACTTCGCCTGCGCCACTGCGGGCCATGTGCCGACGTGGACTGTCGCTGGTTTTGCCTGTCAGGCTCCGACGCCTCTGTTGCCGACTTTGAATTCTGGAAACATTTGGGTTGGGAACGGTTCGAACGTGGCCACAGCCGTAGCTATGTCTGGGGATGCGACACTTTCAAATTCTGGCGCTTTGACCTTGGCAACTGTTGCGGTCTCCAAGGGGGGTACGGGGTCTACTTCTTTGACTGCTGGAGGTCTGATTGTAGGTAATGGCACGAGTGCTGTGACGTCTCTGGTTGGGGGGACGGCGGGAAATGTGGTATATGCATCAGGTCCGGCGGCCTGGGCAAGTGGATCACCCGATGCGGCGGGCCTTGTCGACAAATCATCAACTCAAACTATTGCCGGAGCAAAGACCTTTACGAACTCTGTGCAAATGGCCGCGCAAAATCAGATGCGCTTCGCGGATTCAGATTCATCGCACTATATCGCTGTGCGTGCGCCGTCGACAGTGTCGTCCAATGTGATTTTGACTTTGCCGCAAACGGCCGGTTCGTCGGGGCAAGTGCTTTCAACAGATGGAACGGGGGGCTTGGCGTGGTCTACGCCCGCTAGTGGTGCGGCCTTGTCGGCACTGACTGCAGCGACCGCAACCAATACCATAGACAACTTGAACTTCGCCCAAACCTGGAACTGGTCAACTGCGACAACGCAGAATCCGATGACAATCAGTGCTAATGCTTTGTCGACGGGCTCGATTTTAAGACTTACGACGTCCAATGGTTCAGTCAATTCAACGAATGGTCTTTTGTATGTGGCCAATACAGGAGCATCAACCAATGGTAAAATTGCCAGAATCCAGTCTAATTCAACGGCTGGTAGCGGGCTGACAGTGTTAGCGAATGGAAATGTGGGAATTGGAACCAGTACACCTGGTCACCTGTTAAATCTGAGTGCACCGATGCCCGAACTCAGAGTCCAATCAACAAACTCATCGCTGATGGGAAGTTTTGATTTAATAAATGATGGTGCCGACATGCTTTCGTTCCGGATTCAAGGGACTGCAGCGACAGGCAATTATCTAGGTGTTCCGCAGGCTGGGATGGGGGTTTTGGCCTATGCAGGTTCACAAACATTTGCAATCTCCAGTTCCGCCGCGCCCATTGTATTTGGAACAAATGGTTCGGAGCGTGTTCGTATTGCCGCGAACGGTAACGTTGGTGTCGGTACAGGGGTGCCGGGTTCGGCTTTGGATGTGAAAGGCGAAATCAGAACATCTGGAACGACTTCTGGTTATTCAGGATTCAGAGCGCCAGCTTCCGGCAATAATATCACTTACACTTTGCCAGGAGCAGACGGTAGCGCCAACCAGGTTCTGACGACGAATGGATCAGGCACGTTGTCGTGGACAACGCCGGCGGCAGGTGGCATCACTTCGCTGGGTGGTTTGACTGCGGCAACGCAAACGTTCGCTGTTGGTACAGCGGGAACAGCGCCAGCCTTCAGCTCAGCGACCAGCACGCACACTTTGAATATTCCGATGGCGTCGGCAGCCTCAGTGACCGCCGGTCTGATCAGCAAGTCGGACTATGACAACTTCAACGGAAAGTTTGCTGCCACTGTAACCTCGCCCTTGGCAGGTCAACATATTCGTTACAATGGCTCAGCCTGGGTGAACGCACTGGTGGCTTTGTCGTCAGATGTGACGGGGACTTTGTCCATTGCCAACGGTGGTACAGGGGCTACCAGCGCGGGATCGGCCCGAACAAGTTTGGGCATCGGATCTGCCGGTACAAGAGACACAGGGGCAGTTTCTGGAAATGTCCCGTTGGTGGGGGTATCGGGGATCACGGCGAATAAGATGTGTACTGCCGATGGGACCAGCTCAATTATTTGTAATACCGACATTCCTTCCAGCCAGTGGATCAGCTCGGCCTCCGATATTTACTTCAACACCGGCAAGGTGGCCATCGGGTCTACGGGTGCGGATCGCAATCTTTCGGTGGTAAACAATTCCTCGGGGCAAGGGGCGATCAACGTTCAGAACAATCATGGCAGTGGTGTGAGCTCTGTCGAGTTCTTTAATACAGGGGGCGGCTCAGAAGGATTTGTGGGTTGGGGGAACAGCAGTGCCAGTGGCGTCTCCAATACGGTTGTTCTTGGTTCTAACGGAGTTCGCCAGATCGCACTGTTTACCAATAACACAAAGGTTTTAACTGCGTTTCCGGCAGGGAATGTCGGTATTGGTGTTTCTGGCGATCCAGGGGTGAAGCTGAAGGTCAACGGAACCATCGCTTCGAATCAGGTAAGTGATGCCAGTCCGACTAGTTTTGATCTTTCACTTGGAAACTCCCAGCACACTTCGACAGGATGTTCCGGGGCTTCATGGGACCTGCAAAACATGGTGGAAGGTGCGACGTACACCATTGCTGTCCAGAACAACACGCACACGGGGGCTTGCATCTTTACGAATTCTGGTTCGACATTCCGTTATCAGCCGAGCAATGCGACTCCGGCCCCAGGTCATGTGATCTATTCCTTTATGAAGGTGGGGACAGTTATTTACGTGTCGTGGATCGAAGGATTCAACTAAGTGTCTGAAAGCGGGGGAGAAATGTTTAAAAAGGCTGTGATGCTTCTTTCATTCATCTCGGTGCTGGTATCGCCAATTGGCTCTTTGGGATTCGGTAGAGGCGCCTTTTGGCAAAAAAAGTATGTCGGGCTGCAGCTTCTTGCGGGTCAGTTCCAAGCATCCGCCATGATAAATGGGCCCTTGAGCTTAGCCAGGTTTCGCGAACCTCGTGCGGTCGCCGTCAATGCGGCGGGCGACATCTTTATCGTAGACAGCAATGCCTCTGTCATTCGTAAGATTTCTAATGGATTTGTTACGACTTTTGCGGGGAAGCTCGGCGCTTTTGGACATGTGAATGGAACGGGTGAAAATGCCCGGTTTGATTATCCGAAGGCAATCGCCATCGATGGAGCTGGAAATCTATTTGTAACTGAAGGAAATACATCCACCATCCGCAAGATCACCCCGGGGGGTGTCGTGACGACGGTGGCGGGATCGCCTGGAATTACCGGAAGCGAAGACGGGACCGGATCTGCTGCAAGATTCAGTGACCCGGAGGGCATTACTTTGGCGGCGGACGGCAATTTTTATATCGCGGATAAAAACAACAGTATGATTCGGAAAATGACTCCTGCGGGGGTGGTGACGACTTTCGCCGGAAGCGAAGTCGCTGGCTGCGCTGACGGGACCGGAACTGCAGCCCAGTTCAGTTATCCAACGGGTATTGTGGGTGACTCAGCGGGGAATATTTACGTCGCGTGCTCGACTTGTGCGACTATTCGTAAAATCACCCCGGCCGGGGTCGTAACGACTTTTACCGGACAAGCTTATGCTAATGGTGCCGTGGATGGGACTGGTACGGCGGCCCGATTTAACTGGCCGGTGGGGCTTACCATCGACAGTTCTGACAACTTGTATGTGGCCGACTATGGCAATTCTGCGATTCGCAAAATCACACCTTCGGCAGTGGTCAGCAATGTTGCCGGGGCTTACGGTGATTATGGTGCAGAAGATGGCACAGGGACCGCAGCGAAATTTTCCGGTCCTACGGGCATAGGCATGGATGGAGCCGGGAACCTGATAGTCACTGATTCAGACAATTCGACAATTCGTAAGATCACGCCCGCACGTGTTGTGACCTTGGTGGCAGGGAGCTTCAGCTGGGGCGGAGACGGTTCAGTGGATGGGACCGGGACCACCGCGCTGTTTTCTGCCCCGGAAGGTATCACGACGGATTCTGCCGGTAATATCTATGTCGCAGACACTGCGAACAGAACTATCCGAAAGGTCACCCCCTCTGGAATTGTAACCACCATTGCTGGAAGTCCAGGGCAGGCTGGAGATGCCGACGGAACAGGTTCGGCAGCCCGTTTCAGCTACCCCACAAGCTTAAGTATGGCCGAAGACGGCAATATTTATGTTGCCGACGAATATCGCATTAGAAAGGTCACTCCGGCGGGTGTGGTGACCACGTTGGCGGGAAGCTATAATAATTCCGGATTCGCTGACGGGACGGGGGCTGCGGCCCGTTTTGCTGGAGTGGCTGGAATCGCAAGTGATGGGGCTGGCAATCTTTTTGTCTCTGATTCGGGCAATTACGTCATTAGAAAGGTCACGCTTGCAGGGGTTGTAACGACATTTGCAGGACAGGTGGGAGTTCAAGGGAGCACGAACGGTACAGGAACCGGCGCAACCTTTTCCAATGTTAGGGGGATCACAGTTTCCTCTTCCGGACATATTTTTGTTGCCGATACAGACAACCACATCATTCGCAAGATCACTTCGGCGGGGGTCGTGACCACTTTTGCCGGTGCGGCCGGCCAGGGTGCAAGTACTGACGGAACGGGCAGTGGTGCGCGTTTTTCTCAACCCCATTCCCTGGCTTCAGACTCTGCAGGCAATATTTATACTGCGGAATGGGGTGAACCGATAATTCGCAAGATCACTCCAGGTGCGGTTGTCACTACCATCGCTGGGTTGCGAAGCACAGCTCCTGGGTATACGGGAGCTCCGTCAAATGGAAGCAAGGATTCAGAAGTTGGCTCGGCTTTCGGTCTTGTTGTGTCAGGGCGAAAAATCTTTTTCGTGGGCGAAAATACTGTCAAGTGGGTGCCACGCCCCTAGGGCGTTTACTTGTACTTTCCAAAAATTCTGTCTAGTGTGCCATTCGACTTTACTTCAGCAATGGCACGATTCAAGTCAGAAATCTTCAGTGGCGAGTCGCGGCGCAGCCAACAGCGGACCGGGATTTCCTCGATGACAAGTCCATGTCTTTGGATCTTTGAACTTTTGTGGCGCTTAAGATAATAAGCCAAATGTATTTCTTCAACCACCGCATAGCTAAAGCGTGAAGCATCCAGCTTTTGCAGGTTGGCATCTTCGTTCGGGGAGTCATCCCGAATAAGTGTTCCTGCATTAAAGCTTTCCTGAAGCGCCGGGTAGCGATACTTTAACACCGTTCCGACTCGTTGTTTTTTCAGTTGATCCAGAGACTTTACCGCTGCGGTATTTGAAACAATCAGGTTTTTTGAAATAAAAAGAGGTTCCGACCAAAACACGTCCGCCTCGCTAACCTGGGCCCATTCACGGGAAGTATAGCAGTTCAGATCAATTCTGTTTTTTTGGGAATACTCGCGAATTCGGAATTTTGGCAGGACAAGAATGTCAATTTGCCGTCCCAGCTCTGCAGCCAGTGCGCGCATATAGTCAGCGGTAATTCCCTTTGGAGATGCCGCCGAATCTGCAAAATACCATGGCGCCGACATATTTTCCCCAATCACGGTTTTTAACGGTGAAGAGGCCTGTGTCTGCAGGTGAAAAACGGAAACAAAAATGAAAGCGAAAATTTTTCGGAATGGCACTCCTTATCTTAGTCACTAAAATAAGGAACTTCAACTATTGCGCGAAATCCTTTCCGAGCTGAAATGGAAGAGATAAGGGTTCGAATCGCGCCGATGTTTTTGCCTTTGGATCCCAGTATTTGTCCAATGCACTCTTTTTTGCAGCCGACGTGATATACGGTGGTTCTTTCTCCAACCTCGATATCAATGGACAGGCTTGAACTGTCTGTGACCAGTTCAGTCAGTAGCCCCAGTATCAGTTTGCGTCCGTTTTCCCGTTCTGCTGCAAGATCAGTCGAAGACGGGGACACATCCACTTTGGGTGCTGAGGAAGATGAAGAGGCGGATCTGGTAATAATTTTCGGCAAACTCATAGAACTCCCGCAATAACAGTTGCTCTTTAAAGAGTATGCGGGTTTGCAGAAACAATCATGACTGAAGCAGCAAAAACGAGACCTTGTCGACGGTAAACTGAGGCTTTGGGTTAAGCCCCGAACGTTCGTTCAGGGATTCTTTTCGATTGCTGAAAGCGCCGTCCAGATCAGCAGTCCGCCTCCAGAGAAGCTGACCAGGTCCCTTGCTGAGTGCGGCAGCAAACGCACTTCCGGCTTTTGGTTGCGGGGATTGGTGCGAATTTCAAGACGGGCGCGGGAATAATGGCCCGGATTTTCGGGATCGATAAATAATATTTCCTGAGTTGCCGAGTCTGCAGCGACCTTCAGGACGAAGTGAAAACCGCGGATCTCGTTTTCATCCAGAATGGGAATTCCCATATCACGACCACCCTCTCGATCACCGCCAATGCGCGGGCTGCGGCCGCGTCCCATCGGCGGCTGCACCGGTCGAGGACGGGAGTCATAGCGCAGCAGCAGAATCTGTGGTTCAGAAGACAGCAGATCAGAAACGGTCAGTTCAGTTCCGCTAAAGTGACGGCCTTTTCCACCGTAGTGGTTGTTTCGCCCCATCAGTTGATCCAGATTCTTCAAGTACTGCACCAGCTGTGGTTCGATCAGTCCCTGATTCACATCGGTGCCCTGGGCAAGACTCACACTTGCGGCCTGGGCCAAAAGGTCAATCTGCTGGGACTTTGAAAGTGACTTTTTTTCAAGCTGCAACCAGTTGATCGCACTTGCGGGACCACATAATGAACTGGGGCGGGAATGAGGAATCACTCCTCGCAGATAGAGTTCATCATCATTCTGGTTCAGCATCAGCGCAGACAACTGGCTTTCGTGGGGAAGTTCAAGTGCGGCGAAGGCCAGATTGAAACCAAACAGGAAAATTGCCAACAGTGTTAAGCGCATTTGGACCTCTTAAACAGCCACGCATAGCTGTTGACCATTATGAAGGATCCCACCAGAAAGACTGAGCCTGCCAGTATCGCATTTTGAATACCGAAAAAATCTGTCAATTTGCCAACTCCGACATGCATCAGGATCAGCATCAGGGAATCCGTGGTCATCATGTAAGTCACAGCTGTGTCGAGATCTTCCGGAAACTCGGATGAAATCCACGAAATCGCCAAGGGGTAAAAAGGCGCGATGGCGAGGCCCGTTCCCGCAAGGAACAGAGGATGAATATAGAGGCCTGCCAGCAGCACCATCAAACAGATCACGGCAGAGGCCGACAGCAGAAAACGCGCCGTTTGACGGAAGCGAATCACAGCAAAAGCAAAACGTCCCAGCACCATGCAGACAAAGAAGTAAGTCACATAGATGCTGGAAGCCTCCATGGAATAGTTCCAGGTTCGTTGCATATACAGAGCCAGGCGCGAGGACACCATGATCTCCGCAGCAACTGCGAAGCTTAGCATGATGGCCAGGAACAACTGGGGCTTCAGGTTTTTCTTTTTGTTCGCGCGGTGCTGGTCGTCTGTCACTGAAGAGCGTGTGTGCAGGGACTTGTGACTTGAATGAAACATGTAAAGGTAAAGTGCTATCGGACCCACTGTGGCGGCGGCAAAGGTCCATCTCCAGCTTCCGGTCAGGTACTCAATGGCGGCGGCCATTAACGGAGCCATCAAGCTGGCAAGGCCATACATGGTGTGAAGGCCCGCCAGCATCTGCTGCTTGCGCTCCGGACTGGAACCCATCGGAACCAGAACGTTGGGAACAAGGCCTAAAATCCCCATGCTGAAGCCAAATCCGAAACTGAAGATCAAAAACACCGGGAAGATCGGGGATGCCGCAAGCCCCAGCAGGGAAATGATCAACCCCAGAGTGCCGGCCTTCAAAACGGTCAAACGGTCATAGCGACGCAGAAGATAGCGGCAGGCATAACTGGAAATCAAACCCGAAATGTTTGAGAAGGCAAACATCAGGGATCCCATGCCGTCGCTGACCCCGAATTGCTTCAGAATCTCTGGAAAAAGGGGGCCTCGGATGTTGTCGGTAAGGCCGAAAACAAACAAGCTGGCATAGGACAGGAAAATAAAGGGCCAAATCATGTTCGCCAATATAGAGATGCGCCGGGGAAAAACAAGGGGCCCCCGGGGGGCACTGGATTCTTTGCAGTATTGGTCAGGGCTTAGGCAGATGGTGTAAGAATTCCTGAAAAAGACTCTGAAGGCGCTCTATTGGGCCCCCAATTATATGAAATCCCTAGGAAAAGGGGGGTGCTTGTGCTACAAACGCCGCACACATAATCCTTTAACCAACGGGATCAGCCTTAGTGAAGGTAAGGTCCCAGCTGTAACAAGCACGGCTGTAAAAAGCCAAGGAGCCCGAAGATGGAAGCAAACGCCGGCAGCACTCTTGCGCCCGTTAATTATTCTGACGACAACGTCGCCAAACCCCTTGAAAATCAACCTGTCAATTTCTACTCCCTGACACTGGAAGATCTGAAAGCCTATATCAAAAGCAAAGGCAAAGAGCAGTTCCGTGCCCAGCAGATTTTCAAATGGGTTTATGAGCAGCGTGTGACTGATCCGGAGCAGATGACGAATCTGTCCAAAGAGTTCCGTCAGGATCTTCCTTCCATGCTGTCTTTTGACCTGCCTCCGGTTCTTCAGCACTTGAAATCTGTTGATGGCACCCAGAAATTCCTGTTCGACATGAAAGACGGCATGTCCGTTGAAGCGGTTGTGATTCCATCTGAAGACCGCCTGACTTTGTGTATTTCCTCTGAAGTGGGCTGTAATATGGCCTGCAAGTTCTGCTTCACCGGCAAACAGAAATTGAAACGCCGTTTGCGCACTGAAGACATCGTGGGTCAGTTCATGCAGGTTCACGACCGTTTGGCGGAAGGCCAGCGCATCACCAATATCGTATTCATGGGTATGGGCGAGCCGCTGGACAATCCGGAAGCAGTCTTCAAAACGATCGACGTGATCCATTCCCCATGGGGTATCAACCTGTCCCGCAAAAAGATCACGGTCTCCACTTCCGGTATCGTGCCGGAAATGTGGCGTGTGGCTGACGCGAAAGTGCGTCTGGCAGTCAGCTTGAATGGTCCTAACGATGAAATCCGTTCTCAGGTGATGCCGATCAATAAACGCTGGGATACCAAGGCGTTGCTGGAAGCTTGTAAAGAGCACTACCGTGTTTCCAAAGACAAGATCACTTTCGAGTACGTGTTGCTGAAAGGTATCACCGATCAGTTGGAGCACGCTCGTCAGTTGGTGAAACTGGTGAAAGATGTGCCATGCAAAATCAATATCATCCCGTTCAACGAACACCCGGGTTCTGGTTACGAGCGTCCTGATGACGACACAATCCAGGCGTTCCATACGGAATTGATGAACCTGGGTGCGCACGTTCTTCTTCGTCGCTCTATGGGTCGTGACATCTTCGCGGCTTGCGGTCAGTTGACCACGGTGAAAGAGCGTCCTCAGACGATGGATATTTCCAACTCTCGTCTGGCGGGTCTTCCTAAATACAAACGTGAACTTTTGGCTGCGCAAGAAGCAGAACAAAACAATCAACACTAGAGGTAACATTATGTCTGAAATTCTTGTTGTCGGCAGTCTGGCTTACGATTCCATTGAAACTCCATCCGGTAAAGTGGACCGCGCTTTGGGTGGTTCCGCGAACTACTTCTCTTTGGCAGCATCTTTGTTCTCCAAAGTGCGTGTTGTCGGTGTTGTTGGTGAAGACTATGACCAGAAGGACTATGATCTTCTGAACAACCGTGGTGTGGACTTGGCGGGTCTTTCCAAGGTTCCGGGGAAAACCTTCCACTGGGCGGGTTCCTATGAAGGTGACCTGAACGAGGCTAAAACTTTGAAAACGGATCTGAACGTGTTTGCGGACTTCAATCCGCAATTGCCAGAGCATTTCAAAGACTCCTCTTTCGTGTTCCTGGCAAACATTGCCCCTGAGCTGCAACTGCAGGTTTTGGAGCAGGTGAAATCCCCTAAGTTTGTTGGTATGGACACCATGAACTTCTGGATCTCCATCAAAAAAGACAAGCTGATCGATGTTCTTAAAAAGGTGGATCTGGTTTTGATCAATGAAGGTGAAGCGAAGATGCTGACGGGCGCTGCCAATGCGATCTCTGCAGCTCCGCTCATCACAGCTATGGGCCCCAAGGCGGTGGTTATCAAGCGCGGCGAGTACGGCTTTGCGATGTACACGAAGGATGAGGGCTACTTCATCCTTCCAGCCATGCCGATCCCGACAGTTGTGGACCCTACAGGCGCTGGTGACACCTTCGCCGGTGGTTTCTTCGGTTACCTGGCAGCTCAGAAGGAAGTTCCAACTATCGCGAATCTGAAGCAAGCCTGCATCATGGGTTCCATGATGGCTTCTCACACGATCCAGGATTTCTCTGTGAAAGCTCTGGCGAAAGTGACCTTGGGCGATCTTGAAAAACGCCTGACCGAATACAAAAAAGTCATCACTGTTTAAGATCCTGTCAAAGGCCTCCACTCCGGAGGCCTTTTTTCTTTGTTAAGATGTCTTGTGAATTGAAGATAAATTGAAACATGTTTGTTACTAAAAGTCCGGATTTCTGGCAAGAAGAAAACAATTCTTGTTTAGTCCTCTCGTGAGAGTCTACGGAACTCCGATGTGTAGGGCATGAAAACAGCATTATATTTACTATTGGCATTCTTGTTTTTGGCAGTATCAGTGATTTCTTGCTCGGAAGAGCCGAAGGAGCTCATTCCGACGGACACCCCAAGTACAGAGAATCCTACACCAACAAATCCAACAATCCCAGTGCCAGAAGGAGTTCCGGCAGGGGCCTTTGTTTATCTTCAGGTGGGCACGCGGTGGGAGTCTGCCGCAGAGAACGCAGCTTTTAAAAACTGGAAGACCTGCGCTGTATCGCCGAGCTCTCCCAGCACGAACATTGAGTGCGAAGTAACTGTACCAGAGGCCCAATTGTATCGCAGTGCTGTCGAGTTCAAAGTGGGCTCGCTGAACCCTGCATATTGTCCTATTTTGAGCTTTAGGCCTTATTATTATAAACGTTCCGATTCCTATCCCGTCACAACGCCGACAGGTCCGGTAGATGAAAATGGAGTACCGACAGATGTGACCAGCGGTGGTTATATCCCGGCGACTGCTGAAGCAAACTCGAATGCGTTAAGCTGTGGGGCAAATACCAATGTGAAGGAGTGTTTCGGTGGCGCCGCTCCACATCTGATTGAAGAGTTTCCGAAGAGCACAGGGAAGTACTTCCTTACTAGTGTAGCCACAAGCAGCAGCTACATTTTGCCTTCTTCAAACTCAGTCCGCTATTATGGTTCGTTTCGTGTAAATTTTATGGTTACCAATAATCTTTCAGCAGCAGACAGACAGAATGCTGTCCTTGGTACAGTTAACGAAAGAGTCGCTGATTACTTCTATGACTACGAATTTGAATGTACGAGCTACTGGGGCGAGCGATTGTTTGGTATCACACTGACTATTTCCGACGAGAACTGGGATAGCAGTGGTGGTGCCGATGACTATCAGGACTGGAACTGATTTAAACGAAACAGCTTAAAAGCAAAGACACCTAGGCTTCCTGGGTCTCTTTGTTTTTTGTGGTTACCTTGTTTGGGATCTGTTCTGCGATGTATTCAGCAACTGCCGCAATGGTCAGGGAAGGATTCGGTCCGGTGGAGGTGGGCAGGATGCTGCCATCCACCACGTAAAGACCTTTATATCCAAACACTTCCCCGAGTGGATTGACGAAGCCGGTGTCCGCTGTTTCTCCCATCGGGCAGCCGCCCAGTGGATGAACGGCCACGACCTTGTTCAAGTGAGTCAGCGGATTGTCGACAAAAACACCGCCAATGCGCTCGGCGATTTTCTTCATTTGTGTGCGCAGACGATCAAAGTGCAGCTTGCTGCCATCTATCTTCCATTTGATGATGGCCTGGTCGTCGGAACGCAGACGGATTTCTCCGTCGGGTTTATCTCTTCCCATGCCCAAAAGCACAAAGCAGCGTTTGGTGAAATCCGCGCGATCAATGGCCTGCGCGAACTCATCTCCGACGTTGATCTGATCACGGCTTTCGATATTCAGAATTTTGAAGATGTACTTCTTGATACTGTGAGCGAACAAGGTCCCCAGTCCACGAATGCCAGGCAGTTGAGGGATTTTCCCGGAAAGATACCAGGCGAACCCCACCGGAAATCCGGCCTCCTGCAGATACATTCCATGGTGATAACCATCCTCATAGTCTTTGAAATTGTATTCGATGGCACCCGTGATGACCGGGCCGTTGGTGGCATCAATATTTTCGCGGGATCCAAAAATCAAACCCAGCAAATCTCCGTTACCGCTCCATTTTTTGCCCAGCCAGATGTTCAACTTCGGCAGGTGACCCTGCTTCTTCATTTTCAACAGCAGGGATGTTGATCCAATGGAACCGGCTGACAAAATCACATTCTTCGCAGTGAAGGTTGTTTCCTGCTGTGGGAATTCCGGAATGACATAAGTCACCTTGTAGTAATCACCGCAGTGTTCGATGCGCACGACATCCGCGTGGGTGCGAATGTCAGCGGGTTCCCCGGCCGTTTTCAGATTTCGGGCCCGGAAGATATAGTTCAGATCCAAAGAGTTCTTGGCATTGATATTACAGCCGATATCGCAGTCGCCACACTTGTTGCATTTGGACTGCAAAGCCCCGTGCATGTTGTGGGTTTGATGTCCGGGAAAGCTTCCCTCAAATCGCACCCCCAGGGGCGGCAAAGTGAAACTGGGTTTCCCGACGGAGTCCGGCGGAGGCGGCATTTCTTCCGCCAGTCTTTTCAAAAGTGCGGTCTTGGGTGTGGCCTTGTAATAGTTCTGCGTTTCATAAGGGTAGGGCTTCGCCTCCATCATGTGCAGAACGCGGTCGTAAAAAGGATCCAGAGTATTACGATTGTAAATCTTCGGCCAGCCTTGAAAGAATCTTTCAGGCATGCGGTAAAGCACGTTCGCGTAAATCAGACTGCCACCCCCCAGTCCGCTGGCTGTCAGTGACAGCACGTCGCTTTCGGGAGTGTCCCGCAATTCCATCAGCCCGTACTTTTGATCTTCGGGATCCCAGAACATGCGCTGTTGAACATCGTGGGGGCGCCGAGGGAACTGGCCAATCTTCCACTGACGGCCTCGCTCCATCAGGCAGACCTTGTAGCCTTTTTCGACCAGGCGGCAGGTCATGACGGAACCACCAAAACCAGAGCCGATCACAATATAATCATAATCCAATTTCATAGAACCTCAGGCAATGCGCAGTTTCGGCTTTTCGGCGGCCGGAGTTTGTTGCAAAGAATGCTGTTTCAGGAATTCCACCAGTTGCGGGAAAACCTCGGTGTGACAGTACTGTCCCATGAAAACATCCTGATGCCCGTACTGGGAAAACTCTTTGTATTGAACCCGGTCGGCGTTTTTTGTGGTCTTTAATTCTTCATAGGTCTTTTTATTTGATCCGGGGAAGATGTGATTGTCGCCCCCGGAAATCAGCAGCGTGGGCGGCATTTCCTGAAGCTTCATTTTTTCCAGGTAGTTGATCTGACCATCAAACGACAGCGAATGACGAGCCAGCAGCATTTTGCGGATGTGCTTATGATAGTGGAAACTTGTTCCGCCGAGCAGGTCCATCAGACGACGATGAGTCACCGGATGAATGTTGCGATGGTTGTAAACTGCCGGAAAACCCCAGCCCCACATGAAGCTCACCATATGACAAGCGGGCTCGCGGCATTCACTGCGAAGGGATCTTTCCATCCAGTACAGCCATTTGCCAAAGGCCCGGCCGGGCATGTAAGGGATGCGTGGACTGACATAGGCATAGCCAAACACCGTTTCAAAGATTTCAGGACCCACCATCATTTTCAGCATGGATTGCCAGCGCACTTGCGGAGTCAACGACACACTATTGGAAATAATGCTTGCGATATTCGTCACATATCCGGCGGCGTAAGAGGCCATAAATGCCAATGAGCCGACACAATGGGCGACCACATGGATGCGCACGTCGTTTCCGCATAGTTCCCGGATGAATTCCACGGCGCGGGGAATATCGTATTTGGCGATATCATCGATGGTGTAGCCGTGCGGTGAAAGGTTGTAGTTAAATCTGCCGCTTCCGCGCCAGTCCAGGGACCACACGTCGGTGTAGCCCGCGCCATGCAGGTGATTCACCAGATTTTCATGTTCCGGCATGATGAACATATCGGTTGACGTTGTCAGTCCATGCAGCAGCAACACCACATCTTTTTGTGGCCCGCAGTTGAATCGCTGAATCGAAATACTCAGGCCGTCGCGGGTGTCCAGCGGGTGCAGGGTCTTTTCCCCCAAAGCCACACCTTGCGTGGTGTGGGGCGGATAAATATGTTCATTCCAGCGCGCCGAAGAGGTGGTAAAGATGAACGGAGCATAGACCTCCCAAAGATTTCCCAGGAAGGATTTGAAGTACTTCAAGATAGCCTCTTTGTCTTCCAAAGAGTTCGCTGCATTGGTTTTGAAGCTTCCCATCTGTTTGATGAAGTCTTTTAAAGAGATGCGCAGAATACCCACCCCCTGAACCTTCTTTTCCCCAAAGTTTTCATAGGTGGAATGGCCTTCCCACAAATAGAAATACAAAGTTGTGGTTTGCTCCCAGATTTCCCGGGCGTCTTCTTTGATCACGTCTTTAAAGCCAAACAAGGTCCACTTTTTTTCTTCACGGTCCTGGAAGAACAACGTGTAGTGCATTTCTTTCGCGGTATCCATGTTGGGACTGGCGGCCGGGCGGGTGAACAGATGAAAATGGCCTTCCAGAATGGGAAGCTCATCACCAAAGCGAATGTCAGTCACGGTGCCGGAAACTTTGGAAGGGGTGCTGTTGTCGGCGTGAAACTTGGCCAGGTCCGGCACATGAATCTGCAGATTGAATTCAAAAGGAAGTTTATCAAAGCGTTCGGATTCTTTTTGAAAGTCAGATTGTGCAAGCGGTGACGAGGGCTGCAGCGTGAATTTCTTCGCCACAAAAAAACCCGCCATTCTTTCACTGAACTCAAGAGAGAGGACTTCAACAGACATGCAACTATCCTTTGTTTATATTAACGTAACGGTGTTTTTACAAAAACATGAATATGTCTCAAGCCCAGTTAAAGTGGACGCAGCTAAAAATTGTCGGACGCATTACAGGGCAGTAAAGGCTCAGTTAAAGATTCGTCCGAATATGATGGAATAAGGGATCCATAGTTTGACCGAAAATCGCAGACAAACGGAACAGCGGAGGCTATGATAGTGAAAACTAAATAGTAAACCGGGTTCCGCTGATTTGGCGGAAGTTTATGGATGGTAGGGTCGCCATCAAAAGGAGACCCTATGGAACTTCCACAGAAGTTTTTGAACCTGTTGGTGATCATCATCCCTCTTGGTTTGTTTATCGTTGCCTTCTTCGTGCTGGACCGTCTGCAAAAAGCCCGGAAATCCGAGAAAGACGATCTCAATACGAGACACCCCGGACCTAGATCCTGATATTGATCCGGCTTTGTTTTATACTTAAAGGGAAGTCCGGAAAATTCCGATATTTCCCTTAGACATGAGCAAAAAGAAAAAGAAATCTTCAGCCGCAGAGAATCTGATTGAGTCATTGATGGATGATCTCAAGGAGATTCAATCCGAGTCCTCGTATCGTGCGAACGATACAGGCGAGGAATATAATGGGCTGCCTGCTCTTGCCACAGACGAAAACCGTCTGGATGCGACGGCCGTGGGCGGAAACATCTGGGACAGTCTGGAACAGGGACTTGGGAAAGATGCTGCCAAAGACATCGACTCTTCAGAGTTTGTCGGTGGCGCGGAATATTCCGCAGAGTCCAATGAAAGTTCTTACGATGGTTCTTACAACACTCCGGAGATTCCTGAAGTGGAGTCATCCGATTCCGACGATTTTGAAATGCCCGAAGGCTTCGGCGATCTGCCGCCTTCTGAGCGTTTCATGATGGGTCCTTCCGTGGGCGAAGAGGAACGTTACAACGGTCCTTCTGCGGAGGCGGGCTATCAGTCTGCGGATGATCTGGATGCGATGCCTGTGTCGGCGATGGATGATGATTCCACTCGTCCGGTGTTCAGCTCGCAACCTGCCGGTGAAGACAAAACCGTTTCCATCCAACAGGATTTCAACGCCACCAGCTCTGTTGTGGGCGGTACTGATGCGGATAAAACCGTGGCGGTTGAAGGTTTTGCCAACGCCCGTGTGGGTTCACGCAAATCCCAGCCCGAAGTGGACGTCAAAGTCAGCGTCGGAAACTTCCGTGGCAGCCGTGGGGCCGCCAACGTGATGACTTCCGTGGATGCCAGCCTGGCTCAGGCCGAAAACCTGAAGCTGGCGCAGCAGCGCATCCTGGAGCTTGAACGCGAAGTGGAACACCTGCGTGGCGAAAATGAAGAGCTGGCTTCGGCCGGTGAAATCATTCGTTCCCGCACTGATGACCTGACCGTCCGTATTTCTGAAATTGAAAAAGAAAAAACCGAGATGCAGGAATCCGCGCAAAGCGAGATCCTGATCCTGAAAGGGAACCTTCAGTACAAAGAGAACGAGGTTGCCAAGGCGCGCATCAAGGTTGAAGAACTTGAAACTAGACTAAAATCTGACTTCAAAAAGATCCGCGTCCGCGAACGGGAACTGGAAAACCGCCTGGAGTTGCTCCGTGCGGAAAAGTCCGCCCTTGTTCGGTCCAAAGATGAGTATATTTTAGAACAAAAAAGAAAGATTGATCAGCTCTCTCAGGAACTCGATAATTACCGTAAGAAATGTCTTGAGCTTAACAAGACGATCGAGGCCAACCAGGATCAAGTCAAACGAACCGAGCGCGCACTGCGTTTGGCTTTGACGAACCTGGAGGCGAAAGAAGAGAATCTCGTTCCGTTGAAGAAAGCTGAGTAGTATGGAGTCCGCTTCCCAGGTAGAAAGTAGCGAGGGCACCGCCGTCGCGAAACCTGCTCCCGTGAAAAAAATCAAGATCATCGTCAGTGATCTCCATTTGGGGAAGGGCCGCCTGTTGGAAAAAGGCGGAATCAATTCACTCGAAGAATTCTATTACGGGGAAAAGCTGGTGGAATTCATCCACTTCTATTCCACCGGTGTCTATCGTGACTATGAAGTCGAACTGATTATCAACGGGGACTTCCTGAACTTCCTGCAGTGTGATTACAAGGGCCACTTCCTTTCAGTGATCACCGAATCCGTCACCTTGGAAATTCTGAAAGACTGCGTGAACGGGCATAAAGCTGTCTTTACTGCTTTGGCCGAATTCGCCGCAAAACCCGGTAACACCATCACCTATATCGTCGGCAACCACGATCAAGGGATGCTGTGGCCCGCCTGCCGCGCTTACCTGAATCAGGTCATCGGGACGCCAATTCGTTTTAAAAACATCGTCTATTTCTTTGATGGAGTTCATATCGAACACGGCCACATGCATGAGGCCGCCAATCGTATGGACCCCAAAAAGTTTTTCCTGAAAAAGGATCTGGTGGAACCGATCCTCAACCTGCCGTTTGGATCCCATTTCTTCCTGGAAGTCGTGTTGAAAATCAAACAACACTACCCCCATGTCGACAAGATCCGTCCTTTTGGCAAAATGGTCCGCTGGGCTTTCCTGAACGAAACCGGAACAATGGTTCGCGCGTTCTTTATGGCCATGGGATATTTCCTGAAAAGCATCCTGGTAAAGGATCCGCGCCGTCATTGGCCTTTGAAGCGTATCATTCAGGTGATTGCGGAAAGCGCCATCTTTCCGGATTTAAGTGAATCGGCGCGTAAAATCCTGGGGGATGACCGTGTGCACACAGTCATCTTTGGTCACACGCACGTGTACCAGTATCGCCAGTGGTCAGAGAATAAAGAATATTTCAATACGGGAACATGGACTGAGATCACTTCTTTGGATATTGTGTCCTTGGGAAAGATCACGAAACTAACCTATGTTCTTATCGAATACCCTGAAGACGGAGGTCGGCCGCGAGGCAGATTGAAGGAGTGGAAGGGTTACCACAAAATCGAAGAAGACGTAGCTATTTCCTAGGCGGGCGATGAAAACAGCCCGATCGACTGCGTTGTCGGGTCGCCTTCTCGCTTCGACGTGCTTGGAGCACGCCTGCGCTGCGAGGGCGCCCCTCCGCCTTGCGCTCGGACTGTTTTGATCACCCGCTTATTTTCCGTTGGTTTCTGGCTGGCCCTTCGGGCGCCGCGTGGGGGCTGGCTCCCTTTGGGAGCGCCGCGGGTGGGATCGGTTTTTAACTTAGAAAGAGATGCACGTATGTTGGAGATTTCGCATTCGTTTCATAAAATTGATGAATCTGTTTTGGTGAAGTGTCAGGAGTCTTTGAAGTTGTTTTTGCAGCGTAAAGAGATTGGCTTTCCGCAGGTGATGGAGCGGGTTTCTTTGTGGCAGCAGTCTTATAAAGTTGGGACTGAGCTGGCAGAGAAATTTAAGAAGATTGTTATCGTGGGTCTTGGTGGTAGTTCGCTGGGGACTCGGGTGATTGCGGAAGTGTTCTGTGCTCGCAATATGTTCTTTGTCGACAATGTGGATGCTCTGGAGTTTGAGACTTTGATTGAAGAGCTGGGGGACCTGAAAGAGGTTGCTTGGGTTTTCATTTCCAAGAGCGGAACTACGATTGAGTCTTTGTGTGCTTTGGAGCTTGTGGATCAGATTTACACGGAAGAGAAACTGAATCTTCCCAAGCACAGTGTGGTTATTTCTGAAACCAAAGACAGCAGTTTGATGGCTTGGGCTCGCAAGCATTCTATTCCTACTTGTGAAATTCCTTTGGATGTTGGGGGGCGCTTCTCGGTGCTTTCTCCGGTGGGGATGATGCCGGCGGCGTTCCTGGGGTTGGATCTTGAGAAGTTCCGTGTCGGGGCGATGCGCGCTTTGAATGACACGGCAGTTGTGACTCAGACGATGGCGCAAGTGGCGCAAAGTTATAAGCGTGAAGAATGGATCACTCTGCTTTGGATTTACAATTCTCGTATGAAGTCTTTCGGAGCTTGGTATCAGCAGCTTTGGGCCGAGTCATTGGGGAAACCTGAAACTCGTGCGGGGAAACCGGCTCCGCGTGTGAGCACGCCGATGTCTGCTGTCGGGGCTTCGGATCAGCATTCGATTTTGCAGCAGGTGATGGAAGGAACCAAAGATAAGTTCGTTGTGTTCCAGCGTGTGGAGGAATCCGAGGCGGGTTCTTTGCGCATCAAGAAAGCTCAGTTCAAAGAAACTCAGGACCTTGAAGGTCGCACGATGGGTGAACTTTTGCGGGCAGAAGGTTTGGCCACGCAGGAGGCTTTGAATCAGAGTGGTGTTTCCACGATGACTCTTAAGACTAAAGTCCTAGATGAACACTCTTTGGGTTACATGTTTATGTTCTGGCAGCTTGTGGTTGCGGGGCTTGGAGATTACCTGGAAATCGACGCCTTCAATCAGCCGGGTGTCGAGCTGGGCAAGAGACTAGCGAAAGAGAAATTGAAGAAAGCTTGATTGTCAGGTGACGGGGGGAAGTTTTATACTTTTTCCTATGGCTCACAACGATGACAATTCAGACAACTTAGAAAAAACCAGTATTGTTGCCAGCGACACTTTCAAGGGTCGTCTTAAAGAGGCGGATGATGTTCCGCCGGCAATTGTTGTTTTGATCGGCCCTCCGGGCTACGTCGGTAAACAATATCCTATCACGGCCAGTGACATTGTCATCGGCCGCTCTGTGGAAAGCCAAGTCTACATTGATGATAAAAGTTTGAGCCGCTCTCACGCAAAGTTCGCTGTCAATGGCAGTGAAGTGTCCGTGATCGATTTGGGTTCCACCAATAAAACCATTGTGAATGGTCAGGTGATCCCGCCACTGGCATCGTGCCTTTTGAAAAACAATGATCAGATCAAAACCGGCAACGTGATCTTCAAGTTCCTTGAAAAAGGCAGCATCGAAGCCATGACCAATGCGGCGATGTACGATCGTGCGCAGAAGGATGCATTGACGGGTGCTCATTCCAAAGGGGCGCTTTTGGACAAGGGCCCTGAAGCGATGAAACGCGCCGAAGTTCTGAACGAGCCCTTCAGTCTTGTGACTTTCGATATCGATCACTTTAAAAAGATCAACGACAGCTACGGGCATCCGGGCGGTGACTATGTTCTGAAGGAACTGTGCCGTATCGTGATCACCAAGCTGATTCGCTCCAACGACTTCTTTGCCCGTTACGGTGGTGAAGAGTTCGTGCTGCTGCTTTCCGGTTCTCCATCCAAAACAGCCGGTGAAGTGGGCGAACGTATCCGTCAGACGATCGAAGCCCATGACTTTACATTTGAAGGCAAGAAGATCCCGGTGACCATCTCCGTGGGTGTTGCCACCAAGCTTCCAAATGAAACTGAATGGACTCAAGTGTACGACCGTGCCGACAAGGCGCTGTACCAGTCCAAACAGGGTGGCCGTAACCGTACCACCATCGTCGCTTAATTTCAGTTTTTATCCCGGGGTTGGCTTCTTACAAGACTTTACTGAAGACACTCCAAACCTGGGATTCTTAAAGCCGCAGCCCAAAAAGTTGCGGCTTTTTTTCATATTACCTTGGTCTAGGGCCGCTTTGGCCAATTTTACAGTCCCTCTATATATAGACATAAAACTGCTGCCTTCCGTCAGCTCTGCTTAAAACTTAGTACAGGTTTTGATCCATAAGAAATGATTATGGGTGTTATAACGGAATGCGTAATTCCTAAGTTGTTTCATATATTTAGGGCCACTTTGACTCTTCAAAATCAGGCATCATCGTTGCATTAGTGAAAGAGAGTAAGCATCGCGGGTTTGGGGGCGAATTTACCGGGTGCTGGGGGGAGCAGAATGGCTCTTTCGGGAAAAAAATTCAGAACGTTAACCGAATTTAGACAGAAACGAGTCAAAGTATGGAGAGAGATCTAAACGTAACGGATCTTGAACTGGTAGAAAAAGTGAAGTCTGGCGACAGACGTTCTTTTTCCGAACTCGTGAAACGACATCAGAGAAGTGTGCTGCGTATGAGTTTGCGGTTCGTAAAGGACATGGACACAGCTGAGGACGTGACGCAAGAAGCGTTCATCAAAGCTTACGAAAAGCTGAACACCTTCGAAGGTCGTTCTTCTTTCAAGAGCTGGTTGTTCCAGATCGCCGTGAACACGGCACGCAACAAACTGCGTGAGTGGAAACGCGACACCGTGGATATCGACGATGTGCAATTGGCTGTAGATGCGGAGGCCGAAACTACACTCGTCCATACGGCGGTTTCTGACATACTTAAAAATGAAGTAGAGAAGCTGCCGTTCAAGCAGAAAACAGCCCTTGTTCTTCGTGTGTACGAGGACCTGAGCTTTAACGAGATCGCTGATATTATGGAGTGCCCATACGATACAGCGAAGGCGAATTACAGACATGCTCTGATGAAACTTCGTCAGACATTCGAACAGCAGGCTGAATTGAAGAACTGGACGGAAGAAGTAGGTGGCTTCTTCCTCGAGGTTAACCAAAGATTTGCGGAAGCAGAAGGATAAGAATCGATGGACAACGTGGACCGTATGGATCGCATGGATAAAGTGCGCAAAGGCCTTAAAGCCGCCGACGATATGGAACTGCCCATGAACGATGATTTCTTCGATCGTTTGCATGATAAAATCATGGCAGAGGTGGAAACCGTGGAAATCAAACCGGCTCCGGTATTGATGACTCCGCGGAATCTGCTTCGCTCTCACTGGCGAGGATGGCTTTATCCCGTCAGCGGCGTAGCTTCGCTGATGGCCTTCGCTGTTCTTTTGATGCCGCAGGTGTCAAAAGTAAACCAGTCGATGACCAGAGCCGGGCTTCTGAGCGACGGGCATGAGCGTATTGTCTCTGAGGCCCTTTTGTCCCCAGAGGAGATTTCCCAGACCTTGATCAGCACGCAGAGCGAATCTGACTTTTTTATGGACGTAGCTCGCGAATCATTCGAAAATTTATCTGTAGATAAATTCAATAAAATCATGGGTGAAAGCGGACGCTAATCACCCTGACTCGGGTGAGACAACGTGCTGCTGAAGACTCTGTTCCTAATATTCCTAATATGTCTAAATTCGGCTTTCTCCGTGGCTGTGGCTGCGGAGAAACGCAATCAGCTTGAAGAACTTCTCATCTGGAAAATGAGCGACGAATTGAAGCTGAACACCTCCGAAGAAAAGAAATTCTCTGAAATTGTCCGGGACATCAATAAACGCAAAGCCCAGTTCAATCTGGAGCTGCAGGCTTCCGTCGATAAAATGAACAAAGCCACCACGGCAAAATCCAAAGATGAAGAGCTGACCCGCTATCGCAAGTCCCTGCAAAGCTATGGTCGAATGAATGAAGAGGAGTTCGACAAGCTCAAGCCCCTGTTGGGACCTGAGCGCATGGTGCAGTATCTGTTGATCAAGCAGGATCTGACCAACCGGATTAAAACCATGCTGGCGAATCCTGAAGTCACTCCCGGGAAGACCGCCAAACCACTGCCTTCTCCGAAATTGATCGAAGAGAAGTAACAAAAAGCCGTCTTTCGACGGCTTTTTGTTTTTAGAAGATCTCCCAACCGGAAATGACGTCGATTCCAGAGTCGCAGGGCTGAAACTGGTAAGGACAATGAATCAGCGCCTTGAAGCGTTCGTCGTTGCCATCGTCAAAGACAAACACCCCTTGAGAAGTGCCATCATTGGCCCGGTACATCCCTTTGACCGCAGCATAGCGACCCTTGGAATCACGAGCGATGATGGAGTTCGGACACTGATCCAGATTGTATTGTTCAATTTTAAAGTCATAACTTTCAAACTGCGAAATCTGGTTGCGAGCCAATGTGGTGATGCGACCATCCTGGATCTGCAGCGGTTGCAGGATTTTGAAGTTGTTCACATTGTCGCGGGATTGGGCCGGTCCATAGACCACACACGCCATAACCAAAGCACTTGTCACTAGCGACATTGTTGACCTCCATAGCGGGATGTTTCACCCCAGCGCACCGCCGGGCTCCAGCGGGCATCGGCGACCAGATGGCCGTCGATCATTTTTAAAAACAATTCCCAGGCGTTGTTGGCGGCAAAGCCCGTCATCACATGACAAGCTGTCAGAACCTCTTTGGCGTCCTTGATGTCGCCAATAGCACCAGGTACATCATAGTTGTTCTTGCGCCAGTACATCAGGTCATTCAACTGACCGTAAGCTTCGCGCAGACGGGCGTCGCGGCGGTTGGTGGAGTGTTCATCCAGCAGACCCGCAGACGGGCAGCGGCCTCCGGCATCACGCACGGCCTTCCAGGCGGCGTTCACCGCATCCACGCGGCCCTGCCACAGGTTGCAGATGCTTTCCACGACCACATCAATACGCTCGTCGATTGTCGGAGGTCTGAGGCGCAGTTCTTTTCTGATGCTTTCATGCCATTGGTAAATCTGCTTGCGGGTCGGACGTCCATAAGAGGTCCATCCGGCCATTTCAAACTGCTGATTGTTCGCCGCAGGGGATGTCGCCGTTTTCCAGACACGGAACCCACCCAGACGACTGATCGGCCAGGTGTAAGGATTGCGCGTGGTGATCAGTTCCCGCACCTTGGAAGGTGTGGTGGAATACAAAGAGCGGATGAAACCGTTTTCATTCACATCGATGATCATTTCGGCGTGTCCGCCACGGGTGCCGACGATGTTTTCCTCTTCCGTCGTCAGAGTGGGGTTCAGAAAGATGGCGCCCGGGCGCACGTATTCGCGCTTGATTGCCACCGGAACCGTATCATGTCCCAGTGTCTGGGTGCTGGTCAGATCCGACACCAGTTGGATGAACTTGCGAACGCGGTCCTTTTCCGGCAGGCGATCCCAGTTCGTCATGGACTGAGTCAGGCTGCGCTTCATGTTTTCAATATTTGTGAAGGCCACTGGCAAAGAGTTCTCGTAAGCAAAGATGATCCTTGCTGCATAGACGGCATCTGCGCAATCCGTGGAAATGCCGTACCAGGGATTCGCTGGATTTGAAAAAATATCGGCCTTGAAGTTTTCCACCACCCATTGGGAATAGCGGTCCTCCTGCGCTTGAGACCACACATTCTGGGCATTCCAGACGGCGGCCTGGGCCGTCAGCCCGGTTGACATGATCAGGGCAATAATCAGTGCTTTCACGTTCACACCTAGAAGATATCGACGGACAGTTCGATTTCATTATCCGTCAAAACATTGGAGCGTGCTGCGGCCGAGGCCTCTTTAAACTCAAAAACCACTTCGCAGAATTTGGGGGCTCGCTGTGGCCAGTTGGCGTTTAGGACCATGACGTTGTCACGGAAGGTTCCGTCAAAGGCCGCCCAGTTGGTCGTGTAAGAATAGTCCACCTGCATACTGTCGCCGGGGCTGACTTGATTGGCCTGGCGGGTGTCGGTGCGACCCGAGCGCAAATCACAGGACGTTGTCACACGATAGTACAGGTTCGCAGCCGCAGTATAGGCATTGGCAGAATTTCGGACGTTGGCGGCCAATGAATAAATTCTTTCGCTGAAGTCTTCTTCACCGGTATTGCCGTTACCAACACCGTTGCCGTTGTTGCCATTGTTTTTGCAATTGCCATAGCCATGGCCCTCGCCATTGCCATTATTGCCTTTGCACTGAGCCAGTGGGCCCAGATAGCATATGTGCACTTTGTATCCGACACCCATGGTCTCATACGAAAAAGACATCTTCAGGCGGGTGATGCGGGACAACCACTGATTGGCAAAAGAGAACAGCTTGTCAGAGTCCTCATTCAGCGCCAGTCCCACACTGCGGTTGCGCCAGGGGGAACTTACCGGAGAGCTCAGGTCCTCATAGCTCACACTGCCCGAAAACGAGCCCGGAGAAGGGGCCACAGGTGAAGCGGTGCGGGTCAGGTTGCAGACAAAAATATCCTCAGAGCTGGATGAAACTGTGACATCCACCTGGGCCAAAGCAGGGCAGGAAAAAACAGCAATCAGGGTGACAAGAAGTGCTTTCATTCTTACGGCTCACATCTGTAGCGAGGCAGAGTTTTCACCTGCTTGTTCATAACCACGCCCTGCGGGGATTCTTTGATCACGCGGATGTCATTCAAGTCGAAGTTGCCACCATCACCCTTTTCACCCACGGTGAATTCAGCAGAGAAGCGGTTCCAGAACTTTTGTTTTCCGGAAAGATAGCACTGACCATGGCTGGGATCGCACAGGCGCTCATAGTAAGTCGGCCACAGGCGCGTGGAACCCAGTTTCTTGAAATAGCTCAAGGACATGTCCAGATCTGAATTCAGATCGCCGGAGGAAATATGCGGCAAGCCCGTCAAACGTGGCAGGCCCAGCAGGTCAGACAATGGCTGAATGGACTGGATTTGATCCAATCCCGCAACACCATTGGCCGCTTTCAGATCGATCAGAAACTGCTCGGCTCTGTTCAGATAGATGTAGAAGTCCTCAAACGGGTCAATCATGGTTACAACCACTTTATAGCGCTCACCTTTGACGAAATTCAGGCCATCAATGCTTTGTTGCGGGAAGCGCATCAGCCCCTGCCAGTTGCCCTGAATGGTGCCGCCGCTGGTCCATCCGTCGATGAAGACAGACTTTTGCGAGCCGACCTTAAAGACTTCAACTTCGGCCGCCACCGGGATGTTGTAAGCAGACGGTGCCGTGCACAGGCCAGCCTGGTTGCAGAATAAAGGCTGTCGGTTATCCACGGACAGGTACATGTTCAGATCCACGCGCTCTTCACCGGCTTGACGGAACTGAAGGTCGCCCATGTTGAATTCAGCATTGTAAGTGGTGGGGAAGCGTGGAGCCTCCATTCCCACGTCTTCGCTTAGCTCCATCATGTTGGCGGGAGCCTGCAGAGTAAAACGATAGCGGGAAGAACCAATGGCAGTCACGTCAGGGCTGAGACCGGAATCATCGCCTGCAACATAAGAATTCAAAGCCGCTTCGATGTCGCCGAACTCAAGCCCCAGTTCTTTCATTTTTTCCTGAGTGGCGCACTCAGGCTTTAAACCCATGGTGATGGAAAGATTGTAGCTGGGGTTGATGGTCAGGAAGCAGTACTCCCCTTCCATTTGCACCATGCTGGCACCCTGCGGGATGGTTTTGCAGTATTGCTGGTCGGATTTATAACGAAGGGGGCGGCCGTTGACTTCGGCCACGGTCACAAAGGCGCATTGCTGCAGGAATTTGTGCTGTCGTTTAACCAGAGATTTCTTTTGATTGTGATCCATCGGCTTGCTGAAAATCGAATTTTCGATTTTGCAGATGTTTTCATCCGGTAGGTCACCATCAAGGGAAATATCCGCCACATCCGAAACATCACTCGGCATATAGACGCCTTTGGAAAGCATCAGGAAGCTGCCGGCACTTTCAGTGCACTTGTCGATCATTTGCGGAAGGATCGTCGAACCTTCGCCATCGCCGTAAATACGGATCGGCGGATTGGATTCAAAGTTGATCGCAAAATTGTGTTTCATGTCACGAGAAGCGCGGCAGGCGAAAGCTTCGCCTGCCAGCACAAATACAACCCCTGAAAGGATCAGAACCGTAAGATTTTTGAATTTCATAAGACCGATCTCATAAGACCGATCCTTTCAGAGACCAAGAGGGCGATTAGTTCGCAGCGCCTTCTTCGATTTTAGTGTAAGTACACATTTCAGCACCGTGACGTTGCCATTTTCTCAGGTTTTTGATGGCAGCAGCATGATTTGTCTCTTTGAACACATAACGTACACGGCAGAAGCGTGGAGTTTTTGTGTTTTGGTTGATCCATGTGTTGTAAAGGTCTTTAGCACCATTCAAAGTGGTTGGCTGGTTTGTACCAGTGAAGAAGTCACCGCCACCGTTTTGTGGAGCATTCCAGTCAGAGAACTTCGCTTCGTTATCCAGCATGTTGTACTGGTTAGCGTTGTTGCGAGCGTATTTGAATGTGTTCATGCCTTGAAGGTCGCACACAGTGTAAGACTCAACAGTCAAGCCGGACAAAGTCGTGTACTTGATGTTTGGAGTCATGTTCAAACCATCACGACCGTGGTTGAAACCTGGACCGTCTGGGTTGTTGTCACCTGGGTTAACGCCAGTAGCAACGAAGTCAGTTGCAGAAACCTGAGCCAACAGGCTGAAGTTAGCAACTACGTTGTCTTCCCAGTACTCAATCTGAGGGCCACGGTAGCAGATATCAACGAAGTACTCAGCACCATAAAGCTCGGAACCAAGGTTGAAGCTCAGTTCTTTGATACGGTTAGAGAATGCATCTTCGTGGTTTACCAAAGTTGCGAAAGAACCCTGACCAGCTTGACGGGTAGTCGCTGTCCAGTTTGTGTTCCATTTAGCATCGCCAGTGTTCCAAGAGCTGTATTGACCCTTCATGTAGTCCATCAGGTACTCACCACCGTTGTCGTTAGTGCAAACGCAACGAGTGTGGCAGGTAGCATCAGTACAAGTACCCGCAGTACAAGCGATCTGAGTGTCTTCGAAGTAGCACGCTTTGTGAGCGGATGCATTGTGCTTCAAACCAGCATTACAAGCGTAGATGTCTGGACCAGAGCTGAAGGTTTTGAATTTGAAACGCAAAGAGATTGCGTTCGCGCTTTGTGCAGAGATCAGTAGCATGGCTACCGCTGCAAATTTCATCAAGTTAGTCATTGTTTTCTCCTTTTGATCTAACGTTCTGTTTTTAAGGTTTACTGTTCACTTTAATTTCGTTGTTGGTTCCGGTTTCCACTTGAGGGTTGTACTCCAAAACGTACATTCCCTGGTTGTATTGGCCGGTCCCTTCGCAAACTATGAATTTGATCCGGGAAGGTTCCTGAAACTTGTTTTTTTCCAGGACAATCAGCGGTTGCCCGGTGCCGGTCGGGCACAGCCCTTGGAATCTTGCCATCACTTCCTGATTGTCGATGGCGGAATAGAAGTTATAGATGCTTTTGGCGGCCACAAAGATGTGATCCTTTGTGAACACTCGGGCCACTTCCGCTGCAGGCAGAACGCGCTGATTGTTGCGGTACAGGCGGTCGATCTCGGTAAACACGGTGCGCAGGATCGGGTTGGTGGTGCCCAGGCAGTTGAAGCAAAGCTCCTGCTCTTTCCAGCATGAATTCTGGGATTTGCAAACTTCCTGGCACAGGGTTTCGTCGGGACGGCAGTAAAGAGTGACGGTGTCCTGGAATTCGCCGCGAGGACCAGTGCCGACAGCGGATTCAACCGACCAGGCAAAGGCTGCTGGGGCGTTCAAAAGAAGCATCAGGGACAGAAAAATCGATTTCATTATTTCCCCATCGCTCTTCTGCAGGACTTGTGGAATCCGTACATGGAATGTGTTCTGAAGTTTTCAACTTTCCGCTCATTGCAGGTGAAGCGAATGACCGCTTCGCCTTTGCACAGATCAGACTTGATCCATGCTTCTTTGGTGTCGGATGGCGGCCATTGGCTGTCATCATCTTCGCGGATATAAACTTCGTGAACCTTGGTGTTGTAGGCCTTTTCAAAGACATCAGCGGCTTTGGCGGCACAACTGTCTCTGAAACATTTCAGACCTTTGCTGAGCTGATCCACACAGTGGGATGGGATCTGGCCGTATTTTTTGTAAACTTCGGCCGCGTAGGCGGCGTTCACTTCCCAGGATTTCGGGATGTTTACTTTGTCTTTCTTCGCAGAGAAGTACTTCTGGAAGGTGCGGAACAGATACACTACAAACTTCGCGGGATTCACCACGCCGAATGTGGAGGTGGATGCTGCCGCCACCGCAGTGAAGTTCAGGGTGCAGCCGCCGCAGAAAGAACGTGCGGTTTTTGCGCCGGTCGCAAAATCACTTGGATTGTTGGAAACAACTTCATTGGACTGTTTGGAATCACAGTAATTCACCGTCAGACCAGAGAAAGAATAGAAGTTATAGTTCTTGATACCGTTGTTATTCAGGGAAACCGCACAGGGTGCGCCCAGCAAAGGACCAAAATCTGCCACCAGAGATGTTTGCATTTTGGATTTTTCCACACGTGGATCAAATTTGATTTTACCGTCTTTCACCAACTGGTTGAAAGAAGCCACTTTCGGAGCGGTAAAGTTCACGTCCACATAGATTGGCAGGATGTTCCAGCCGAAAAGGGCGGTATTGGCCAGATCCACCATCAGCACTTTGTTCATGCGCTGGGTTTGGAACCAGGGATCGTACATTTTACAGGTTTTCAGTTCAGAGTACGGGTTGAACAGATTCGGATCAGAAGTTTTACCTGCCAGGGGAACCAGCGCATCGGCATAGGTAGAAACCGCATAAAGGTCCACCATGCTTTTCACCATCAGACGGGTGCAGTCCACAGAGCTGTAGCAGATCGCCTGGGCGCCCGCAACGGACTGGTTGTTCCAGGACAGCAGAGGCTGGTTGTTGAATGCTGTCGGGATGAATTTGGCTTCTTCCGGATTGGCCTGAAGCTGCATCATCTCTTTCGCCCAGGGGGCGAATCCGGACTTGTTCACGGTGTATCCGGATTTATTCCAGTAGTTTTGTTTTTCAAGCTCGTTACAGAAGGGCAGAACCTGCGCTGAAACCGCATTGAAGAAGTTCACGTGCTCTTGCAAAGAGCGACGGTCAGAGTACTGCATCTGAGTCATGTTTTTAAGCTGAGCAATGCGATCGATATCGGACTTGAGGAAGTCCAGGGTCTCGTCGCCGGCCAGACGGATCTCAGTGCACATGTAGTAAAGCTCATTCATCATGGCTTCATTGCCACGGTGAGCGCTGATGTCTTTGGAAACCACAGTGCTTAGCACGGCGGCGCCCAGTTGATCCTGCAACAGGTTCAAAATGGTGATCGCGGCCTGATACTTGGTTTTCATCAGAGCGCGGGACTGAATCACATTTTTACGGAAGTTCGCCAGCCATTCTTGAGCGCTGTCGAAGGACTGCGTGCCCAGGAAGTCATTGTTCACGCCACGAACGCCTTTTTCCAGCATCTCGGCTTCCGTTCCCACCGGGACGGTGTCGAAGTGTTCAGGCGTCGGGCCGCTGATTTTAGCCAGCTCGCGGATGCTGTTTGAAGAAAGATATTCGCTGTCACAGGAAGGCTTTGTCATGGACTTGCAGCCGTTCGGCGTGAACATGATGGATTCTTCCAAGGCGATAGAGCGGAAGATGCGACCGAATGAAGGGCTTAGCTGTTCAACTTCGTTGGTGTGTCTCCACGCCCAGGACAGATAGATTTTCAAGCTGTTCCAGAAGTCGAAACCCTGTTGTGCCAGGGAGTTTGCATTCGTTTCCCAGTCGATTTGCAGGGTCACGAAACGGTTGTTCAGTTTGTCATCGGCGTTAAAGCAACCCGTCAGATAGTCCGCTTCGTTCAGGTAGGCCAGGGCGATGTCCTGCAGGTTGGCCTGGTTGACTTCAGGGTTTTGCAGATGCCCCTGCAGAGCCGAGAATTTTTTGATGTAATAGCAGCCCAGGCGGTCTTTGGAGGCATGCAGAGGGAAATTTTGTTGAGTGAAGCTGTCAAAGGCTAGCAGTTCAGCGCGTTTTCCGGCGCGGGCCCAGATTTGAGAAAGGTAGTCATTCAACTCGGTGCAATTGCCACCACTGGCTTCGCAGCTGCGGTTGACCTGCAGATACTTTGGCAGATCCGCAGTTTTCAGATTCATGGGCAGCACCGGAAGCTGCCCACGGATCATTTTGTTCATGATGTTCAGGGTCATGTAGGCCACCGAAAGTCGGAATTCCTTCATGGCCTTGTTGCTGTATTCTTCCGTGTTCAGGCCGCGCAATTTGGCGACGGAGTTCGCGGTTTTGCCGGCATTGTAACCATCAATCATGATCATGATGGAGGATGTCGGTTTTTCAGAATCCAGCGCGCACTGGGCGCGGTTGGTGAATTTCAGAGGACTCAGAAGACTTGTCTGATGGGCTGGCACTTCCGCACGGCTTAGTGCCGGCAGGGTGCAGGCCATCAGTAAAGTGATCAACGTGAGTTTGTTCATGAGTCCTCTGTATTTCCAGTTACCGGGTTTAGTTCAGCGCTTTGCAGTTATCGACTTTGTTCAGCATCGTCGTGTAGAACAGAATCACAGTTTGATCTGCAGGAGAGAAGTTACGCTTTGTTGAGCCGTCGGCGTTCACCATGTTGTACATGTACGTGTTCACGAAACGATAAACCGAAGGAGTCACACGCAGAGTGGAGTTGCAGGAGTAGTTCTTGTAAGTCACTGTGATACCTGCGTAGTAGTCACCACCATTGTTCGTGGAATTCTGGCTGTCGCCGATGTAGAAGTTGTTGCCGCCGCTGTTTGGATTGTCGCCGTAGCCAACCTGGAAGCTCACCGTCCAGCCTTCGCCGTGACCATCAGTTCCTACGATAGAGCAAAGGTTGCCTCTGCAAGCCACGGCCATTTCGTTTTCGATCTTTCTCTGGATCTCTGCTTCTGTGTAATGTGGATTTGGACGAGGATCGTAATCTGGGCTGCCACCATCGAATTCATCAGCGTGGACAGTAAGGGACATTGCTAGTGCTACAAGGGCAGCGCCTAGGAACTTCAATTTCATGCTCTCTCCGGTTTCTTTGTGACTTGTCAGGGTCCTGTTACGTTCTGTTACTTCCTGACATGGTTTTTTGAAAGTGAGCGAGTTTTAGTCGTATTTTTTTTATTCCGCCAGCAGAGACACACTGCGCGTGTAAAGAATTCTTCAATGATATCAAAGGGTCACATCACCCGAATGGGTTATATGATACTTTAGCAATTTCGCATTGTTAGATTCTTAACAATGCTCGGCTGCTATTTGAACTGGATTTTGATCGTGGTTTTACGTGTTTAGCGAAACATTACAAAACTGGCAGAAAATTTCGCAGATTTTTGCCTAAACAGGAGGCTGTGGAATAAGCCTGATTTTCGGGGGTTAGCCCTTACGGGGGAGAGAGCATTTTTTTGAGTTCTGCGGACGGATCTTTGGCTTTTTCTAGGCCGCGACAGGCCTCAATGAAGGAAAAATAGCTGCGATCCCTGAGTTCGTACAGCTTTTCGAAGTCACTCAAGTCCTGCATATACGTGCGATACACCAGCAAGCGGGCATTGTTCAGCTTCGCATCGGCGAATCTTTTATAGCTTTCCGTCTTCAGGCGCGGCACCACTTCAGCCGAAAATTTACTCTGAATTTGCTGTATTCGCTGCGTGCGTTTTTCTTCGGATCTTTCACTGGATGGAAGTTCCTTGTACCACTTTTCAAGTGCATCCAGTTCAGCCGAAATAAACTGCGAAAAGACTTTGCTGTCGTCGTTTTCAGACTGAATCAACTTCAGTGTCGGCGAGTCTGCACCTTCTTTTTTCAAATAGAAAAGCTCGGCGCCTTTGTTGCCCAGAAACGTGGCCAGGCGTTCGTTGAAGTCGGCGGAATTTTTGATGTACAGAGTGGCATGCACAGTTTCATGAATGATCGTGTTCACCAGATCATAGTCATCATAGCGAAGCATCGAACTTAAAATCGGATCATTGAACCAGCCCAGCGTGCTGTAGGCTGAAACGCCGCGCATGTAGGTGTCGAGGTTGTCCTGCTGCAGGGACTTTTCCTCTTCCTTGGCGTCGTCTTCATTGAAGTAACCTTTGTAAGGCATTTTTCCCATGAACGGATAAGACCACTGGTGATGTTTCAGTTCCCACTTGGGGGCGGCGCTGACCACGTAGGTGACATAGGGGCGGCCCAGTTCTACGTAAGAGGTGTAGTTCTTGGTGGATTTCAGATGCAGTTCGGTTTCGGCAAAGGTGCGGGCTTCCTGCGCAAGCTTCAGCTTTTTCTTTTTGCCTTCATCCAGGTTTGGATCTTTCAGAGCTTCATCGACAGGAATGCGGCTGTTTAGCAGCTTCATCTGCCCATAGCCCGACTTCATCAGATAGCCCATCTGACATCCGCTGTTCAGCGTGGCGACGGCAAGAAGTGTCAGGCCAAGTTTCAGCCTCATAATGCCCAGGTCACACCGGCCCGGATGGAGCTGTCGTCCGTTTGCAGGCCGTCACCGATCGGTGTCTTCCATACGTCATAGCTCAGTTTGATGCCCAAAGATTCAGTGACTTTGATCTTCAAGCCCACGCCATAGCTGGGAACGGTGACGGATTCAGGTTCGATTGTGTAAGTGTCCTGACCTTCGATTTTAATCTGCTGATAGCGGCTGATCTGCGCTCCGCCGCCTTTGATGTAAGGCTGGAACAACGCGGTTTTATCCGCAAAAACCAAAATCAAATCCGCCCCCAGGATCTGGGATTTTTGTGTCGTTGTACGGCGGGCGTCGGATGGACTGGCTTTTTCTTCACGCAGGCCCGTGGCGTCGGTGTAGCTCAGTTCCAGAGCCAGGCGCTCCAGGAAATACAGGGACAGCGAACCTGTGATGGATTCAGAGTCAAAAGAGTTGTCTTTGTCGAAGGTGGTGGTTTTTCTTCCGTAAGACAGGCCCAATTCTGTGAACATGGCATAAGCGGGCATAGAGGTCGAAATCAGAACGGCCAATAGGGTCAGGGATAAAAACTTCTTCATTCCCACATAGTAGCAAGGTTGAGTGGCGAACGACATGAATTCGGCCACACTCTGGACTAAAGCTCCTGGACCGGGTACAACTAAAGTATGGCTGACAAGGTTTTAAAATGCGGGCTTCCCTCTGACGAGAGCGAGCTGAAAAAGATTCTGACCCCTGAACAATATCGCATCATGGTTGAAAATGGCACTGAACGTCCGTTCCAGAATGCCTATTGGAATCATCATGAGCAGGGCATTTATGTCGATGCGATTTCCGGAGTGCCGCTGTTTTCCAGCGACGACAAATTTGATTCCGGTTCGGGCTGGCCCAGCTTCACGCATCCGATTTCTGCGGATGCGGTGAAAGAGATCGCCGACTATTCCCATGGCATGACTCGTATCGAGGTGCGAGCGTCGTCGTCGAATTCCCACTTGGGGCATGTGTTTGATGACGGACCGGAGCCAACGGGACTTCGTTACTGCATCAATTCGGCGTCGTTGAAATTCATTCCGCGGAAAGCTTAAGTTCTGAGCAGACCTCAGCATTTAATCCCGCAAAAAAATAAAAATTAGTCCATACTGGTGAAATGAAATTCATCGGATCTTTTATTGCTTTCATGTTGTTGGGTTTTCAATCGCAAGCGCAAGACTGGCGCACGGCCACCCGGGACAGTGCACATCTGGCGCCAACCCCTCAGGAAGAAAAAGGCGCCGTGGTTCAGGTGTATGCGGCCCGCACGGTCAGTTGGCGTGGCTACTTTGCCGTTCATTCCTGGATCGCGACCAAGGCCAAAGATGCCGATCACTATAGGACCTATCACGTGATCGGGTGGCGAGTGAAAAGAGGTTTGGAGGCTGTTCGCATCGAGGCGGACATTCCGGATCGTCACTGGTTTGGTGCCAAGCCCGAACTGATCGAAGACCTGCGGGGTGCCGAGGCGGAAGCTGCCATTCCGCAAATCGACAAGCTGGCGCGCGATTATGCCTACAAAAACACTTACCGCGCTTATCCGGGCCCGAACAGCAACACCTTTATTTCCCATATCATCCGCAACGTGCCGGAACTGAAGGTGGAACTTCCTCCGCACGCTATCGGCAAGGACTGGATCAATCAGGCGGACATTGTCGGCTGGAGTGAATCCAAGACCGGCGTGCAGTTTTCCTTGTTTGGAATGCTGGGGCTGACTGTGGGCTTGGGCGAGGGTGTTGAGCTGAATCTGCTGGGCCTGAACTTCGGGGTTGATTTCATGCGACCGGCATTGAAGCTGCCGATGGTTGGCCGGGTTGGAATGAGCGACAAGCCTTAGTCGTGATCTTTAGTTGCGGTTCACCAGAGCTGGTGGGCTGTAGCGCACAGTGAAAGAAAACACGAGGTGAATGTAGCCATCCTCTTTCAACATCTCTTGCGGCGGATTCGGGAAGATGCGGGCTTCCTTGAAGGCATTCACCGCCGCCATATCAAAGTTTTTGATTCCTGAGCTTTTCATAATCAATGCCGAACGCAGATTGCCGTTGCGATCCAGAATAAATTCAGCCTGAGTCACCCAGTTGCGGTTCCCGGCGTTGATGCGATCAATGCGATCGAACTGATCGATGGCCTGCTGCACGCGGGTTTCCCAGCGGTAGCGGATCAGCTCTTCCACTCTGGCATAAAAAGTATAAAACAGATATCGGTCTGTGTTCAGGGCGGTGAATGAGCCGACCTTCACATCGGTGGGCAGGGATTCGCCGACGGAAGAAAAGCCGTCATTGTAGCGTTTCATTTCGGCCAGTTCTTTGGAAATATCCACATTGCGATAGCCGTCTTTGTCGACATCCTCGGTGTTGTGCTGCTGTTTTTTCTGTTCAGCCACTTTTGGCGGGGCGGACTCGGGTTTGTTCACCGCACTTTCACGGTTGCTGCGGTTTTGGGTCATACCGGATTTTGCCGCCTGAGTTTCTTCTTTCACGCGCTGTTTTTGCTCAGACAGAAAGCGCGCCAAAGTTTCATCCTCGGGCAGTTTCATTTTCTCCGGCACCACCGCCTGGCGTACCACGGAGCGGTCTTTGGGTTTCAGGGCATTGAAGATTTTCTGTTCGTCGGAAAGGGTGACTTCGATTACCTCGGGTTCTGGCAGTTGCAGTTTGGGCGCAAGCCAGATCAGGCCCACGATGACCAAAAAATGGAACATAAAACTGCAGAGAATCGCCCTAATGACTGCCATTGTCTCATTTTAAGCCGAAACTGGACCTTTGGGCAAGACGGCTAAAGTTGAAACACATTCTGCCGATAAGAAATGAGTCAACAGGGGGAAAAATGGGGAAAGTTCTCGATATTACGCCACGCCTAAGATCTCAGAATTCTTTGGAAAACAAGGGAATTGAGGTCCGCGCGGAAGTTCTCGACATTACAGAGGCCCGCCAGGAAATTTTGAGCCGGGACCGTCGTGACGTAAAAAGAACAATTTTAACTGAATTCGTGGGAGCTTTTGTCGTACTTCCTGAAAAGGGCCTTTTGAAGGCCGCGCTATACGACATTTCGGAAAACGGTTTGGCTTTTGATCTGGAGCTGGCTGAAGGCGGCTTTGTGGCCGGGGATGAAGTGGCGATGCGAGTGTATTTGAATCACTCCACGTACTTCCCATTCACGATCACTGTGTCCAACAGCCGTGCCATCGAAGACGAAGGCGTTGTTCGTCATGGTGCCGGTTTTGTCAAAGGCACGATGAATGATGTAGCGCTTCATCACTTTGTGAAGTTCATCGAAAACGTCAGTGCGAGTCTGAAAACAGATTCCGGCGACGTTCTTGTTTCTCACATCTCCTGATAACCTGTCCTGATATTATGAAAGTGGCAAAGGCCCGGTGATTTTTCGCCGGGTCTTTTTATTTTTTGGGACGCCGTTTTGCGTGGACTTTGGTCCTGCGATTTGTTGCAATTTAGCTGTGAAGTGTTTGCAGCTGAAAACAGTTTGCAGCACGCATGGACTATAACTACGGAGGGTGTCCATTGAGCAAAGCTAAGCGCAGAAAAATTGTTGTCGATACGAACGTGATCCTTTTCGATTCCCAGGCAATCCTGAGATTCGGTGAGGCTGACGTACACATTCCTATCTCTGTTATCGAGGAAGTCGACAAGTTCAAACGTGACCAGGGTGAAAACGGTCGAAATGCGCGTCAGTTCAGCCGCTTTATCGACGTTCTTCGGTCCAAGGGCTCATTGGCCAGCGGTGTTCAGATCGACAACTCCGAAACCATGGTATACATCAACACGGATCTGATGCTGGCAGGTATGCCGTCAGAGCTGGATCATCAGAAAGCGGACAACCGTATTCTGAACACAGCTTTGGCTTTGCAAAAGCAGCACCCGCGCTACAAGGTTGAGCTGATCACCAAAGACATCAACCTGCGTATCAAGGCGGATGTTTACGGTGTCATTGCCAATGACTATGATGCCAACGATATCAACCGTGATGATCTTTACGAGGGTTATCAGGAGATCATGGTGTCTCCAGAGCAGATTGATGCCTTCTATCGCGAAAAACGCTTCATCACAGACGTGAAACTTTATGGCAATCAGTACGTGATCATGAAAGATGCGGCGAACCCGAATCATTCTGCGATTGGTCGTTACAGCCTGGCGGACAAGGCCATTGTTCCTTTGATGCAGGCCGCTGATTCCATCTGGGGTATTCATGCCCGAAATGTCGAGCAAGCCTTCGCATTGGACTGTTTGCTGAATGATGAAATCATGTTTGTATCCCTGGTGGGTAAAGCCGGTACGGGTAAAACATTGATGGCGATTGCCGCGGGTCTTCATAAAACTTTGGATCAAGGGCAGTTCCAGCGTTTGCTGGTGTCCCGTCCGATTTTCCCTATGGGACGCGATATCGGTTACCTGCCTGGTGACATCGAGCAGAAATTGAATCCTTGGATGCAGCCTATCTTCGATAACGTCGAATTTTTGATGGGTGCGGACAAAAAAGCAGCGGGGCGTGCGCAAGAATTGATCAATCAGGGGATGCTGAACATTGAGCCTCTGACTTACATTCGCGGTCGCAGCATTCCGAAGCAGTACCTGATCGTCGACGAAGCACAAAACTTGACTCCGCACGAGATCAAGACAATTGTTACGCGTGCCGGTCGAGGGACAAAGGTTGTCCTTACGGGCGACGTCTATCAGATCGATAATCCTTACGTGGATTCCGCGAACAGCGGTTTGACCTATGCGGTTGAGAGATTCAAGGGCCACCCAATTGCGGCCCATGTGACTCTGACCAAAGGTGAAAGATCTGAGCTGGCCGAGCTGGCAGCAAATATCTTGTAGGTTTTTAGGAGTTTTTTCATGGCTGAAGTGATTGATGTAGGATTTGAAGCAAAGGTAACTGTGCAAGTGACGGACAAAATGATCCAGCAATTTGCGGAGCTATCCGGAGACCACAATCCAATTCATTTGAATGATGAATACGCATCAAAAACCCGTTTTGGTCGTCGTATCGCTCACGGTATGATCGTCGGCGCTCTGATTTCCAGAGCGCTGGTTGATGGTATCGGTCAGGGTGGTATTTACCTTGCTCAAAATATGAAATTCGTTAATCCGGTATTCGTTGATGATACGATTGTTATCACCATCAAAATCACCGGTTTGAGAAAAGAAAAAGGCATCGCGACGGTTGAAACGAACGTGGCGAAGGTTAATGGTGACGTTGTGGTTAAGGGTGATGCCGTGATCATGATGTCTACGACTGGCCCTGCCGGCATATGAGCGGAGTCTTCCATCTGGTCTACTTCAGCAAGGCCGCCGAGGATCTGAGCTACACGGACATCCGTGAGATCCTCGAAGTGTCCCGAAGAAACAATGCCCGCCTGGGCATTACGGGTCTGCTGATTTTTCGTGATGGATATTTCGTTCAGCTTCTGGAAGGGGACGAGGCTCCGGTGCGCAACGTACTGACTGCCATCCGTGACGATGATCGAAATTATTCCGTCAAAGTTTTGATTGAAGCCATCGGGGCAGAACGTCTGTTCCCGGACTGGTCCATGGCATTTCATGACGGCGATATCACCACAGCATCCAGCGAGCATCTGGTGGAATTGTTTGAATCAGTATCCGCCAGTGATCTGAGCAAGCGTGCGCTGATCATGCCAATCCTGAAAAAGTTCCGCGCCTCCGCCCCCGAGTTAAAATAAAAGGTTCCTGGTTCTTTTTTAGTCCCACTGTGCGTTGTAAATGAACATCATAGAAAGGATTCCCTGATGAAAACACTGCTGAGCAAACTGATTGCACCTAGAAATTTCAATACCAAGATGGATGATTTTGCGCTGACTGTACTGCGCGTGTTCATTGGTCTGACGATGGCATTCTCTCACGGTTTGGGGAAAGTTCCTCCGCCAGAGATGCTGGTGGAAGGTGTTCGCTCTATGGGCTTCCCGGCGCCGGAATTCTTTGCATGGTGTGCGGGCCTGGCTGAATTTGCCGGGGGTATTTTGCTGGCGTTGGGTCTGTTGACTCGTCCGGCAGCGGCTTTCATGGTGTTCACGATGGTCGTAGCCGTCTTTGGTGTGCACGCCGCCGATCCGTTTGTGAAGAAGGAAATGGGTCTGTTGTACCTGTTCACGGGTTTGTTCTTTGTGTTGCACGGGGCGGGCCGCTGGTCCGTCGATCACCTGATCACGAAAAAGAAGTAATTCCTGATTCAAGGGAAACAAAAAAGGAGCTGCAAGGCTCCTTTTGTTTTTGTGGAATCAAAGCACTTCCAGCAAACGGCGTTTCAGTTTTTCTTTAAATTCCTTCACGTCGACCGGCGCCTTGAGCAGTTGTTCAAGGCTGATCATCACCTCCGGTGGGAAGCCGCAGGGACGAAGCCCTTGGAAGGCCTTCTCATCAAAAGTCAGATTGATGGCCGCTCCGTGGAAGGCGACCCATTTGCGCACACCCACGCCAACAGAGGCGATCTTGTGATCTTGCACCCAGACACCCGTGTCATCGGCATCATGGCGGTTCAGGTTTTGTTTGGCCGAAGAGCGACCTTCGATGCCGTTGAGTCCATAAGTTTTCAACACGTCGACAATGGCGTCTTCAAACACTTTCAAGTAAGGATTGATCTCGCGGTCTTTGCGACCCTTGCGGGTGTGGGAAAGATTCAAAATCGGGTAGATCACAAGCTGGCTGGGACCGTGATAAGTGGCGCGGCCTCCACGAGTGACTTCCACCAGCGGGCCTTGCCAGGCAAAGATATCCTCGGCCTGAGTGGCGCGACCCACAGTCACCACCGGAGGATGCGTGCAGAACACAAGAAAGCCCGGAAGGTCTTCGTTATGCACCTTTTCCACCAGGTCATTTTGTTTTTTTAAGGCCTCATCATAGTTGATAAGTCCCCAATCCTGAAAAATCAGATCAGCCATATTTTGTTTGTGCCACTGATTTAGGTCCAAGTCATTCTTTCTCTTCAAAGGTCCAATTCAGAAAGCAGTGTGCAACCTTTGGACAGCAATTTCATTCGAGGTGTAAACGCACTAGTCACAAAAATTTCAAAATGAGATTCGCTTGAGAAGCGGCGGAGGATACCGACAAAATGGTTTCAAGGAACACAAAAGAAGCAGGGAGAGGGTATGAAGAATCTAGGACTGATGAGCACATTGATCGCAGCGATCGCTCTGACTGGATGTCTGGACAATGGCGGCGGCACCGAGGTGAAACAAGACCTCAACAATGGTGACTTCAGTGTGATCACTGAGCCGGAAACAGGCTCTGGTGGCGGCTCCAGCGGCGGCAGCAGCGAAGAGGGCAGTACCGGGGGCGACAATGGTGGCGGCACTCCAGCTCCTTCCGAACCGGATGGTTTTGACATCAACAAAGGCGCTGTTCTGACTGCTTCCACCACCCTCAGTCTTGATTTCTATCCTCCGTTCCACACGGCTTACACCAAGGTTTCTGAAAATGAATCCTGCGGCGGCGGTGCTTGGGTGGACTATGCGGACTCTGGCACCTTGCTAAGCTCAAAGACCAATCAGAATGTTCCTGTCAGCGTGCAGTTCCGCGATCACGACGGACGCACAAGTTCCTGCTATGTTCGTCATATCTATATTGACCAGATCGGTCCGGACATCGTGTTTGCAAAATATCCTTCCGCTCCGGTTGAAGAAGGCCTGGATGTGGAACTGATCTTCACCGTGACGGACGCGGGTGCCGGTGTGGCCTCTGTGACTTGTTCTATGGGCACTTCCACCAAAGCCTGCGCTGCTGGTCAGAACAAGATCGTTCTGCCAAAGCTTGCTGGTGGTGATTACACTCTGAAAGTTTCTGCAAAAGACAAACTGGGTCATGCGTCTGAAAAATCCATCTCTTTCAAAGTGTCCTCCATGTACAAACAGATGGTGAACAATGTGAAAGTGAACGAATACCAAAAAGTGGATATTCTGTTCGTGATCGACAACTCGGGTTCCATGGAATACGAGCAAAAAAGCATGGCGTCCCGAGTTCGTAACTTCCTGGATGTGGTGAAAGGTCTGGACTGGCAGCTTGCCGTGACCACCACCGATCCAGTCCACAAGACCCTGGGTGATGGTCGCTTGGTTCCTCTCTATAACAAACCGGGGCAGTATATTCTGACGTCCTCCATGAACGACGCTGAAGCCCGCACAACATTGAGCAACACTTTGCAAAGATCTGAAACCGGTTCCGGCAGTGAGCAGGGTATCTTCGCTGCTTACCGCGCCATCGAACGCTCGATGACGGCCTCTGGTGGCAACGCGAACTTCATCCGTAACGATTCCCAACTGGCGGTTGTGGTGATCTCGGACGAAGATGAATCGGCCAACGGTCCTAAGAATGATCCTGCAAACTTTGTGAAGTTCGTGGCCGACAGCTTCGGTTCCCAGAAAGCCATGAGCTTCCATTCCATCATCGCGCGTCCTGATGATCAGGCGTGTTTGAAAGGTGAAGGTTATTCTGCCGGCTTCCGCTATGAGCAGATCTCCAAACTGACCGGCGGTGTGATCGGGGACGTGTGTGCATCTGATTATGCAGCCCAAGTTCAGGGCATCGCCGAAGGTGTGCGCAAGACTTTGAAATCCATCACCCTGACGTGCGCGCCGGTTGTGGATGCCATGAGATCCATCCTGGTTCTGAAAGATGGGCAGGTTTATGATGGCACTCGCAAGATGGAAGGACTGAACCTAGTCTTCGACCAAATGCTGCCACAAGGAAACTACGAAGTTTACTACTCATGCATTAAGTAAGCTACGGTTGGTGAAAAGGGCCCAATCGACTGCGTTGTCGGGCCCTGTCCTCGCTCCGACGTGCTTGGAGCACGCCTCCGCTGCGGTAGGACCCTCCGCCTTGCGCTTGAACCCTTTTGACCAACCGCTGTTCCAGGTGGTTGGTTTTTTGCGTTTTCGGGGTTCGGGGGGGGCTGGCGCTGCGCGCGCCGCGGTTTTTTTGGCTGGCCCTTTCGGGCGCCGCCTTTTGGGAGAGCGCTGGCGCTATCGCGCGCCGCTTTTCGTGCAGAGCTATTTTAGGATTTGGTTTAGGGCTGTGGCTACTTCGGCGGATTCGTTGATGACTCGTTGGCTGATGGCTGGGTTTTCCAGGAAGTAGCCGAAGGCTCGGATGATTTGGGTGTTTTTTTGGTCGGGGCTTACGTTGGACAAATCATAAGCTGGGTTTTTGTAGGCGTGGGTATTCCACAGGCTTTCAAGGTTTAGATCTGTGCGGTTTCTTTCCAACCATACTCTTGCTGGCTGGGCTACGTGGCAACTGGCGCAGTCCATGTTTTCTGGGTTGAAGCTGTGCGGGTCTTCGGCGCGGTGGATAGCGCGCAGTTCTTTTCTTAGCAGGTCTTCGTTGCCTACTTTCATGCGGGCGGAATTGCCGATGACTTTGTTGAAAGAATCTTCTCCGGTGGCTTCCGGGGAAATCAGGCCGCGTTCGAAGTGGTCTGAAGGGACTGCGAAGTTGACGAAGGCTTGGGCTGATCTGTCTACGCGTGGGATCTTCATCAATTTTAACTGACCATTGCGCACTTCAAAGCCTTGGAAGGACCACATGTCGCCGGCGCCTCGTACCACCATTGCGGTGATGCGGGTCAGGTTTACGGGGCCTGCGTATTTGCGCACGATGTGGTTGAACTCTAACAACGTTGGAGATTTATCGGCTTGTACGGCCCATGCGGGGTGCACCTGCAAAGGCAGACCTTTGGTTTCGACTTTGTTCCGGGCTTTCCACGCCATCAGATCCTTTGTCAGGGAATCAAAGTCGGCGTCGGTTAGCACATAAAAACTGTGAAGGGCGGCATCGACCGTTTGCACGCGGTTGTGGAAGCCCGGTTCCAGCGGTTGCCATACCAGGCGGATTTGTTTTTGGCAGGATTGTGGGGTTGGCAGGGGGAAGCACGGGTCGATGCGCACGGCAATCACACGCAGGGATGTGGCTACGTCGTTTTCACTCATTACCGGAGTCAGTGGGGGAATCGTTCCCATGAAGGCCGGATTCAGCAGCGGGCCGCCGCGGCCGGGGGTGTTGATACCCATCAGATTGTCGTCGCCAAAACGGACTGGCAATGGCATCAGATAAGAGACGTCATTCAGGTCCCAGGCGGCGGTGGCCTGAAGACCCAGGAACAGGGCAAAAACGAATGCGAATTTGGCTTTCATGCGACGCAAATTTCCATTTTTGATGCGCCAATTCAACAAGATTCCCATAAAACGCCGGGCCAAGGACCTAATTGAAAATGAATTAAACGCGCTTCGTGTTATCATGGGTTTTTACGGAAAGGTGCGGAATGAAACTTCAGGGCGGAATCAATTTCAGGGACATGGGTGGGTATCTGACAACGGACGGCAGACGGGTTAAAAAAAACCGTCTATATCGTTCCGGCTCCCTGTCTCGTTTGACGGCTGAAGACTGTGCTCAGTTGGAATCTCTTGGGGTGACTGATATTCTGGATTATCGCGATCTGAAAGAGTCCGCCGCCGACAAAGATGTGGTTTGGAATGGGGCTCGGTATGAATGCCATCCGGCCAATCCGGAATCTCACTCTGTCAAAAACGACAATCACGATTTTTGGGCCGATGAAAACCTGCGTGTGATTCCCCATGACTTTATGGAAAGCCTGTATAAGCAGCTGCCTTTTGCCAATCGCGCTTATCACAGATTGTTTGAACGTGTGCAGCCCCTTGAAACGGGCGCGTTGGTTCAGCACTGTGCTGTCGGTAAAGATCGCACGGGTGTTGGTTCGGCTTTGATGTTGTTGTCTTTGGGAGTGTCCCGTGACGCTGTTTTGGAAGATTATCTGCGCACCGAGCAGACCCTGCAGCCGTTCCGGGAACAAGTCTTAAGCAAAGTTGAATCCAAGCTGTCCACCAAGGGGCTTGAGAACCTGCATTACCTGATGTCAGTAAAAGAGAACTTCCTGGGTTCGGCCTTGGATGCAATTCATGAGCGTTACGGCAGTATGGATCGCTATTTTGCCGTCGAATATTCCCTGACCCCTGAAAAGCTCGCCGCTTTGAAAAAGAACTATCTGGAATAGTCCTCTTTAGGGTGGTGATCCTATTTCAGGATCACCACGATGTTGGGTTCGCTGACCACGATGAGCTTTCCGTCTTTCGAGAACGTCATTCCTTCGTATTGATCTGGAAGCAGTGGAAGATCTGTGGTGCTGACCACCTGTCCCTGACGGTTCAGTCGCATCACGCGGGAAGATTCGTGGCTTAGCAGCAGCAACTGGTCATTTTTATCGTCATAAATGCACGCCGACAGATCGCTCATCACGTGTTTTAGAATCTTTTCGGTATCGAACGGTTCTTTCACACCCAAAGCCGCAGCGTCGGCGATGTCATTGCCATGAGAAGGGCGGGTCCATTCAAAGATGCGCTTGGGCTTTTTCTCCTGAACGGCATAGAACGTGTTGTGTTTCTTTGAAAAACATACTCCTTCCAGTCCCTTGTTGTGCTTCGCTGGAGCCGGAAGTTGCATCATTTGCACATCGTCGCGGGAGTCGCGAACATCCACCGTCGTTTGAACCTCATCAATTTTCAAAATCAGCACCTGGTTTGATTCCGTGCTGATCGCATACTGATTGTTGCCCAGATATACGATGTCTTCGGTGTCTGCGTCAGTCAGATTGGTCATGCGGATCGTGCGCACGGGTTTGGTAAAGTCGGCTTTGTATTCAAAAATATTTCCTGAATTGTTCTGAATCAGAAAGTAAGAATCACTGTCGTAATTGTATGTGATCCCGGAAAGATTGCTGCCGACCTCGGGCAAAGCTTTTTGGACCGAAACTGTTTCGGCTGCGAAAGCAGATGTGGATAAGGACAGCAAAGTGGCCAGAACGATTTGAGTTTTCATGAATATCTCCCGCGCGGAATTCTTAACCTGAGACAGTAGGGCCTGAAAGAATATTCTGACTGAGTTTCGATTTTGTAAAGATTTAAACAGCCCCCCTTTAGTCCAGTTGGCTTTTTCCGAAACTGGAGGGGCAAGTTTGTTCGTTTCAACCAAGGAGTGCGTTTCAATGATCTCATCCCTGATTCAAAAAACAGTGCTGTTGGCTGCCACGGTGTTGACCCTGGCCGCTTGTTCGCAGGAAGGCCTTATTAAAGGGGCGGCCCTTTCCTCCAAAATCACCCAAGGCGACGTGTATGTTTCTCTAAAAACTCAGGTGGATTCCAACAACCTGCAGATTATGAGCGTGCAGTTGCCGATTTATAATCCGGAAAACCCAGTGGAGATGCTGGGAATGCTCAATGTCTCGTCCCTAGTGCCGGGGATTACCGATATCGATCTGGTATTGAACTTTTCTCGGGTGACCAAGATTCCCGCTTTGCAGGCGGAAAAAGGTTTGCCCAACGGAACCCTGTTTCCGGTCATGGGAGTGAAGGCGGAAGAATGGTATTCGATCCCACTGAGCGACAGTCGTGTCTCGAAGCTATATCTGAATCTGGATTTGCAGGCTCCCAAGGTGGTGCTGGGGTATGCCTTGGGTACGGATTCTCTCAGTGCCGGGATCGTCGCGAATCTGTTCACCGGGTTTAGTGCTCAAGGGGTGACGGGTTACGGAGGAGTTTACAGCGGACTGTTGCCTGGTCAAAGCGGGGTGGCGGTGTTTGCCGATGTTAGTTCTATCCTGAAATCATCCGCGCCGGGTGTGGTCTTTGTTGATCGCACATCGAAAAGTCGACAGAATAAAGTGGCTGAAAAACTGATGCAGTTGAATCAGCGCAAGTCCTTTTTGCGCGTTCGCTAGAAAAGCACTGGCGTTAAAAACAAAAAAAAGCCGACCCCTGCAAGGTCGGCTTTTTGATTTTGAATGTATCCCAATGTTAGTAGCGGATGACTTCAAAGATAGCGCGGCAGCCACGGTTCACCCACACGCGATCCCCATAGATGCCGTACGTGTTGTTGTACAGGCACGCATCGTAAGAGATCACATTGTAAAGTCTGACAGAGTGAATTCTGTACGGGTTGAAGTAGCACTCTTGATAATAGTAATTCCAGGATTCACAAGTGATGTACTCAACACCTGGGCCCGGACCTGGATATGGATTCGGGTACGGAGCTGGTGGGTTTGGACGTGGATTTGGATGCGGGTATGGATCCGGGCGCGGGTTGCCTGGATAAGGCGCTGGGCGCGGTCCTGGGCGGATGTAGCTTGTTTCCGCGTCTTGATACTGGCTTTCCAAAACATCGGCGTGAGCCCATGGTGCCAAACCAAAGACAATTAGCATTGCAAAGAATAGGTTTTTCATCGTTTCCCCCAAAAAAGGTGTCATTATGACTTCAAAAATCTTGTACCCCGCTTTTATGCAGGAACGATGCCGACGGTTTTTGGTGTCAGAATGGCTAAAATTTCCAGTCTTCGATCAAAAGAGCCGCCTGCAGCTTTCCCTGACGGGTCAAGGCGCTCAGGGATTTGATACGGTAATCAAATGAGAATTCGTGGGCCGAGTTAATTTCAGTCACGCGGTGATAAGGGAAGTTCAAGCGCAGTTTGGTGAACTTTACGATCTTCAAAGCCGTGGCCGCCAATCCAAAGCAGGCGTAATAAAACAGGCTGTCGCGTTCCCACAGATCAAACCACGTGTGAGTCGTCAGTTGTTCCAGAGTGAAGGAACAGCGGTCATAGCAGCTTAAAGAGCGGAAGATCTGAATTTGGTCGGCATTATAGATCTGGATGTACTTTTCCTTGTCCAGAGTGTCGTGCAGATCCGACGGCGGAACGATGCCCATGCGAAACAGAAACTGCAGCACAAAGCGCTCGTTGGAAAAATCACCCTCTACATACTCAGAGCGCAAGGCACCCACATAGGCTTCCAGCGCTTGGCTTACCGTCGCCTGCTGGGCGGGAGACAGCTTTGTAAAGTATTGCAATTGAGGGTTGTCATAAGCGCGCATTTCAATGCCCAGGCATTTCAGCAGGGAGGCCAACTCAATAAGTTTTGAGCGATAGATGGCTGTCTGTGTATTTAATGCTAATTCCATAATCTAATCCGTATTTAGGTATAATTCATACCGGATAAGGACTGAAAGTGGGTGCACTTTTGAACTTACTTACAGATTTGTAAGGCAGATGGGGGAGAAACAGGCAAAAATCTCACGGCTGTATGAAAAAGGCCGGCTTGCGGCCGGCCTTTTCGCAGAAAGCTTATGCTTTCAAAGGTTTTTGAATGATATGGATCGCGTGACCCAGGGTCGCCTCTGCGGCTTCCATCATGGTTTCACCCAAAGTCGGGTGAGGGTGGATGGAAAGCGCCAGGTCTTCAATGCGTGCGCCCATTTCGATCGCCAAAACTGCTTCAGAGATCAAGTTGGAAGCTTCCGGACCGACAATGTGAACGCCCAACAATACGTGGGTTTTCTTATCTGCGATCATTTTCACGAAACCGTCTGTTTCCATCATGCTCACCGCACGGCCATTGGCTGCGAACGGGAACTTGCTGATCAGAAGGTCGGTGTGACCTTTGGCTTTCGCTTCAGCTTCAGTCATACCGGCGGCTGCGATTTCAGGATCGGTGAAGACAACTGCCGGAACTGTTTTCGCGTCGTAAACGCGGTTATGGCCCGCGATCACTTCCGCAACCAAAACACCCTCGTGGGAGGCCTTGTGCGCCAGCATCGGCTGACCGGCGATATCGCCGATAGCAAAGATGTTGGAAACATTCGTGCGGCGTTGAGCATCGACTTTCACGAAGCCACGCTCATCCACAGCAATGCCAGCCGCTTTCAGGTTCGCCTGATCGCCATTTGGACGACGACCGACAGTCACAAGGATCTTGTCGCATTTTACAACTTCGTCTTTGCCGTTGATCTCAACAGTCACTTCATAGCCGTCTTTGACTTTTTTCTGACCTTTGGCTTTTGCGCCGTAAAGAACATTCACGCCCGCTTTAGTCAGTTTGCGAGTCACGATCTGCGCGCAGTCTGGATCAACCACACCCGCCAACAATGCAGATTGCGCTTCGATCACAGTCACTTCCGTGCCCAGCTTGCGCAGGTAAGAAGAGATCTCAAGACCGATGTAACCACCACCGATAACCGCCACGCGTTTAGGGATGGTATCAAACGCCAAAGCGCCTGTGGAAGAGCAGATGTCTTTTTCGTCGAATTTGAAACCAGGGATTTCAATCGGACGGGAACCTGTCGCCACAACAAAGTATTTCGCCTGAACTGACTCAGTCCCTGCAGAAGACTTCACAGAGATTTCTTTGGAAGACTTGAATTCAGCATCACCTTTGATGATGGTAACGCCGTAGCCTTTAAGAAGCTGATTTACACCACCGGACATCTTGTCAGAAACGGATTGCTTCCATTTCACAAGTTGTTTCATGTCCACGTCGATGCCACCTTTGATGTTCAAGCCCATTTCTTTGAAATTGTGCTGGGCTTTGTGCAAAAGGTGAGTCGCAGTGATCATGGCTTTGGACGGGATACAACCCACGTTCAAGCACACGCCACCCAGGAATTCACGTTCGATAACTGCTGTTTTAAAACCAAGTTGTGCAGAACGGATCGCAGCCACATAACCGCCAGGACCCGCACCAATAACTACTACGTCAAAATTTTGCATATTAAATTAGCTCCACCAATAGTTTGCCTGGGTTTTCGATGCGGCCGATGAAGGCAGCAAGGAATCTTGCAGCGACAGCGCCGTCGATCAAACGGTGATCGGCAGTCATTGTGTAGTTCATAACTTTAATCGCGGAAACCTGGCCGTTTTTCAGAACCACTTTTTCGTCGATTTTGTACATGCCCAGGATCGCCACTTCAGGGTGGTTGATCACTGGAGTCGCGTATGTGCCACCGATAGAACCGATGTTCGTCACAGTGATAGTTGCACCCTTCATTTCATCCGGTTTCAATTTGCCGTCACGCGCACGCTTGGAAAGATCCAGGATCTCTTTGGAGATTTCCAGGATGGACTTCTGGTCCGCGTTTTTGATCACTGGAACAACAAGACCGTTTGGAGTGTCCGCTGCGAAGCCCAGGTTGAAGTACTTTTTGTAAACGATTTCGCCAGCCGCATCGTCGATAGATGCATTGAACATCGGGAATTCGCGGATCGTCGCGATCAAAGCCTTCATAACGATAGGAAGGTAAGTGATCTTCGTGCCGTTTTTCTCTGCGTGTTCTTTCAGGCTTTCGCGAAGAGCAACCATCGCATCCACTTTCGCTTCATCCATGATGGTGAAGTGCGGGATCACGTGTTTAGAACGCTGCATGTTTTCAGCGATCTTCTTGCGGATACCGATCAGAGGAACGCGCTCTTCCGCTGCGCCTGCCGGGCCTTGGTATGCTGGTTTCGGGATGGACATAGCCGCTGCTGCTGGAGCCGCTTTCGCTGCTGCCGGAGCTGCGCCACCACCGGAGGACATAACGTCTTCACGAGTCACGCGACCCGCAAGGCCAGTTCCGGTAAGAGAGTTGATATCAACGCCCATTTCACGCGCTAGACGACGAGTCGCCGGAGTCGCCAGAACTTTGGAGTCTGCCACAGGTGGGAAGATGTCGCTGGAAGCAGTTGCCACTGGAGCTGCTGCCTTCGCAGCAGGAGCCGCGGAGTGTGCAGGCGCAGACTGCACTGGACCAGCACTTGGAGCCGCTTTCGGAGCCGCGGCACCACCTGCACCCTCAAGGATGATCATGGTGGAACCGACTTTTACCACGTCGCCGGATTTGAATTTCAATTCTTTTACAACACCAGCCACTGGAGTCGGAACTTCCACAGTCGCTTTGTCCGTCAGAACTTCAGCGATCGCCTGATCTGCTTTTACAGAGTCACCTGGTTTTACCAACCATTTAACCAGTTCGCCCTCAGTCACGCCCTCGCCCAGTTCAGGCAATTTTACGTCTTGTGCCTTACCGCCACCTGCAGCCGGAGCTGGAGTGGAAGCTGCTGGAGCCGGAGCTGCTGCTGCCGGTTGAGCGGCTGCTGGTTTTGCAGCGCCTGCACCATCAAGAGTGATCATCGTCGCGCCGACTTTTACAACGTCGCCGGATTTGAATTTAAGATCTTTTACGACACCTGCAACCGGTGACGGAACTTCTACCGTTGCTTTGTCAGTCAATACTTCCGCGATAGCCTGGTCCGCTTTGACCGCATCGCCTGGTTTTACCAACCATTTTACCAATTCACCTTCAGTAACGCCTTCTCCAAGCTCGGGCAGTTTCACATCAGTTGCCATGTTGCGAGAGTTCCTTTCGTTGTTCATATCTAAATCTAAAACACCTCGTTCTAGACTCACCCTAGAGCATTTGCACGGGATAACACGCAGCATAAACGGTATTGAAAATCAGTCGTCACAGGATGCCACGTAACAGTGTGATTTTTCCACGGTTTCCAATAGGTTGCGGGCGGGGCGGGGGGCTTTGAAAGGGGTCGACAAAAGGCCCTTTCAGGGACTAATTTCAGGGTGTTGGTTTTGACTTGAAGATTGGGGTTCCTATGAAGTTTCACAGCAAGCTGCAAGAAGGTATTTTTCTAAAGCGTTATAAGCGCTTCTTTGCGGATATCGAGTTCCAAGGGCAGCAGGTGACCGCCCACGTTCCCAATACCGGCAGTTTAAAAAGTGTAAACAATCCCGGCCAGCATTGCCTGTTCTCTGAAAGCACCAATCCTGAACGAAAGTTGAAATACACTCTGGAAATGATCAAGTCGCCGACAGGTTCCTGGGTGGGGGTCAACACGGCCACTCCGAACACCGTGGTGCGCGAAACCCTTCATCATGTTGTCGGCCATAAAAAAGAGGTTGTGGGCGGTTTTGCTCACTGGGCGGCTTTTGACGAAGTAAAGCCGGAATATAAAATCAGCGCTGAAACCCGTCTGGATTTTGCCTTAAAGAAAAACAACAGTGATAAAATGCACTTCATTGAAGTCAAGAACGTCACCCTGGCTGAAGATAGCACGGCGAAGTTTCCGGATGCAGTGACCGAGCGCGGACAAAAGCATTTGCGCGAGTTGATGGCGTTGATAGAGCAAGGCCACACTGCGGAAATCGTGTTCACAATCCAGCGTCACGACTGCGGATCATTTTCTCCGGCAGATGACATTGATCCGGAATATGGTCGTCTGCTGCGCGAAGCTCATCAAAAAGGTTTGCGCGTGTCGCCTTTCGTGCTGGATCTGACTCCGGAATCAGTCGAGTTGTCTGAGACACTGCTGCCTCTGAAAATGTAGTTTCCTGCAGTCCCACATTCTTTGTGGGCCAAAGTTTTAATCTCGGGGTCATGGGTTGTCATGACCTCAATACGAGCCTAACCTCTCATTATCTTGAAGGAGAAACTCGTATGATTCCTGTGAATGCCTACGCCGCATACCAATCCAAAGAACCTCTGAAACCTTTTAAATTTGAGCGTCGTGATCCTGGCGTCGACGATGTCCAGATCGACATCCACTTTTGCGGAGTTTGTCACTCGGACCTGCATCAGGTGCGTGATGAATGGGGCGGCTCCAAATTCCCGATGGTTCCGGGGCATGAAATCGTTGGCAAGGTCGTTAAAGTCGGCAGCAACGTGAAGAAATTCAAAGTCGGTGATTCTGTCGGCGTGGGTTGTCTGGTGGATTCCTGCCGTCACTGCAGTTCCTGTGACGAAGGACTGGAGCAATACTGTGAAAACGGTTTTGTTGGCACTTACAACTCGCTTGAAAAAGACGGCAAGACCGTCACCCAAGGCGGGTACTCCACGCAGATCGTGGTGAATCAGGATTTTGTCCTAAGCATTTCACCCAAACTTCCTTTGGATAAAGCGGCACCTTTGTTGTGCGCAGGAATCACCACCTATTCGCCGCTTCGTCATTGGAAAGTGGGCCCGGGCAGCAAAGTGGCGGTGATGGGCTTGGGAGGCCTTGGTCACATGGCTGTGAAGCTGGCGGCTGCAATGGGGGCGGAAGTCACTGTGCTGAGCTCTTCAAACAAGAAAAAAGATGATGCCCACCGTCTGGGGGCGCATGACTATGCGGCGACTTCAGAAAGTGAAACTTTCAAAAAATACAATCGCAAGTTTGATCTGATCATCAACACGGTGTCGGCGCCGATTGACTTGGGGGCGCACCTGCAGTTGTTAAAACGGGATGGCACGATGGTGCTATTGGGTGTACCTGACAAGCCAGAGGCCATTCACGCCTTCCCATTGATTGGTGCGCGTCGCAGTCTTGCGGGCTCTCTGATCGGGGGGATTGCAGAAACTCAGGAGATGCTGGATTTCTGCGCTGCCAAAGGTGTCACGTCGGACATTGAACTGATTGCCATCGACAAAATCAATGAAGCTTACGAAAGAATGTTGAAGGGCGACGTGCGCTATCGCTTCGTTATCGACATCGCTTCGCTGAAGTAAGGCAGGCAGAGCATCTGTTCGACAGTTTTTCTGGACCTGTTTTTTGGTCGGGAAAGTGTCAAAAAAGCTGACACTTTCCCTCTGAACCGCTGATAAATATTCAGGCAATTCCACAGTCTTTAAAGTTTTAAATACGAGTGACCGATTTTCTCTGGGAACAACCAACGGAGGATCGGCACGATGTCTTTCTTACGCGCTAAAACACTCGCAGTACTTTCCACAACACTTCTGCTGGCAGCCTGCGGACCTGGAATTCCGGTTCTGCCAGATGACCCTAATAATGAACCCGCAGCCCAACAGCCGGCGGATGGAAACTCTGCTCAGGGTGGCACCGAGTTGCCAAGCACCGAAACGCCGGGGCTCGTGGAGCCTGAAACCCCGCCACCAGTCGCGACCAACCCGAATGACGATGTGCTAAGTCAGTATCAGCACCTGGATCCAAATCACATTGTTCCAACCAAGGCTTTGGAAACAGCAGTTTTGTACTTCCACGAAAACAAGGCGAAGTTCAAAAATCAGGCGGTGATCTCAGTGTTGGATTTCAGTCAGAAGTCCACACAGAAACGCTGGTACTTTATCGACATGAAAACGGGCGCAGTGTGGAATGTTCACGTTTCTCACGGCAAAGGCTCTGACAGCAATCACGACGGCTTCGCAGAAAAGTTCAGCAACGTGGAAGGCTCCAACGCGTCTTCATTGGGTTTCTATAAAACGGCAGAGACCTATCAGGGCAGCAACGGCTATTCCCTGCGCCTGGATGGCCTGTCCACGACGAACTCCAATGCCCGCTCGCGCGCCATCGTTGTGCACGGGGCAAGTTATGTTCAGGATTCCAACGTGATCCAGGGACGCAGTTGGGGATGTCCGGCGGTTTCTCAAGCCAACCGTGACAAGGTTATCAATCTGATCAAGGGTGGCAGCCTTCTTTACGCCTTTAAATAAACGCTCAGGGGCGTTTCGGCGTTATTTGGGAACAGGGAAAATTTATAAATACTCAAGGGGCCCATTGATAGGTCCGACAGTATCAAAACAGTTGTGGTAAGCATATGCTCCTTTCAGAAAGGATGTTTATGCTTACCACTTTTCGTTTATTTGCAGTCACTATCGGGCTTTCTCTGCTTTCAAGTGTTTCTCTGGCTCAGACGCAGATGCAGCTGGTTCTAAAAAAAGACATTGCTTTTGATGCTCAGAACAGCCGTTCCAGTCAGTCTTTCTATACACAATACAAGAATGACCACTGCTACATCAGTCTGGTGGGAAACAACCTGCGCAACAGCCAGTATGTAAATGCTCAGGGTTTGATTGTATTACCAGCGGGTTTGAAGTTTACGGTGGTGAGTGTTGTTGACAATGACAAGGGCCTGGATCTGGAGACTCAAAAAATCTATACCAAATCGTTCATCTATTCTTCGAACAGAGACATTGATACGTCGCTGAAGCTTATTTGCGCTCGCAAGTACAGTCTTTTTAGCCGTATCGAAAAGCCCAAGGAAGTTCTTGGTCTGTTCACAGATGTCGTAAGCCTGCAGCAGTAAGAACGGGGGCGCCAAATCTGTTTAGCGCCTTCAAATGAAAGTCTGATTCGCTTTTTTCTTTTCGCTCATAGGAGTTTATCGTTCCTCCGATAAGAAGTCCTATGAGCTTTCTGCATTCTGTACTTCTGCCAACTCTGCTTTCCGTCTTTGTGGTTTCTGCGCAAGCCAAGGAAACTGACAATCTGACCGGGCGAAACAAAAGTCTTCCCGACAGCACTGAAATTTTTGATCGCGAGATGAACAAGCGCCTGCAAGAGCTGCAGGCAGAAGCAAGTGCTGAAGGTATTTCCTGCAGCGACCCACGCAAATTGCGTATTTTGTTTCACGATCTGAATGATGCAAGATTCTTTATTGGTTCGTTGGAGTCCTGGGCCGAAGATAATTCCGAAATCGCCAAACGCGAGATGACGGCACAGCAGTCGGTCTATGATGGCGTGTTGGATAATGGCTGGGTTTTCAACCGTTTGAAGCTTGCTTCCACGGTGAAGGTAAACGGCCAGTTGGTGGGCACGGATAAATTCGGCCACTTCATCGATCAGGGTTTTGAGTTCTACACACCTTATCGTCAAAGTGGCTATCGCATGTCCACAGCCCTGCATTCCAGTTTGGGATCTGAAAAAGGCTATTCGGGCGGGGCATCCACGGGCACCATTTCCTATGCCGATGCCATGGCGAACTATCAGGGAATCTTGTTTTATCATGCTTTGGCCGAGGGGCCGAATCCTTACTTCCGCTGTTCTCAAGGCAAGTGGACTCAAGTGAGGGAATTTCGCTGGGCGGACTATGTCGATGCCGGCTGGGACGAGGGGCTCAATTGCAGCGTGATGGCCTCGCCAGAAGCGCAAGCCAAGTTCAACGCCAATCTGGCCAAACAAGGGCAAACTTGCCCCGCTGACACGGACGCCTGCGCAAAACTGAACACCCGGTATGCGGCCTTTGATGAATACGTGCTTTCGCCGGAATGCCGAAAGGTGGCCAAAGCGCCCGTGGGATCTTATGGTGGAGGAAAACCATCTTCCGGCAAATCCTCGACTGGCAAAAGCGGGAAGGGGACACGCTAATGGAGTTGTTATCTTTGGTGGAAGCCCAAAAGTCTTTGAATACTTTGTTAAAGTGTCCGGGCTTGCGTTGTGTGCTGGATTCCTTCGCGGTGGATCTTTCCAAAAACACCCGTGAAGACATCTATGTGTATTTGAAGGATGGCGGCAGCCCCCAAGTGCAGCGTCTGTGTCTGCCGATGGAACGCCCGCGCAGAGCCGAAGCCAATGAAGTCTGTTACATGGTAAAGCTGAAGCGTGCGGGGGAAACTCAGGTGCTGTGGCGAAATGAACGGGGGCAGTGGAAGCTTAGCAACGCCTCAAAAAGGCCTCTCACAGTTGATGAAAAGGCCCCTTCCAGCGGCGCTGTCGGAAAATAGCGACTACAGCAGGCGAAGTTGTTCGCCGACCAGTTTTTTCAAGTTTTCAACGTAACCCATGTACTCTTCCATATCCAGGCGCTCGTCTTTGCGGATGTGGGCGCTCGGGGAGTTGTAAGGGGTCAGTTCAATAATGTCGGCGTGGGAGGAAATGGCAGAGAAATTGCCCTCTTCCAAAACCTGCATCAAAGCGTCCAGATCATGCCCCTCTTCATCGTGAGGGTATTCCAAGCCGCGCATTTCACACAGAGCTTTCAGAAACTTTTCGCAGGCTTGCGCCAGATTATAGCCCACCAAATCGTGCTGGGTATCGTCGGACAAATGCTTCTTGGCGGTGTCGAGATCGTCCTGCGCTTTAAGGATCATGGACTTTGCGTGTGCGCTCATAGGAGCTCCTTGGTGTTGTTACGATTACTTTAGTGGCTGGACCTGTACCGCGCAAATAAAAAAACCCACAGTTTTTTCAAACTGTGGGTTTTTGAAGTTCGATCTTTAAAAAAGATTACTTCGCTTCAGCCAAGTGACGGTCGATGATTTCTTTGAAATCAGCGAACGGATAAGCGCCACGCAGGGAAACGCCGTTGATCAGGAAGCCTGGAGTACCGGAGAAGTTGAATTTACGAGCTTCTTCCATGTCAGCTTCGATACGTTTCTTAACCACTTCAGAGTTAAGATCTTTTTGAAGTTTCGCCATGTCCGCGCCAGCTTTTTTAGCGGCATCTTTCAATGCGCCTTCTTTTTTAGTTCTCAACTCACCTTGGTTTTCGAATACCAGGTTGTAGAACTTTTCAGCTTTGGCAGCGTCTTGCAAAGCGATAGCTTCGAAGTACTGAGCTGCAGGCATTGCCATTGGGTGGAAATCCAAAGGAAGGTGCTTGTAAACAACGCGAACGTCCTTAGGGTAAGCTTTCATCACTTCATCAACAGTTGCATGACCTTTAGCGCAGTATGGGCACTCGAAGTCAGAGTATTCAATGATAGTCACTTTAGCGTCTTTAGGGCCAAAGATAACGCGGCCTTCTTCGATAGCCGGTTTCAATGGGTTTTTGAATTCGTCGTCACGCTTTTTGCCTTCTTCGGCAACAGCTTTTTCCTGAGCTTTACGTTGAGCGTTTTGAGCGGCTTTGTTCACCACTTCAATGAATTGCTCTGGATCTTTTTCGATCGCTGCGAACACGATGCTCGGATCTTTTTCTACTGCTTCCTTGAGTTGTTTAGCTGAAGGGGCACAGTTTACCAATGTAAGTGCCAGTGCTGAAATTCCAAATAACTTAAGTGCTTTCAATGTCTTCCTCCAAGATGGATGATTGTAATTTTTTGAGCCCCTTTATATTGACATCATTTTCAGTTTAGAGGGAAGGAAAAAATCCCGGTCCAAGGTCCTGCTAATTAGGACTTGTCTCACTCTGAGACCCCTTTAAACTGACTTCTATGAATAAATCAAATTTCCTTTTAACAATGTTCGCGGTTATGTTTCTTGGCGGAACGGCGCATGCTGGTCTGCTGTTTAACTATTCTCAATTGGCACTGAAGGATCTGGATCAGATGAATCAGTTGGTCAGTGACAAGGTTAAAGAATCGAAAAAGTCTTCCAGCGGCAAAGCTGTGCCACTGAAAGAGGCACTTCAGGCAGTGTATGCACGCCCCAATGATGACGAGATGATCGAGAAAGTAGTGTCTCCTTTGCGTTCAAATTTGGATGAGTTGGAGTCCTGGGAAAAAACGATCAGTCAACTTACTGACGAGGCCATCAACGCCCTGAAGAATCCTCGTGCTTTTAAGCCGGTGGTGCAGGTGACCTACGTCATTTTCCTCGAGAATTTGCTGGCGGAAATCAAGCCCCATGCGAAAAATGACGGTTTTGAAAGAAAGATTGCAGAGCGTATTCGTGACGCAAAAATCGAAGTCACGAAGGACGCAATCAGTGAAAGAAAGCTGCGCATGATGAAGGACACGACATCTCCTTCTGAGATCGCCGGCAGTATTCTGACCCATAAAAGCGAAACTCCGTCTGAAAAACCGGCAGAATCTGCCGCCTCCGAACAGTAATTTCCCTCGACCGGACCGGGCCCAGGTCTGCTTCGACTCTGGGCCAGCGTCAAACGATAGATCTCCTCAAGTCTTCAAAAATCGCCTCAAATTGACTCAAGTTCTAATGAACTCCTACCGATAGAAACACCATGTGGGCTGGATGCCCTTGAGCAATTAGGAGGATTCGATGTTTCTGCAAGGCGATTTGCAATTAGTGTTCGATGCTCTCTACACAGTAGGGGCGATCGACCCTGTATTGAAACTTGATTGGTCCGAAGTCACACGCGAGATGATGGCGAACCCACAGATCCTGAGTGACGCATTTCAGACAATCAACGGCTGCCGTGGCGACAAAGACCTTCTGGTTCAGAAGCTCCACATGATGGATCCAAGATCCGTGAATTATATCGCTATGGAGGTGGCCCGTGAGTTTTGTGAGTTCCAGGATCGCACAGAGTTGCACTAAGGTTCTTTGCCTGTTGTTGCTTTCGTCTGTCGCGAATGCGTGGGAAGTGGACTTCTCCCGTCGTCAGGTAGAATTCAACAAGGTTAAAAATGAAGACCGCCTGCCGGCCAGCGTGCAGGAGGATCAGTCCGTCAACATTCTCAGCAAGGTGTTTGATACGGTTGAACCGACTCAAGATATCGTCATCATGAATACGGAAAAAGGTTTCGTTCCTGCGCAGGTGCGCCTGAAAAAGGGCGGTAACTATCGCATTCACGTGGTGAACGTGAACAACAAGGAAAAGAACGTCAGCTTTGTGCTGGATGCTTTCTCTGAGCACCACAACACGGTGTTTGGCGAACAGAAGACTTTCCATGTGACGCCAAAAACAGATGGAATTTTCTCTTACCAGTGTCCGGAAACGGCAGTGCAAGGGAAGTTCATCATCTATTCCGATGCGGCAACGCCTGATCGTATGCCGGCATCCAAGTAATTTTTTATCTGAGGAAAGGCACCCATGTCTGACCAGTCGAACGTTTTCAAACAGACCATTCAGCAGAATCTCGGTCCTGTTGCGAAATACCTGGATGACAAGGGTGTGTCCGAAATTCTTATCAATGGCCATAAAGAAATCTTCGTGGAAAGAAAGGGTAAGCTCGAAAGGGTTTCCGAGTCTTTTCCGTCAGAGGATGATCTGCGTGCGGCGGTGAACAGCATCGCGCAAAGCGTGGGTCGACGTATCGACGACGAATCGCCTCGTCTGGACGCGCGTCTTCCGGATGGTTCCCGTATCGCGGCGGTGATCCCGCCGATGTCTCGCAAGGGCACGACACTTTCCATTCGTAAATTCACGAACAACAAAATCACTTTTGCTGACTATATCCGCTTTGGTGCGATCACCGAGGACGGGGCCCGTTTCCTGGACATCTGCATGTTCCTGGGAAAAAACATCATTGTCAGCGGTGGTACGGGTTCCGGTAAAACAACATTGCTTTCACTTTTGTGCACGCGCATTCCGAAAGGTCAGCGCGTGATGGTGATTGAAGACTCCTCCGAGCTGCAGGTTGATTACGAGCATGTGGTGATGTTTGAAACCCGCCAGGCCGATGCCATGGGTAAGGGTGAAGTCACGATCAAGGATCTTTTGAAGTCCGCTCTGCGTTTGCGTCCCGACCGAATTATCGTCGGGGAGGTTCGTTCCAGTGAAGCCATGGAGCTGCTGAACGCCATGAATACCGGTCACAAGGGATGTATGGGAACGGTCCACGCCAACACGCCGGAAGATGCGATTGTGCGTTTGGAAGCTCTTGCCCAAGGGGGCGATGCGAAGATCAGTGAGAAGGCTTTGCGTTCTCAGGTGTCTTCGGCGATTGAAATTATTATCCAGGTCTCACGTTTTTCGGACGGATCTCGCCGTATCGCAGCAATCAGCGAAGTGCGCGGATTCAGTGCGGATGGTTCATACAACGTGATCCCGATCTTTGAAATGTCCCGTCTAACACGCCGTCCCGACGGAACCCTGGAAGGAAAACTCCAGCCCACAGGCAACGTGCCGTCGTTCATGGAAGAGATCATCGACAATAATCTTCCCTTCCCAAAATCCAAATTCGCAAAAGTAGCCTAAAAGGTGCCTGGTGACTTTTTACATCTACGCCGCGTCAATCCTATAACGCAGCTGCTCTGCGCAGAGTGAAATATCGTTCGTTTTTTTGTGTTTAAAGAGTGGAAAAACTAGGCTAAGACCTTCTTCGTGCACTTTAGTTGTAAGATTTCAAACGCAGTTTTAACCGTTCTGGAGCAGCAAGGCGAAGACCTCAGCCCGCTGTATGAGCAGATCCATCTTCCGATGGAATTGCTCAAAGACTCGTCTTATTGGATGACTGCGCCTGAAATGGAAAACTTTCTGGAAACCGTCCTGCGACTTCCGCTGAAGCGAGAAGAAAACATTCTGCAGCGTGCGGGACATGAAGGGCCGGAGTTGCGTGCGTGGGGAGTGCTGGACAGCGTTCTGCGCATGATGCCGCATCCTCAGGAAATCTTTAACCAGCCTGAGCAGTTCCTTTCTTACTTTATCTCTCCAAAACCACCGATTGAAAATCTTCGCCGTGATGAAGCCAGCATCTCGTTTGATCTGCCTTTGCCGGCAGAACAATATCCGCTGGTGACGACTTACCTGAAGGCCGCGTTCGAGTCCCTGCCGGTTTACGTCGGTCAGCCGGCGGCGGTTTGTCACTGGGAAGGCATCACCATTCAGTTGAACTGGTCGACCCAGCAAAGTTCGATCTTCAGTGAATCGGTCGGCCATCAGGTCAGCCCGGCCTTGTTCCAAAGTCTGATCGATGATCTTCAGCGCACCCAGCGTGAGCGTGAAGATCTTCAGAAATATGTCGGTGACCTTGAGGAAAGAATCCGTACAATTGAAAAACAGAATCTGAAGTCCGCCACCGGCGTTCAGGCGGAAGTGCCAGAGAATGCAGCGTCTTCGCTGCTGCCTCACGAAGGCTCTTTGTCCCACCTGAATTTCGACAGCGAAACTCCGGGCTATGTTTTAAGTCAGAATCTGGCGCGTCTGCATGACTATATGGTGCGCGCCCAGCAACTGATCACCATGCTTGCGGCCCAGGGGAAAATGACCCCGGCAGTGAAAGAGGCCATGAGACGCGTTGACTGGGAGTTTGTAAAAACCCAGTACCCGCGCACTGTCTTTGAAAGCATGGATCTGGTTAAGAAAACGATGAATAAAAACGCCGAGAAAGAAGGAAATCAACATGTCTGAAATCATCAGTGTCATCTCTCGTGAAATCCTGGACAGCCGTGGAAACCCGACTGTAGAGGTTGAAGTTACAACGGCTGACGGCAACACCGGCCGCGCAGCAGTTCCATCTGGTGCCTCCACTGGCGCGCACGAAGCTTGCGAGCTTCGCGATGGCGACAAAAACCGTTTCCTGGGTAAAGGCGTTTACAAAGCTGTCGACAATGTTCGCGAAAAAATCGCTCCAGAGATCGTGGGCCTTCAGGCAACTGAGCAGGTTTACATCGACAAAATTCTGCGCGACATCGACGGCACTGAAAACAAATCCAATCTGGGCGCGAATGCAATCCTGGGTGTGTCTTTGGCAGTTGCAAAAGCAGCGGCGCAAGACTGCCGTTTGCCTTTGTATCGTTACGTTGGTGGTTCCCAGGCTTCTCGCTTACCGGTTCCATTGATGAACGTTCTCAACGGGGGCGCGCACGCGAACAACGGTTTGGACATTCAGGAATTCATGATCGTTCCAACTGTGAACAACTCTTACGCTGAGTCCCTGCGTGCAGGTACTGAGATCTTCCACACTTTGAAAAAGATCCTGGCGAAAAAAGGTCTTTCCACAGCCGTAGGTGACGAAGGTGGCTTTGCTCCGAAATTGGGCTCCAATCAGGAAGCTCTTGATTTGCTGATGAACGCCATCGTGGACGCGGGTTACGATCCAGGTCAGAACGTGTTCCTGGCGTTGGACGTGGCTGCAACTGAAATGTTCAAAGAAGGCAAATACGAATGGCAGGGTGGTCACATCAGCCCGACCGAACTTCTTGGCATCTACAAATCCTGGGCAGAGAAATATCCTCTGGTTTCCATCGAAGACGGCTTCGCGGAAGACGACTGGGATTCCTGGGTTCAGTCCACAGCTCAAATGGGCTCGACGATGCAGTTGATCGGTGACGATTTGTTCGTGACCAATCCAAAACGTCTGCGCATGGGTCTTGAGAAAAAAGCGGGTAATGCTTTGTTGGTGAAAGTAAACCAAATCGGTACTTTGACTGAGACTTACGAAGCTGTGAACCTGGCTCAACGTAATAAATTCCGCACAATCATGTCCCACCGCTCTGGTGAAACTGAAGATGTGACGATCGCAGATCTGGCTGTAGGCTTGAACTGTCATCAGATCAAAACAGGCAGCTTGTGCCGTGGTGAAAGAACGGCGAAGTACAACCAGCTTCTTCGTATCGAAGAAGACTTGGGTGGTATGGGCCTATACTGGGACAAAGCCGCCTTCCGATAGGCGGCCGCTGAAAAGGGTCCGACTGACTTCGTTGTCGGGCTCTCTCCTTCTCTCCGACGTGCTTGGAGCACGCCTCCGTTTCGGAGAGAACCCTCCGCCTTGCATTCGAACCCTTTTGAGCGACCTTGGTTTTGGGGTGGCTTTGGGGGACTGGCTCAAAAGCTCGCCTTTGGCGGGCTTTTTTGCGTTTTGGGAGGGAGTGTTCGTAAGTTTTTTTGTTGAGGATACTTAGATGGAAATAAATAGATTAGCCGATAGAAGTTTTCGTCAGTTGACGTCGTCGAAGACGGGTGAGGAGTTTTCCTTGTCGTCGGTGATTTCAGGTGCTTTGGGGGTTCAGGGGCTTTTTATTTCTCATGAGATATTGGGGCCTGGGAAGGCTTCATCGGCGCCTCACTTTCATAACGCCACGGATGAAGTGGTTTTCGTTACCAAAGGCTGTGTCGTTGCTAAGGAAGGTTCCGAAGAGCTGACCTTGCTGGTCGGTGACAGTGCTTGCTTTAAGGCACAAAGTGGGTTGCCACATTTTATTTCTAATCAATCCAGTGAGGTGGCCGAGTTCGTTCTGATTCGTTGTCGTCTTGAGCAATCCGATGTCGTTTATGGTTAAAAGGCCCGTTGCGCAAGTTGTGCAACGAGCCCTTTCGTTAGTCTAATCCCAATTTGGCGGCGATGCGGCCGCCATAATCCGGGTCGCATCTTTTGAAGTGTTCTATGTTTTTGGTCTGCAGGTACTCTGAAATGGTTTTCATCGTGCCTGCGATGTTTGTGGTTAATCTGTCTTTTTCTTCTTCACTGAGCATTCGATACAAGTTTCCGGCTTGCGTGAAGTCGTCATTGTCCTTATGGGAATCATGGCGATCCAGCGTGCCTGATAAGCTCAGGGCAGGCTCTTTGAAGCTTTCGTTCTGTGCGGGCCCGCCAAAGCCATTGGGTTCGTAGTTGTCCTGTCTTCCGCCGTTGCCGTCGAACCTCATGCTGCCGTCGCGGTGATAGCTGTTTACTTCCGAATGCGGGCGATTCACGGGCAGGTACTGATAGTTCACACCCAGGCGATAGCGTTGTGCATCCGGATAGGCGAATAGGCGTCCTTGCAGCATCTTGTCCGGTGAAAAGCCTACGCCCGGCGGGACGTTGCTTGGTGAAAAGGCGGCTTGTTCGACTTCAGCAAAGTAGTTTTCCGGATTTCTGTTCAGTTCAAGAATCCCCACATCCATCAACGGGAACTCGCTGTGCGGCCACACCTTGGTAAGGTCAAACGGATCAAAGCGGAATTGTTCGGCCTGACGTTCGGTCATGATCTGCACCTTCAGCGCCCAGCGCGGGAATTCTTTTCTTTCAATCGCCTCGAATAGATCGCGACCGGCATAATCCGGATCAGATCCCGCCAGCTCGGTTGCTTTGGCGACAGAAAGGTTTTTGATTCCTTGCATGGATTTGAAATGGAACTTCACCCACACACGTTCATTCTTGTCGTTGATAAAGCTGAATGTGTGGCTGCCGTATCCATTCATAAAACGATATCCATCCGGGATGCCACGATCACTGAATAGGATCGTGATCTGGTGCAGGGCCTCGGGAGCTTTTGACCAGTAATCCCACATGCGTACCGGGTTTTTGTATCCCGTCTGCGGATCGCGCTTTTGCGAGTGGATAAAGTCGGGGAACTTCAAAGGATCACGTTCAAAGAACACGGGCGTGTTGTTGCCGACAATGTCCCAGTTGCCTTCTTCGGTATAGAACTTCAAGGCAAAGCCACGGGGGTCGCGTTCGGTGTCGGCAGAACCCTTTTCACCAGCCACCGTGGAAAAGCGCAGGAAAGCTTCCGTTTTTTTGCCGATCTTTGAAAAGATCGCCGCTTTCGTGAAGCGGGTGATGTCATGGGTGACGGTGAAGGTACCATAGGCGCCAGAGCCTTTGGCGTGAACCACGCGCTCGGGGATGCGCTCGCGGTTGAAGTGCGCCAGTTTTTCAATCAGGTGATAGTCCTGCAAAGCCACCGGTCCGCGGGGGCCGGAAGTGAGGCTGTGCTGATTTTCAGAAACGGGAATACCTGCGGATGTTGTTAGTGTCTTTTTCATAAATTAACCTCGTGCGGGGATGAAGAATTGGGATAAAGCCTGCAGACGGCGCCAGAAGCGTGATCCTTGGGCAGGGGGTTCGGATTGAAGCTCATTGAACAGGCGTACTAGGTCATCGCGGCCAAAGGCCTCGGCAAAACTCAGGGCGGTCTGTCCTTTCGGATTTCGTGCGTTCAGGTCTGCACCGGCTCGTAACAACTGGCGGGCGACCTTGTCGTGACCTTTAAAAGCCACGCCCATCAATATGGTATTGCCACTGTTGTCACGCGAATTGACATCCGCTCGACAAGAGATCAGCAGGCTGACCAGGGAAAGGTGGCCGTTATAGGCGGCGAGCATCAGCAGGGAATGACCCTTGTGATTTTTCAGATCGGGATTCCCCAGATTCTTCAGATAAGTCATAACTTGATTGTAGTCGTTTTGGCGAACAGCATCGAAAACCGGATCTTCGGTTTGTGCTGTTTTTAGATAGTCTGCCCACGTTCTCATAACACCTCTCTTGCTTTCACTAAGATCGGTGAAATTGGCTTATAAATCGAATCGATATTAAATATGAGAACTATTGATAAAAACTATAAAGATCAGGCTGGACCTAGGCTTCAGTCCTGTAGCCTTCGTCTGGGTATATAGCTAGAATGGATTCATGTCTTACACACAGTTTGCAGTTGGTTTACGTCGATTTCTGAACAGTCCCACGAAGGTGGCGCTGGTTTGTTTGCTGATTTTCTCCGTTTCCATCGTTCTTAATGGAAACGCCTTCCGTCTGTGGGGTTTGCACCGTGATTTCGAAAGAATCTCTTTTGAGATCCAGCAGACGCGTCAGAACATTGCGGCTTTGTCCGGTCAGCTTAAGCAGGCTAAGGATCCTTCATTTATTGAGCGCCAGGCTCGCGATAAATTGGATCTGGCGGGCGAACACGATCTCGTCTTTGTATTCCCAGAGCAATAGTCCATAACTCATCGCATTATCCAGTGTCTTCCGGGTATAATACAAATAGTATTCCTGCTCTATAAAGGGATACTTTGTGAAGTAATCCTAGGGGTTTATATGCTAGATAATAATCAGCAGCTTGATTGGAATAAAGAATCTCTCCGTGACCTCCGCCTGCGTTTGGGCTGGAGCCGATCCGATCTTGCCCGTCGTTTGCATTGTTCAATTGGTGACATCGAAGCTTGGGAAGAAGGACGCCGTTCCGTTGAGTCCTCCATCCGTGGCGATCTGGAGATCATTCTTCGTCAGGCGGAAGCTTGCAGCGATGAAGTCAAATACACTCCGGCTGCGGAAAACGAGCTGGATAAAAATGCCCTGGAACAAATCGATTTCACTCGCGTGAAAGCCGAATTGAAATAGGCATCAATCATCGACATTCAGGCCTGTGCGGTGTAGACCTTTGGTTTACATCCGGAGGCCCTCATGAAGAAAATCTACCTTATTGACGTCAGTGCCATGTTCTTTCGCGCTTTCTACGCGATTCGTTCGCTGTCGTCTCCAAGCGGAGTTCCGGTCAACGCCGTTTACGGCTTCCTTTCCATGATGATCAAACTTCTGAAAGAGGAAAAACCCGAGTATCTGGTTTTCTGCTATGACCGCAAAGAACCCTCTTTCCGAAAAACCATGTACGATGGCTACAAAGCTCACCGTACCGAGATGCCGGACGAACTGGCCCAACAAATCCCTTATATCAAAAGACTGGCGGACCTGCTGGGAGTTCCCGCATTTGAAGTCGAATCCTTCGAGGCCGATGACATCATCGGGACATTGACTAAATGGAGCCGTCGCAATGGCATGGAAGTGTTCATTGTCAGCGGCGATAAAGACTTCGGCCAGCTGATCGAAGACGGCGTCACGTTGTACGACACGATGAAGGGTGTTCGCTACAACGCCGAAGGTGTCTTTGAAAAGTGGGGTGTGCGCCCGGATCAGTTTATCGACTATCTGGCGATTGTGGGGGATGCTTCGGACAACGTTCCGGGCGTAAAGGGTGTCGGGGAAAAAGGCGCTATCAAGCTTTTGGAGCAGTTCAAACACGTCGAAGACATCTATGAAAACATCGACAAAGTTGAAAGCAAAAGCGTTCGTGAAAAGCTGATTGCCTCCAAAGACAATGCACTACTGTCCAAAAAGCTGGTGACTATTTCCTGTGACGTGCCGATGCCGGATGACCTTGAGGCCTACAAACTGAAGCCGTTCAAAGCGGACGAACTGCGTGCCTTCCTGCATGAGCTGAATTTTAAATCCTTCGAAAAAAGTCTTTTTGGAACTGTAGACACGACTCCGACGGCGTCGACACCTGAGGCTCCGGCTGGTCCGTTGATCAAGACGGCGGTCCCCTCCGCGCCATTGAGTATTGCTGATGATGTTGCGCCAACCGTCGTGATTGCCAAAGAAGAGCGTCAGTTCACTGAAAAAAGCATGACAACCCGCGAGCTGGCAGACTTCCTGGCGGAACACCAAAGCCTTTGGGGCTTTAGCGACATGCGTGGAGTCTTCATCGGAACTGAGTCCCAGATCATCCAGGTCCCTGATCACGAATATCTGGGGAAGTTGACCGACACTTTCCAAGTTCAATGGCATGGCTATGACCTGAAGTTCTTCTGGCACAAGATCGGAGCGAAAACTCCGGTGGCGGCCTGGGATTCCCAGTTGGCGGCTTACGTGCTGAAAGCCGGTGACACCTCCGATTTTGCCAAGATCTACACTCGCTTTATGGCCGATGTGTTGCCGGATCTGGCTTCACCATCGCAGCTGTACAATGCTCAATTGAATTTTGCCACAACCCTGAAATCCCAGTTGCAGACCGTGCAGGGTGAAAAGGTTTATCAGGAACTGGATCTTCCATTGGCCCGTGTGCTTTTGTCCATGGAGCGTCTGGGGGTTCGCATCGACAAGGATCTTTTGGCCAAACAAAGTGAAGAGCTGGCGAAAGACATCGCCGAAATCGAAAAACAAATCCACGAAGCGGCAGGGGAGTCCTTTAACGTCGGAAGCCCGAAACAGCTGGGCGTGATCCTGTTTGAAAAACTGGGCCTGCCTGCCGGGAAAAAAACAAAAACCGGCTATTCCACAGACGAAGAAGTGTTGTTGGGTCTGGAGCATCGGATTGCAAAACTGGTTTTGCAATGGCGTGAAATGTCCAAGCTGAAGTCCACTTACGTCGATGCCTTGCCTACCATGATTGATCCTAAAGACGAGCGTGTGCACACGAGCTTTAATCAGGCCCTGACCACCACGGGCCGACTTTCCAGCACGCAGCCGAATTTGCAGAATATTCCAATTCGTACTGCGCGCGGCCAGCAGGTGCGCAAGGCGTTCATCGCGGCTCCGCGCATGAAGCTTTTGTCGGTGGACTATTCCCAGATTGAACTGCGCATCCTGGCGCATATTTCCGAAGACCCGAACTTGTGCAAAGCCTTTGCTGAAGACCTCGACATTCATGCGGCCACCGCAGCGGAAGTGTTCGGGGTGCCTTTGAAAGATGTGACTGCTGAACACCGTCGTTCTGCCAAAGCCGTGAACTTTGGTATTGCTTACGGGCAGGGGGCTTTCGGTCTGGCGGAAAACCTGGGTATTTCGCGCACGGAAGCCAAGGATATTATCGATCGCTATTTCAACCGCTTTAAAAACGTGCGCGAATATATTGATGGCACGGTAAAAACAGCCCACGAAAAAGGTTATGTCGAAACATTGTTTGGTCGCCGCCGTTACATCGACGAGCTTCAATCCAAGAACATGGCATTGAAAAAGTTCGGCGAGCGCGCCGCGATCAATGCCCCGATTCAGGGAACGGCCAGTGACCTGGTGAAAAAGGCAATGATTGAGGTCTTTGAAAAAGTGCCCGTGCGCATGTTGCTGCAGGTGCACGATGAATTGATCTTTGAGGATTTTGAGGAGAATCTGCAGAAACATTCCCCTCAGTTGGTTTCCATCATGGAAAATGTGATGAAACTAAGAGTGCCGTTGAAGGTCAACTATGCGATCGGGAACAACTGGGACGAAGCTCACTAGGGCTTCGTCTTACTCGGTTTCCCAGCCCACCACGCGTCCGCCTTCAAAGTACACATAGCGTGTTTCTTTGCGGTAACCTTCCGGGGCGGACACAAACTTCTGATATTTCCAGCGTTCATTCTTGTAAAGCGGATTGCCCGAGACCTCCACGCTCATCGGGTCCCCCCAGGATCTTTTCACATAGTCCTGTGGCATGCCCACGGCAATGTCCTGCGATTCAATCAAGCCCTTCATTTCCTCCTGCGGAGCCTGCGAGCGGTTCCACACACTGTTGCGGTTCACCCAGGCCTGACGACCTTCGATGGAAGGGATGGAAAGAACCTCGATTTTTTCGGCATCATTTTTAAGCCAAGGCAGGATCTTGGAGTACTGTTCGCGCTCTTTGCGGGAGGAAAGGCTTCTTTCCAACTGACGCAGTTGCTGGCGGTCGCGGACTGCTTGCAGGTCGCGGCTGCTTAATGAAGCCGGGTCCAAGCCCAGTTCATAAGCTGTCTGACGGGTTTGACGGTCATAAACGCCACGGTTGGAGTTGTCGCTATAGCGGACATCTTCCGGAGCCGGTGCGTATCCGCTGTCCGCGGAACGGTGAAGGTGGGAACAACCACTCAGGGCCCCCAGGGCCACAATGACGGATACAAGGACTTTCATCAAAGATCTCTCCTGCAGTCTTTATGCTAGCCGATGGACTTCTGTTTATAAATTGTTCTTGCGACGTATTTGGTTCCTTCCTTACAATCGTCTTGGGGGAATCCGATTGGCTGAACAGGAAAACACGACCAAGGTAGAGGAAGAGATCAAGGACGGCGCTCCGGAAGGGGAAGCTGAAGACTTGATGTCCCTTGAGTCCTTGGACTCTGCGCTGGCGGAAGCAGACCCCGAGTTTGCTCAATCGCTGAATGAAATCGGTCCCGATGAAGCCGGTGGTGCCCTGATTTATGAAGAAGGCATTGAACTGGAATACACCCTCGCGGAAGAAGAAAAGCTGTGGCAGTCCGCAACCGGTTTCCGCAAAAAGCTGTTCAAGGTTCTGCCTTTCCTTCCGCGCATTTCCTACAAAGTAAAAATGAAGCGCACGATGATGCGCTTAAGCTTCAGAAAATTCAAAGAACAGCTTCGTCATCGCATTGTGAATGCGGGCCCTCTATTGCTGGCGTGGGCAAAAAGAACCGCTCAAGGGTTGAAAGCGGGCCTTGGCGAATTCATGGCGACCTTCAAATCTTTCTCGTTGCTAAAAAAGCTGGCGTTGGTGGGTTTGCTGGTGGTCACGGCCGGGGCCGGTGTTGTCCTGTATCGTCTGGCCACGAAGGGGCTGATCCCCCAGCGCGAGGATCTGTTCATTCATTCCATGGCCGACTGGGCATCGCAAAAGTATCAGTACGATCCGAAAACTGAAGTGGAATCCTTCTATGATTCCACCCGCGCGGCTCAGAACGTGTTCCTGATGCAAAGAATGGTCGTGAATCTGCGCCGTTCCGCTGAATCCGGGACCAACCCCATGGGTGCTTTTGAGTTCTATGTGGAAGGCGCGGCCTCTGATGTCGTTGTCGAAATCAAAGACCGCGAAGCGGAAGTGGAAGACTTGTTCCTGAGAACGATCGAAGAGATGACTTTCGATCAGGCAGCCTCAGGGGAGGGTAAACAGGAGCTTTGCGAACGTCTGCGCAAAGAGGTGAACAAGATCCTGACCAAAGGTTATGTGCGCCGGATCTTTATCAAAACCGCGATCGTTAAACCTTAAAGCTCGTGATATCGATGTCATAGTATTTCAAGCGGTCATGCAGGGTGCTTTTCGGCATTCCCAAATCCTGCGCTGTTCTTCGTTGATTTCCTTTGTTCGCCTGCAGGCGTTTGATGATCATCTGTTTTTCGATTTCCTTAATCACCGGCATGTCGTTGCTGACACGCTCTTCGGATTTTTCCAAAAGAGTTTTATCCAGCAGTTTTTCGACATGGTTTTCAGTGATGTGAATGCGCGGGTAAAGCGCGGCCGCCCGGCTGACCAGATTTTTCAGTTCACGAATGTTTCCCGGCCATGGATGCTTTTTCATACGGGCGATGGCGCCAAAAGAAAAACGCACACGCATTTTACGGGCAAATGTGTAAAGCAGCTCCTCAAAATCCTCCATGCGCAAGGCCAAAGCGGGCGGGGCAACGGAGACGACATTCAAACGGAAATACAGATCCGAACGGAACAGGCCTTCACGGATTTTTTCTGACAGGTTCTGGTGGGTGGCGGCGATGATACGAACATCGGTGCGCACATTGCGATCGGCACCCACAGGACGGATTTCGTTGTTTTCCAAAGCGCGCAGCAGTTTCGCCTGCAGGCTGTAGGAAAGATCACCGATTTCATCCAGGAACAGCGTGCCGCCCCGAGCGGCCTCGAAGGCTCCTTTGCGGTCATTGATGGCACCGGTGAAGCTGCCTTTCACGTGGCCGAACAGTTCACTTTCAATCAGGGTTTCGCTGAGGGCACTGCAGTTCACACTGACAAACGGGCCCTTGTCGCGCAGGCTGTTTTCGTGCAGGGCCTGGGCAATGACATCCTTGCCGGTTCCGGAAGGGCCCAGGATCAAGACGGGGAATTCGGTTTTGGCGACATTGGAAAGTGTCTGGAGTTCTTCATTCCAGACTTCATTGCGGCTTTTGATCGGGAAGGGGGTTGTGACTTCCTGCTCAGTCAGGAACAGGAATTCCTGGTCTCCCAGACGGATGATGTCGCCTTCCTGAAGAAAGGCCTCCATCACGCGGGCGTCATTCACGTAGGTGCCCTGTGGGGTGCGCAGGTCGCGGATCAAATATGACTGATCTTTCTTTTCGATGCGGGCGTGGCGTTCGGCGATCTGTTCGCCTTGGACTTGAATCTGGCACTGAGAGTCTTTGCCCAGGGTTACGAATTCCTGCAAAGACAGGGTTTTGGGGTTTTCGTCCATTGTTTTCAAAAAAGCTTGTGACATGGGGTCTCCTGCTTAAAAAGTGTCCACCTTTGTGGTGGGGAATGCGATGACCCACCCTTTCAAGACTTTGACCGGGCTGGGCTCAAATATAAGCGGGGCTCGGGCTTTTCGACTCGCCAAATTATCCTGGGGCGGACTAGGTTCTCGGAATTGAGAAATGGGGGGAGCTCTGATAGTCTTGGCTATGCCAAAGACGATTCAATTTATCAAAAGCGCCGTTCTGGAAAAGGACTTCCCTGTACACAAGAAAGCTGAAGTAGCCATTGCCGGCCGCTCCAATGCCGGAAAGTCGTCTTTCATCAATGCCCTGACCAAAAACAAGATTGCGAAAGTCAGCTCCACACCGGGGAAAACCCGTTTGCTCAATTTCTTTGAGCTGGATCAATCCTATGTGATGGTGGATATGCCGGGTTACGGCTTTGCCGCACGTTCCGGTGATGAAATGCGTGAATGGCACCGCATGATTGAAACTTATCTGATGAATCGTGAACAGCTTCGTGGACTGTTGCTGGTGATGGACATCCGTCGCTCCTGGACCGAAGACGAAGAGCTTTTGAAAGAGTTCTCTGAACGTCGTGGCTTCCCGCTGGCCGTGGTGCTGACCAAAGCCGACAAAATGTCGCGCAGTCAGATGCTGCAAGCGGTGGCGAAAGTGAAGAAGGCCTCGGGCCTCAGTGCCGTGTTTGGTGTGTCCTCTCTGAAAAAAGAAGGACAGGACGCGGTTGAAGACTACATCTATGAAAACTGGGTAAAAGAATGAAAATTGTCGGTGTGATTCCCGCTCGTTTTGGCTCTACACGCTTCCCCGGAAAACCTCTGGTGAACTTGAAAGGCCGCCCCCTGATTCAGTGGACGGTTGAAGGAGCCAAGAAGTCCAAACTTCTGAGCGAGGTGATTGTCGCCACCGACCACGAAGGCATCAAAGCCGCCGCCGAAGCTGTCGGCGTTAAAGTCGTCATGACAGACAGCGATCTTCCCACCGGAAGTGACCGAATTCATGCTGCCATTAAAGATGTATCCTGTGATGTTGTTGTGAACATTCAGGGTGATGAACCGCTGGTGACTGGCGAGCTGATTGACCGTTTGGCTCAGGTGTTTGTCGATGATCCGAAAATGGACATGGCCACGCTGGCGCATCCGATCAGTGCGGAAGAACTGCAATCCATGAACTCGGTCAAAGTCGTCACGAATTGCCGGGATGAAGCCTTGTATTTCAGCCGTTATCCAATGCCTTATTCCCGTCTGTCGGCCCAAGAGGCCGGCAGCATGGATGGCTGTCTGAAACACATCGGCATGTATGCCTATTCCAAGAATTTTTTGAAACAGTTCTGCGAAGCTCCTCCGGCCCTCATTGAAAAAGCCGAGAGTCTGGAGCAGCTGCGCGCTCTGTATTTAGGTGCAAAAATCAAAGTAATCAGAGTCAAGGAAGCCAGTATCGGGGTGGATACTCCCGAAGATCTGGCGCGACTCGAAAAACTCTTAAGCTCACAGGGGATGTAATGGCAAAGAGAAAGACCACCACGAAGAAGGTGTCGACAGCGAAGTCGACCAAGAAAGCATTGAAGCAAAAATTTATTTTTGTCACCGGGGGCGTGGTTTCCTCGATTGGCAAAGGACTGACAGCTGCCAGCCTTGGGGCTTTGCTGGAAGGCCGCGGTCACAAAGTGACCATCATGAAATTTGACCCTTATTTGAACGTGGATCCGGGCACCATGTCGCCATTGCAGCACGGTGAAGTGTATGTGACTGAAGACGGGGCTGAAACCGATCTGGATCTGGGCCACTATGAGCGCTTTACATCCGCGCTGATGAACCGCTCGAACTCGGTTTCCACCGGTCAGATTTATGACACGGTTTTGAACCGCGAGCGTCGCGGTGATTATCTGGGCGGAACTGTGCAGGTCATCCCGCACATCACCGAAGAAATCAAAGCCCGCATTTATGAAGCCGCTCAGGGCAGTGAAATCATTCTGGTGGAAATCGGCGGGACTGTCGGGGATATTGAAAGTCAGCCGTTCCTTGAAGCCATTCGTCAGATGCGCATTGATGTGGGCCATGAAAATTCGGTTCTGGTGCATGTGACCTATGTGCCGTACATCGCGGCGGCGGGAGAGTTGAAGTCCAAGCCGACCCAGCACTCGGTGAAAGAGCTGCGTGAAATCGGTTTGCAGCCGGATTTCCTGGTTTGTCGCAGTGAAAAAGTTATTGATGAAAATCTGAAAGCCAAAATCGGTTTGTTCTGTTCCGTGAAGCCGGAAAACGTTATCGCCGCTCAGGACAGCCGCTTCATTTACGAAGTGCCTTTGGCATTGCACAAAGAAAAACTGGATGAGCTGATCGTGGCACGTCTGGGACTTTCTGCCGGCAAGCTGAACATGAAGGGCTGGCAGAATCTGGTGAAGATTCTGGGGAACCCAAGTCATACCGTAAAAATCGGTGTGGTCGGCAAGTATGTGGATTTGAAAGAATCCTACAAGTCCCTGCATGAGGCTCTGGTTCACGGTGGGGTTGCCAACAACGCCCGCGTGGAAATCATTTATGTGGATTCTGAAAAGGTCACTGACAAGACCGTGCATTCTTTATTGGGCAAGGTTGACGGCATTCTGGTTCCGGGGGGCTTTGGCACCCGTGGTGTGGAAGGTAAAATCACGGCCATCAAGTATGCTCGTGAAAAACGTGTTCCATTCTTTGGTATCTGCTTTGGTATGCAGTTGTCGGCGATTGAGTTTGCGCGCAACGTGTGTGGTATCAAAGATGCCACCAGCCGTGAATTCCACGCTGAAAACAAACGCACTGGCAACTTCGTGATTGATTCCATGGCCGAGCAGCGCGGAGTGATCAATAAGGGCGGCACCATGCGCTTGGGCGCTTTCCCGTGTGCGATTGCCTCGGGTTCCCGCGCTCATCAGGTGTACAAGGCGTCCTCTATCATGGAACGTCACCGTCACCGCTTTGAATTCAACAACAAATATAAAGACCTGTTTGAAAAGAACGGCATGATGGCTTCCGGGATCTGCAAAGAGCGTGACCTGGTCGAGATCGTGGAACTTCCTGATCATCCGTGGTTTGTCGGCGTGCAGTTCCATCCGGAATTCAAGTCAAAACCCTTGGCTCCGCATCCGCTCTTCGTGCATTTTGTTAAAGCAAGCCTGAAGAAGAAGTAAGAAAGGTTCGTTAGAATATGTCCAAAGTTATTCAACAGGGTCTGAAAGTTCTAGAGGTTGAGGCCCAGGCCATTCTGGCATTGAAAGAGCGCCTTGGTGACTCTTTCGAACAAGTGGTGAAAATGATCACAGCCTGTGAGGGTAAAATTGTTCTGACGGGCATGGGTAAATCCGGCCAGATCGCCAGAAAACTTGCCAGCACCTTTTCTTCCACAGGAACTCCGGCGGTGTTTCTGCACCCGGCAGAAAGTTCGCACGGGGATCTGGGACTTGTTGAAAACAACGACGTGGTGATTGCGCTGTCTTATGGCGGTGAGTCCCCTGAGTTCGCGGGCATCTTAAGATTTGTTTCCCGCAAAGGCATTCCCCTGATCGCAATCACCGGCAAACCAGAATCGTCTTTGGCGAAAGCCGCTCAAGTCACTTTGAACGTTCATGTTTCAGAAGAGGCTTGTCCTCTGGGGCTTGCTCCCACAGCCAGCAGTACAGCAACCCTTGCGATGGGGGATGCGGTGGCGATGGCCGTGATGGCGGAAAAAGGCTTCAGCTCTGAAGACTTTGCGGAATTCCATCCGGGCGGAAGCCTTGGTTATCGCCTTCTGACCCGCGTTCGGGATGTCATGCACGGCGGGGACGCTTTGCCGACAGTGACTCTGGAGACACCTGTTCGCCAGGTGTTTTCGATCATGACCCACAAGGATGTTCGCGGGGCCGCAGGTATCGTTGATGAAAAAGGTGATTTGGTCGGGGTGATCACGGATGGTGATATTCGTCGCCGTCTGGAAAAATCCAATGATCCGCTGACGGGTCTTGCCAAGGATCTTATGACCACCAATCCAAGAACCATTGATGCGAATGAACTGGCGGAAAAAGCCCTGTTCGTGATGGAGCAGTTCCAGATTCAAATGGTCTTCGTTCTGGATAAAGAGTCCGCAAATCCACGCAAACCCGTGGGCATCCTGCACATCCAGGACCTGTTGCGCGCCAAAGTCCGTTAATTTATGAGGCCGCCTTTATTTGTCACAAAAGGCGGCTTTGGATCCTAATATCTGCAAACAAGCCGAACGCAGGAGTCTGATATGTCCCTTAAGAAATCTCTGTTAGTCTTTGTAATGGGTGTATTTGTCATTTTGGCAGGAATGATCAGCTCGGCACACGCCGCCGAAGCACTGGAGATCGTGCCAAATCAAAAGGTCTGCATGGTCACCAATATGGTGTTCCCGCGTGACCAGATCCCGGTTAAGCAGGGAAGTAAGACTTATTATGGCTGTTGTGAAAACTGCAAAAAGACCCTGGCTGAAGATGCCACGGCTCGCATGGCCATCGACCCGGTATCAGGAAAGTCCGTGGACAAGGCAACGGCCGTGATTGCAGCTCGTGCCGATGGTTCTGTGATTTACTTCGAGAATAAAAAGAACTTCGAAAAGTTCCGCACCGGCAAGTAATTTTCCAGGAGATCCAATGACCCATTCATTCACACAAAAAGCAGATATTAAGATTGTCGGTATTGCCGTTCGCACCAGCAACCGCGCTGAAATGCAGGGGAATGGAAAAATCGGCTCCCAGTGGCAGAAGTTTTTCAGTGAAGGGGTGATGCAAAAGATCCCGAATCAGCTTGCCGATGGACCCATTTACGCAATTTACACTGATTATGAAAGTGATGTGAACGGCGAGTATTCGTTCATTCTTGGCAAAGAGGTTTCTTCTTTTGATAATCTTCCAGAGGGCCTGGCCGCGAAAGTGTTGCCAGCATCCCGATATGCGGCCTTCACATCGAAGCAGGGGCAGATGCCCAATGTGGTGATAGATCTTTGGCAGCACATCTGGGGTTTGAGCCCAGCGGACCTGGGAGCTGAGCGCGCCTACAAGGCAGACTTTGAGATTTATGATCAGCGCAGTGCGGATCCTCAAAACTCCCAGGTGGATGTGTTTTTGTCCGTGCGTTAAATCTTGTCGCTGCGGTCCTGAACTTTGTCTATCAGGCCTTCGATGGCGTCTTCCAGAATATCCAGAACATGATCAAAACCGTCGACGCCCCCGTAGTAGGGATCGGGCACGCCTTTGACTTTGAATTCTGAACAGTAATCGGTGACCAAAGAAATCTTGGTCAGCAAGGTTTTGTCCGGGCAGCGCTGTCGCAGATTTTCAAGGTTGCTGGCATCCATCGCCAGAATCCAGTCAAAGTCATAATAGTCGGATTCCCGAACCACACGGGAAATGCTTGTCAGCTCATACCCCCGGCGTTGTCCATGCAGAATGCTGCGCGGATCGGCTTTTTCCCCGTCATGGGCTCCGGAAGTTCCTGCGGAATCAACCACCCAAGGCAGGTCCCGTTGTTTGATAAGATGTGCCGCCACGGCTTCAGCAGTGGGGGAGCGACAGATATTTCCCAGGCAGACAAAGAGTAATTTTTGGCTTTTCATTTGAATTATTTTAGGGCTATTATTTTGTCTTGTCATTATAAGTGGGGCCGTAGCTCAGCTGGGAGAGCGCAACGCTGGCAGTGTTGAGGTCGTCGGTTCGATCCCGATCGGCTCCACCATTTTTCACCTGACGGGCTAAGGCCAGGCGGGTTGTTCTGTCTGTCAGATTACAGACTTTTTCTTTGGCTGATTTCCTCACATTCAAGCCTCGACTCTCACTTGTTAGACTTCACCACAGCCCTTTAATAAAATACAGATCATGGCATCAACATCATCCAATACTGTTTGTGATATTTCCCGTCTTTCCCAAGTTTTTGTAACGGGGGAAGATCAAAACAAATTCAAGCTGGGAACTTTTTGGCAGAAGGCACCGGCCATTCTTATATTCTTGCGGCACTTTGCCTGTATCGCCTGCCGGGCGCATGCCAAGGATGTCTGGGCTAACCGGGACAAATATGAAAAAGCAGGAGCGCAGATCTACTTTATAGGCAACGGCTCACCGACCATGATCAAAGTTTTTAAAGAAGATCTTGGGCTGGAGGGAGCCTGGGTGTTTACCGATCCAAATTTAGAGTCCTTTCATGCGGCAGGATTCAAGCGCGGATTTTTTTCGGCCTATGGATTTAAAAGCCTCAGTTCAATCAGGAAACTCAAAGAGCAAGGTCACGTTGCCAAAAGATGGAGTCCGGAACAAGGCGATGCCACGCAGCTTGGTGGGATTCTTGTGGTGAAGCCCGGCGGGAAAGTCACTTATCAATATATCAGTGAATATCAAGGGGACGTGGAAGAGCCGCAGGACTATTCACCTTAAGGCGAGAGCACTGGGGCGCATCTTTTTTGGAGACCGTTGTCCCAGTTTTGTCGTTTGCCTTGGCCACCGAGAACGCGATTAAAAGCATCATCGTGATGGAGTAGATTAGGTTGAGTTTCATTTGAAACCTCCGCAGCATTATTGAGCCATTCCTGCTTGCGGGGTTTAATCATCGCGAGGTCCAGAGTGGTGAAAAACAACTATTTGGTTTTTACCGTGGCGCTGCGGACCTGTTGAATGTAGTTCAGAATCTGACTTTCAGCTGCGGTACGCACAGAGCCCTGTTTTTTTGCATTTGCGACTTGGCCATTCATCAGGACTTTCTGAATTGTTTCATCCACCACGATCTCATAGTCAGCGTCTTTCAGGATTTTACGTGTATCCAGCACGGCCTTCAGATAGCGGGTCATTTCGTTGACCTCAACGTCGTTGTACTTGCTCAAATCCAAAGTCCACTTCATGCCCAAAAGACCCAACTTCACTTTGTTCTTCAGGCCCTTGTCGATGTTGCTGGCTTTGGCGACCAGCATGGTCAGGATGAAGTTTTGGCGGGCTTGCAGGATCTGAATAAGTTTGCTTTCAAATGCCAGCAGGTCATACGAAGACGGCTTCAGGTCGTTCAGGGAAATACGACCTGCATCCAGATCGGCTTTTTGCTTCAAAGCACGCTCGATCAAAGACAGCATGGACATGTGTTCGATCCCTTTTGGGTCGACACGGTTTTTTTGTTTGTCATTCACTTCGTGCAGGGTTGTGACCAACGCCAGGAGGTTCATGTCACGGTTGTCGTCCGAGGTCGGAGAGATAAAATCTTCTGTCGGGGCATATTCATGAATTTCACGGATGAATTCACGAGCGGCCGAAGATGCCAGTTCTTCACGGCGGTGATCGTTGTCCAGCCCCTGCATCGACCACAATTGGAATTCATAAGCCCAGAAGTACTTCACACCCAGGCTGAGCTTTTTCGCCATTTCCTTGGATTCATTCAACTGTTGCAGGAATTCTTTGCGCAGAAGAGCGGCATTACCCTGTCTGAGGGCATCATAAAGCTCTGCGGTTTTATTATCCAAAGACTCTGATTTTTTATCCAGCTCGCCGGTTTTTTCTTCCATGCGTTTCGTGGTTTCATTCATTTCCACCGTGGACTTGTGCATATCATCCAGATTCTTTTTCATTTCGCAGGCAGAAGTCAGGCTGCCAACACAGGCAAGCATCAGCAGGGTTTTCAAATGTGAATCGCGAAGCATAATTCCTCCAGAACGGTCAGTATCCGGAGGGGAAGAGCATAAAGGATGCCATCAGAACTAGAGCTTGGAATCTAATACCGAGATTTACACGGCTTTGTCTTGAAAGCTTGTAATGCAAGAACTGTCCGACTTTTTGACAGCAGGGCAGTTCTTACAAAACCAATTTAGCGAGAGATATAGTACACGCCATCTTCCGGTGTTGGGCAGGCTTGTTTATACAGACGGCTGTGAGAAGGCACCAGATAGATGCGGCTCCATTTGTAACCGTCAGCCGCCGTCACGGTGGCCGGGCGAGGGTCCAAATACACGATGTCCCCTTGGGCCACCTGCCCACACACCGTGGCGCTGGTGGATGGCTTGGCGCGGATGTTTCGTTTGTCTGCCATCTTGAACTGGCTGTAGCGGCTGTCGATATCGGTTGGAAGTGAATTCACCCAAGCGGCGATGATCTTGTTCACGCGTTCACCTTCGGCAGTGCCAAAGATCTGTTCTTTGTCGGCCGGAGGCATCGGCGTGTAGCCTTCCACGCGAGCGACGCTGCCATACAGTTTACTGCGCTCAAGGTTCCCCGGAAGAATCCATTCATTTTTCACCAGGAAATCGAGATTGCTGAAGCGGTCCTTGCCGAAGTCCTGGGCCTGCATATTGCCGTGGCAACCCAGACAGTGCTTTTGAATCAGTTCGGTTTGAACCTTGCGATAGCCTTCTTCCAGCACAGGACTTTCTTTGACTGCGGATCTCCACGCCAGAAGCTGCACTTGGGGATCGTTGGCGGCAGCGGCGTTTTTGTCACAAGGTTCCTGATGATTGGCGTTGGCTGATCTTGCCAGTCGCACGATGCTGCGGTTTTCACGGTCCTCGACAATCCACAGGGATCCATCGGAAGCTTCGGTGAAGGCCACCGGAGCCCCCTTAGGGCGAATGCCTTTGACTTCGTCCCACTTGGAAATGATTTCGGTGTAAGAACCATGACGGGCCATTCCACCATGAGGAGTAAAGGCCTTGCGCGTGCTGCAGGCACCTTTTTGATTGAAGCCGAAAGTGGAGCTGGATTCTTTCGCCAGGGGCAGACCATTGCTGTCCACGTTGTAGGCGACCAGACGATGTCCGGTGGGTTGATAGCCGTGCCACGTAACCAACAACTTATCGCCGAAGAGATCACCAAACATCTCGCCCTTATAATAAGCCATGTGCAAAGGGGCCACATGTGGTGGCATCAGTAACCACGGGGCCTGATAATCACCGATACCGGAAGGGTTGGTTTGGGTGCAGTCCACGGGTTTCTTAAACTGTTTGTGCATAGGAAGGTTTTTGTTTTCCGGGAACAGCCATTCAGGCGAAGTGGCGTGGAAGTTATAGCAATAGGGCCAGCCATAATGACGGCCAACTCCGTTATCCAGATCGACGACGTTGATTTCTTCGTAAGGTTCCTCCAGCTCGGCAAAGTCACGACTGTTTTCCCCTTGAATCAGATAACCCTTATCAGAAATCGCCATGGCCATGGAGTTGCGTAATCCCAGGGCCGTGATTTCATAGTTTTTGATGCCACCTGCAGGAAGGTTTTTCAGCAACTGGGCCGGGATGCGATAGATAGCACCGTTGCCTTGGGCTTGGTCTTCCGGACAGGATTTATAGGCGCCGGTGCCCTGAACCACGCAGTGATCACTGGGTGACCCAGAGTTGATGTAAAGGTCCCCGTTGCGTGGATCAAACACAAACTGCGAAAGCGGGTGCATGTAACCTTCTTTGCGTGCCAGGTTTCCCACCACCAGAGTCCAATCGGTGATCTGATTGTTTTTCAGATGAAATTTGAAAATGCGGGTGCGTTCACCGATGTAGTAATACCCATCTGGTCCCAATGCCAATCCATGGGGCGTTTCCAAATTCAATTTTAAAGTTTTGATTTCATAAGGGGACGAGCCCGAACGAGTCAGCAGGAACAGGCGGCCGTTCTGCGGGCTCCATCCGCCCATATCGACGACCAGAAAATCCTGAGTTCCGGCAATCTGTAAAATAGTGCGGGGCTTGATAAAGCTTTTGTCATTGCTGCGATCCACGGCGCGATCCCGGGGCATCACCATCCCCAGACAGGTGCCGGGCATGGTTTCCACCTGCAGGCGAGGGAACCCGTCGCAGGAGGTGTCCAAGGGGTCATAAAGATAGCCGCTTTTATCCAGCACCATGCGAGATGCCGCTGTTTTACGGTCCGCACTTTTTTGCAAAGACGTACATTGAACCAAGGAAGAAGCCAGAATCAGCCAGAATAAAACGCGCATGATATCCCCAATTAGAAGTCCTTATTCAATTATGGAGGCTTTTAGGCCCTTATCAAATGCAAATTTTCCATATTCATTCCTTTGTTGGGGTTGGGTTTCCCCATCTGCCGGGGTCCGGTGTCATCCTAATAGGGAGGCCTCATGGATGGAGCCAAACTTCTTGTCAGTCTTGTGACCTTGTTGATTGTGAACCCGACCCTGGCCAGCACGGATCGCACGGAATGGGGAACGGGCAGTTCCAGTTTCAAAATGCCCAAGGTGAAGGACCGGGAAAAACTCAGCTTGCTGCTGCCCTCTTTCGTGGTTCACGGAATCAAGCCCACGATGACAGCGTCCGTGGAAATGCCCCGTAAACTGGACGGCAATGGCGCGGCGGTGATCACGCCGGGGGTTGGGTTGGAATATCAAACCGCCACCGGGGTCACCTTTCTGGCGGCGATGGTGAAGGACTGTTACGACAATCTGGCCGGAACTTTTCAGGTGGGCCGCAACTATGAACTGACTGACAGGGTCAGTGCAGGATGGTCCATGGGAGTTTACGCTCGACAGACGCCGATGGCCTGCGAAGAAACGAGCTTCGGTCCGTATTCTTACCGGGAGTGCTATGAACTGGACAGCTATAAATGGAAATTCATGGGCAGTGTGAACGGGCATTCCGTGGATGTGATCCCGATGCCGTTTGCCCACCTGACTGCGGCTTTGTATAAAAGCCGCGACATGCAGGTGGATCTGAAAATCATGAGCAATGTGTTTTTGAACGAAGTGGGGATTGGCATCCCCTTTTAAAACTTACTTCTTGGAAAGGGTCACGACCGGAGCTTCCTGTTCAGTCAGGTAAGAACCCTGATCAAATGGCAGCGCCAAAATCTCTGTGTACTGAATTTCTTTCGGGCCGGAGCGCTTGTTGATAAGTTGACTGATTTTATTTTTAATCATTTGTGCCGCTACACCACGGTCGGAACTGCTTTGATCCATATCGGTGTGCAAAAGAATCGCGAAATAGAATTCACCCTCTTTGGTGGAAATCGAACCTGCCAGTGTCTTGGCTTTGTTCACGGTCCCGGTCTTGGCGATCATCGCACCTGCGGCATTACCACCGAAATTATCCACGGTGGAATCATTGTCTTTGTTGGCAACAGAAAGCACATCACTCAGCTTGTAACCTTTGGCTTCCAGGGATTTGTTCAGCGTGTACAAGGTCTTGATCATGGTTTCACAAGTGGCCTCGTTATAGACGGGTTTTGCCGTCGTGCCTTCGTTGTTGCCGGAACCATTGTGGAATACGATCTGATTTTGATCAGCTTTCAGTGTGGCTGCCGCAAAGGTGTTGAAGGCCGCTGTGCCACCCAGGTTCCAGTACAGGTTGTCCGCAATATAGTTATTGGACTGGTTGTTCATGCGCTTCAGGATTGTGCGCAGTGGAGCGGATTTCAGGACCACGCTGCCGGTGTATTTGTCTTTCTTGTAGTTGGATTTCGGCAGGAAGGAAATGTTGCGCACTTCAATTGTGGGCTTTTCCAGCATAAAGACTTTGGCTTTTGTGGCTTTTTCGCGAAGCTTGTTATACATCGCACGATTGATGGCTGTGGAGAAAGACTCTTTCAGATTCTTGATCACAGCCTCGGCCTGCTGTTCGATGGTTTCATAGCGTGGGGTCACGCCGCCAATACGCGGGGATTCCTCCGCCAGCCAGTCCAAAAGGAAGTTTTCATCAAAGGTCAGGTTCTCAATTTTTGTGACCTTCATGCGGTTCAATTCAGAGATCAGGAAATAGCTGAGGTTGCGACCGAAGATAGGATCACGACTGCCTTCCACATGCAGATCCATGGCGCCGTTGGCTGTCGGGGTCAGGTGCAATACGGTTTTATGGCGATAATCCACGCCCAGCTTTTCGATCGCCCACAAGGTGGTGATGACTTTGGAAATGGAAGCCAGCGGGTATTTTTTCTGAAGATTGCCTTCGCCCTCGATGTCCTTCACGGCGGTGGAGGCCTTCATATGGCAGACGGAATTGACATAAACCTTGGCAGAGGCCGTGGAGGCCATCAAAACGGGTGCAGCCAGAGCTGCCAGAATACCAAGTTTAAATGTCGAAGCCATACGTCCTCCTTTGCCGCTTTTTCGGCGACCGACTGGCAGAGTTCATATTCCGTGCCGGGGTCAATTTCAATGAGTCAGAGCCGAGGAGGTGTTATAGGGCCTTTTCCGTCTAAAGTGACGGAAATTGGCAGTCAGTTTGTCATTTGCCATGGTCGGGGATTGCGGACCGGAAAGGGGCAATTAAGTCTTCGTCATTCTGTTTTATTTTGGTTGTGATCAAGGGGTAAAGACTGACAATGATCGTCTCTTAGAAAGCATCCGGGGGAAGAGTATGTTGGATTTTTCAGTTCTCAACTCATCATTCGCCAATCCGACATGGATTTCGATCATCTATGCCTTTTTGCTCAGCTTCATCCTGGGGACGGCCCTGGCCGTGGCCTATGTAAAGACCTTCCGAGGGCTTTCTTATTCTTTGAACTTCCTGCATGGATTGGTGCTTTTGCCGATTGTCATCGCCATTGCCATGCAAGCTATTGGTGACAACGTGGCCCGCGGTATCGGGATGATCGGGGCCCTGTCCCTGCTTCGCTTCCGCACGAACGTCAAAGACCCTCGCGACATGTTTTTTATTTTTGCCTCGTTGGCCGTGGGCCTGGCTTCCGGAGTTCATGCCTATGGCATCGCGATTCTGGGAACGGTGTGTTTTATCCTGGCTTTGACGGTGCTGCAGAAATCCCCTTTCGCTGCCGGGCCTCAGTTTGACGGCCTTTTGCGTTTGAATCTTTCCCGATCTGGTCAGGATCAGCGTGAGGTGGAAGATGTCCTTGGAAAATCCTGCCGCCACTTTGCCTTGGCCACGATCAGAGAAATGGGGCAAGGGGAGCGTTTGGACTTTTCCTATCAGGTGCGCTTAAAGCCTCGTCAGACTTCCGCCGAGCTGGTTGAAGAACTGGGGCGTATTTCTTCGGTGCGCGGCCTGAACTTTATGAATCAAGAATCCGTGATCGAGGTGTAAGGTGAAACTAGCTGACGTCGTCGGGACCGAGAACCGTTTTCTATTGGGCTGCTGGAGCGTGGCCGTGGTTCTGGTATTGGTGCTGGGGTTGGTACTGGGGTCCGATCCGGTCAGTATTCTGGGCGTGGCGGAGTCCCGCGAGTTCCAGGTGAACTTTGACAGTCCGGTTGAAATCAAACACATCTATGTGCTTCCCAGTCAGATTGTTCGCAAAGGCGATTTGCTGGCAGAACTTGGTCAGTCAGAGTGGGAATCCCAACTGCGGGTTCTGAAAAGCCGCTATGACAAACTCAATGCCGAAATGCACCTGCGCCAGCAACTGGCAGGGGTGGTTAAAGACCTGGGGCATCTGGCTCCTTCGGCGGATCCTTTGTTGGTTGAACTTGAAGACGCCCGCCGGGAAATGGCTTTGATCGAAGGGCGCATGAAGAATCTATTTGTATTTGCCGAAGTGGATGGCGCCGTGGGTGCCGTGAACTTCAAAAACGGTGAAAAGGCTCCGGCTTTTGCGCCACTGATCACTTTGGTTCCTCTCAATCCCACTTATGTGAATGGTTACATCAACGAAAACCTGTCCTCGACGTTGTCCGTGGGGCAGGTGGTGGAAGTCAGTTCAGCCGGAGGCAAAGTCGTGCGGGGATCGGTGGTCAGCATCGGTTCGCGCATTGTGCAGATTCCGGAAAGACTGTTGCGCATTCAAACCCTGCCGGCCTGGGGCCGTGAGGTGGTGATCAAGATTCCCCGCACGAATGAGTTCCTGTTGGGCGAAAAAGTCTTTGTTCAAAAAAAATGGAGCTTGTCGCTGTTGAGTCAGGCCAATGCCGACGAAGCGGCTCAGAACCTGGATTCCCAGCAACAGGATCCGCGTGAAATGGACATACCTCTGAACATTGTCGAGACTTTCAAGCCAGAGATGTCCGGCGTGGTCTTTGTGCCTGAGCTGAAACAATTTGTTCTGGTGTCTGATGACTATCCCGAAGATCGGCCGGTGCTTTTTCTGATGAATGAACAGGGGCAGATTCAGCCTCATCAAATTCAGCTTTCCGGCCTGCCGGTGATGGCCGATATTGAATCGGTCTCTGTTCAAGGGGACTCCCTTTATTTGCTAAGCTCCATGTCCGCAACCAAAAAGGGAAAACTTAAAGAAGAGCGGCAGATTTTTGCTCAGATAAAACGCAACGGACTGCGCTACAGCGTTGAACATCATGTGGATTTGCGCAAGCCCCTGATGCTGGCGTTGAAAAACTCCCAGGATCCATTGTTGAAAGCTGTCTATGAAGCCGATCTGAAATTGGCTAAAGAAGGCTTTGAAGTTGAAGGTCATGCCATTGATAACAAAGACCTGTATCTGTCGCTCAAGGGGCCCGTACTTCATCGCAACGAAGGGATTATCCTGAAGGTGTCAGATTTTGCTTCTGCCTTTGAGGGGGTTTTGAAGCCCGCTCAGGTGACGCTGGCCGCCCGCTTTGAAATGAAACTTCCGCACCAGGATGTTGAACTGGTTCTTACGGACCTGATCAAGCACGGAGGTGCGTTTTACCTGGCCTCCTCTTGCCGGGGGGCTTCCTGCAGTGCCATCTGGAAAATATCCCCTGGACAGACTTCCCCCGAACTGTTGCATGAATTCCGCATGCGCCATTTGGAAGGGCTTGCCCTCCATCCCGACACTCATCAGATGTTCGCCGTTTTTGACAGCAAAAGTTCCAGTCAGTATGCCGTCGTCAGTCTTGTAGCAGATAAAAGGACCCCGTGATGCTTTTGTCTTGGATCCTTTTGGGGGGACTTTCTTCATTTGCGGTGACGCCCGAGCAGGTATTAAAGACGGCGTGGGCCGACACCACCTACACTTCGCAAGAGGAAATGCGTCCGACCGATTCGCGCAATCCTTTGCGCAATGTGGAAGGCTTTGTCAGCGCCGAACAGGAAGGCAGTAAGAATGAATACGAAGTCGGACTGAAGTTTCAGTTTCGCTCGTGGCCCGAATGGAAGCTGGGCCCGAATTCGGAACCCCGAAAAAAGGTGCTGCAAGAGGCCTCCTTGGCGTGGGCCCTGCATGAGCGTTACCTGAATCTGATCTCATACCAAATCAGCCAGCAAAAAATGGCCGTGTTAAGCAGCTCCATGAAGTTGTCCGAGGGATACTTAAAGGCGCAAAGCCTTTCTTTGCGCGCCGGGCGCACGACGACGAAATCTTTTCTGGGGGCTCAAGGGGACATTTACAAGTTAAAACGCCTTGAAAGTGGAATTGCCCAGGAACACAAGCTTGCAGCAAAAAGGATAAAATCCTGGGTTCCGCAATGGGAAGAAAACCCTTTGGAAAGCTTTGATCTTATCAGTGTGCAAGAGGTCGTGGATGCCGTGGGCAGCCTGCCGACTCCGGAGGCTTCTTTAACGGCGCGAATTTCAGAAACTGAATTCAAGGACATCAGCCGGGAACTTGAGATTTTGCGAGGCCGCGAAGATCAATGGGTGAAGGGACTGGATGTGTCGCAGACCCACAAAGAGGATGAAATCGGTTACAAGGTCGAACTGACTTTGCAGTTGCCCCATCTGGGGTCCGATGATCTTTCCCGGCAAAAACAGAATGAATTGATTCTGAAAAGAGCTCTGAAGCAAAAGGAAGCCGAAAACAGCAAGGACCGACTGGTCAGTTTAAAGAATCAAATTCAGAATCTGGCCGGACTTTACAAGATGACCAGTCAGGGCTTGAAGGAAAGCCAGAAGGTCAAAGGGCAGGATACGTTAGCGGTACTGGAAGGCCGTCTGCTGCAAGAGCAGACAGAACTTGATTTGCTCAGCCAGCAGCAGGAAATTTTAACTTTGTTTGTCGAGTATCTTCTGGAAAGTGAACGCCTGGCCACTGAGCCCACCAAGAATCATCTGAGTAAATCCCAGAAAGTGGTGGCCTTGTGAGCGGCCCGGTTTCACCGCTGGCGTTAGAGCGGTATGAGCTGAAGTATCTGATCCCGGCAGCACTTGTCGATCCCATCTCGCGCTTTGTGGAAACCTATTGCGAAATGGACTACTATTCCACAGTTTCGTCCGACAAACACTACACCATAAACAGTCTTTATCTGGATACACCCAGCCTGTACCTGTTGCGTTTCAAAGAAGCGGCCAATGCCTTTAATTTTAATATGCGAATTCGCTCTTATGGCGACAGTCCCAAGCCGCCCTACTTTTTTGAAATCAAATACAAGCTGCGTGAATTTGTGCGAAAAAAGCGGGCACTGGTTCATGATGAAAATTGGGCGGAAATTCTGGAGTGGGGAAAAATTCCGGAGCATATTCAGGGAAGTTCCCGGCAGAACCTGGAAGAGTATCTGCGAGTGAAAATGAGCTATAATGTGGGCCCGGTGATTCTGACTCAGTACCGCCGCAAAGCTTATTTGTCGGTGGTGGATGACTATGCCCGCGTTACCTTTGACCGCGACCTGCGCTATCAGGAGATGAACGAGTGGTGTGTGCGACCGGACGGCCGTCTTTTGAGTCACTATGATCATCCGGAGTCCTTTGAAGAGCCCGGATGCAATGTCATTCTGGAACTGAAGTGCGAAAAGAAGATCCCTTATTGGATGGTGGATCTGATCCGCCGCTTTGAATTGGAAAGCGGTTCTTTCTCGAAGTTCGGAAACTCCATGGCGACCCTGTTGGGTATGCCCGAGGTTTTAGCCCCGGGCCCGTTGTATCTTTAAATGCTGCAAGGGGTGAGCGGAGGTCGCGCACCCGGCAGATAATTTTCCAGATCCAGATCAAACTTCAACTGACCTGTGCGGCAGGCGCCGGTCAGGATTTCTCTGGCTTTGGCGGCATTGTCCTGCAAAGACCGATAATCCTTGTCTGTAAAGAGCAGTTCTGTTTTGAAGTAAGCCTTTGTGGCCGGATTTGCCAGCGATTTTTCAAAAGCCATAAAGTAACGATATGTCAGATAGCTCATATGCCGGACTTTTTCCAGAACACTGTAGGCTCTCATCATATTGTCTTTGATAACTCCGCAGTCGTTGTCTTTTAATATCATTTCTTTCAAGACCACGGCGGCCCGTCCGGCCATCTGGCGTTTTTCCTCGGGCGGCACGACGATTTTTCCATCCACCAGTTCCGCTTCGGATTTCGCGCGTTCAATCCGATGGGTGGAAGGATTGATGGAATACCAGTAAAATTTGTAATGGATGTTTCCGATGCGGTCCTGCTGATTCATCAGGGTGTCGATCAGAACCATGTCGGCGACGTCTTTCATTTGAATTACATCCTGAGCAACCCGGGTGAATTCCGCCGAACCCGCGATTTGGGCCAGAGTTTTGGTGCTGGCCACTTTCTGAAAGGGCTTTTGTTTCAGGAAACGCTGATAGCGACTGTTATAGGGGCCCCGGCCACTGACATCATTATAGAGATTTTCATTCTTCACGTTGTCAGAAAGTCCGCCGTAAAGCTGCGTGAAGGTGGTGTCCGTGAGCTGGGGAAAGGCGCGGGGGTTCAGATGCATTTCCCCGAGCTTTCGCCAAGCCTCGGCGATAGTATCCGTTGAATCACGCAAGGCGTGCACCGCCTTGCTGGTCAGTTGGCTGTGAACCTTCAAGTCCATGGTGCGAATCACCGAGACCGGAACTCTTCCGACTCCTCCGAGGATGCGTGACATGTGATAATAGGCAAGAATCGACGGGGTGTACGAGCAGGTGATAGTCTGTTTGAATTTTGCTTCGGTTTTAACACCCATTTTTTTGACGTTGCAGTCAGAGGCATCAATGGCCTCTTTGCTGTACTGGGCATTGGGGGCAATCAGCAGAACTCCGGGATTGGTGGAATTGTATTTGGGGCAGAGGCCCATCGTGCGATAGAAGTCATATCCACACAAAGTGCTTTCTTTGCCGGTGTCATCACTGCGATAAGCGCCGCCCGGCCATTTCTTGGCGATCACACAAAGCTCACGCACACCGTAGGGCGATAAATATTCTGTGCGCGCTTCGCCTTGAAGGTTTGCAAGATTGACGGCGAATGCGCCGGAAACGGGAGCCAACACAGACAAAACAGCAGAAGTGCAAGTTGCAGCAAGCTTCATCCAACTACCTCATTTGGGGGAGTGTTCAGGTCCTTCTTTGTTTATATCCAGAAAAGAAAATTAAAAATACTTACAAGATCAGAAGACCAATGTCGATGTTGTGGGCTCGCATTCACATTTTATTGGTCCAGCAAACTTGTGTTTACAGACAGAAGTATTTGAAGATGACGTTTATGAAATACACCACTCTGTCAAAAACCATTTTGTTCTGTTTTCTGACTGCAAATCTGATCGGTTGTGCCAAGGGCAGTGTTTCTACGTTGTCCACCGGGAATTCCACAACGGCTATTGAGACTCCTCACGGCGAAGCTGGTGATGAAAACGCTACTGGAAATCCTGCGGTGCCGGAAATCACAGACCCTTCCATTTTTCGTCTGGATCGGGAAGTGAAGAAGTTTCAAGCTCGCTACGGGCTTGAATCAGCCTCTGAAAAATCCACTGACAACAAAGGTCTTGGTGATACGAATCTATGGGGAACAAGAAATTTTCGGGTGGTTCTGCACGGAGTTTTGTATCGTGGGGGAGCGAATAATAAATATTTTGACCCGCCACGATCCAATACCAATCCGTTGCCAGCCACCGGTTTGAACAATTTGTGCAAAGAGGATTTTTCGGCGGCGGTGTATCTGTATTCTGAGAATTTTTCCACCGCGCAAAAAAGTGTGAAGTGCAAGAATACCGATCATCAGGATCAGACCCTGACATACAAGCAGTATGCAGCGGCCGGCGAGAACGAAAAGATTCTTGCGATGGTCTATGACCGGATCAAAGGAAAATCAAACGGGCCCATCTATGCGCATTGTTGGAACGGCTGGCATTCTTCGGGATTGATTTCGGGAATGGCCTTAAAGCAGTTCTGCGGCTGGTCCAATGAGAAAGTGGATGCCTATTGGATGAAAAATACCGATGGCAACAATCAAGGATTTGAAACGATTAGAAAAAGACTTCGAGATTTCAAGCCCCTCGTGAAATTCTCAATCAGCGCAGAGGAAAGAAGCCTGATATGTCCTGAGACGTATTAAGGTGTTCCGTGGAACCGCAGGACCTTTCCAAGGAACGTCCTGGTTCTTTCACTCTCGGCGCGGTTGAATATTTTCTCCGGCGGCCCTTGCTCGACGACCTGGCCTTCATCCATAAATAGGATGCGATCACTGACTTGTCGGGCAAAACCCATCTCGTGGGTCACAATCACCATGGTCTTTCCACTGTGCGCCAGCGACTTGATCACGTCCAGGACTTCTCCGACCATTTCCGGATCCAGAGCCGATGTCGGTTCATCAAACAACATCACTTGCGGCTCCATGGCCAGCGCCCGGGCAATGGCCACACGCTGCTGCTGCCCTCCGGAAAGCTCGTGCGGGTAGCTGTCGGCTTTTTCGGCCAGGCCCACACGGGCCAGCAGTTCCCGGGCCTTGGCTTCGGCGGCATCCTTTGAAAGATGTTTTACCTTCATGGGTGCCAGCATAATGTTCTGTAAAGCCGTTTTGTGCGGGAAAAGATTGAAGCGCTGAAAGACCATGCCTACATGGGCGCGCAGCTTGTTCAGATCAGTACTTGGATTTGTGACTTCAAAACCGTCGACCCTGATGGTGCCCCCTTGGGCGATTTCCAGGGCATTGATGCATCTTAAAAATGTGCTTTTGCCAGATCCTGACGGGCCAATCACGCACACCACTTCGTTGTCCTTGATTTCACAGGACACGTTTTTTAAAACCTGGCGGCTGCCGAAAAATTTATCCAGGGCCTGAATCTGAATCATGCGGATTGGTACCTTTTCTCAAGACGATGAACTACATAGGACATGGCAAGGGTGATGATCAGATAAATTGCGGAAATGAACAGATACGGCTCCCAGTAGCGCGCATAAGCCCCGGCGGCCGTGCGGGCGGCATAAGCCAGTTCCGCCAGACCGATGGCCGACACCAGCGAAGAATCCTTTAGCAGGGTGATGGCTTCATTTCCCAAGGGAGGCAGCATGCGACGAAATGCCTGCGGAATGATAATGGACTTCATGGTGTGAAAATAGCCAAGGCCCAAAGATCTTGCCGCTTCAAACTGCCCGCGGTCGATCGACTGAATCCCGGCCCTGAAGATTTCGGCGATATAGGCCGCTGAATTAAGACTTAAAGCCAAAGCCCCGGAAATAAGCGCGCCGTATTCCCGTTTCAAATACAGAGCCACGTCACCTGAAATCAGCAGACCGTCCTCGGGATGGATCAGCAACGGAACAAGGGCGAAGTGAATCAGCAGGATTTGGACAAACAGCGGAGTGCCTCGGAAGAAGCCTATGTAAATTTGCGAGGGCAGGCGGACGAACATCTGAACCGGCCAGCGCCAGGGACCGCGCTCGATCCGGGCGATTTTTCCCAGCCCCAAAAGCAGGCCCAGCACGGTGCCAAAGAAGATTCCGATCAGGGTCAGTTGCAGGGTGGTGCTAAGCCCCTGCATGAAAAGAGGCCAGTATTCGATGATGATGTCAGTGCGAAACCACGAAAACATCAGTTCTTCTTTTCTCCGAAGTATTTTTTGAAGATGGTGTCGTAGGTGCCGTCTGCTTTGATGGCACTCAGTCCGTCATTGATTTTTTTCAGCAGTTCAGTGTTGCCCTTTTTGACGGCGATGCCGTACTGCTCTTTCGAAAAGCTGGTATCAGACAGAACTCTGAAGTCTTTCGGATTGTTGGCGAAGAAGTTATTGATAACTCCGTTGTCCGCCACCACTGCATCCACTCCTCCATTGATCAGCTCTTGCAGTGCCAGGGGAGTTCCTTCGAAGCGCTTGATGTTCGGGCTGGCGCGGCCCAAAAGGCGAGTGACGACCTCATCTCCAGTGGTTCCGATCTGAACGCCGACTTTCAGCTTTTTCAAGTCGTCAAACTTTGTGACTTTGGATGTATTCGGAACCGCGATCAGTTGGACGGCATCGAAGTAGGGCTCTGAAAAGTCCATGGATTTTTTTCGTTCATCATTGATAGTGATGGCGGAAATCAGGATGTCGCGGTCGCCGGATTCTAGCTGACTGAACAACCCCTCCCAAGGAGTGTTCACAATGTCCAATATCAGGTTTTGTTTGGCGGCGATGGCCTGGATGATTTCAATATCAAAGCCGCTGATGGTTTTATCGGCATTTTCGATTTCAAACGGGGCGTAGGCGGCGTCGGTTCCAACTGTGAGTTCTTTTTTTGTGGAAGTTTTTGCCACAGTATCGGCGGTCCCGGATTCTTTTTTGGTGCAACCCAAAGTCAATAGCAGAAGGCAACTGGTGATAAGAAGCGAAAGTCGTTTCATTCAAAATCCCCCGAAAATGTCTACTGGACCCGTCCACTTGACCACCGCTTCTGTTTTGAGTCAAATGTCATTTCGGGAGTAATTCATGAAATCCGTTCTGGTCAAGGTTGTCGGCTCGATTCTGCGCAGCCTGTTCATTTCCATCGTGATGTTTGTCATTGTTTTTTCGGTGATCACGCGTGAATTCCCGCCCAACTTCGGCAAACTTCAGGGAAGCTGGCAGAACCTGCAGCAGATGGCGCAGCTCAGTCGTCAGATTCATGATCAGAACAAGATTTTAAAATCACAGCAGGCGCAGGATGGTTTTGTCGAGGACGCCGATCTGGAAAAGCTGCAGGAGCTGAACTTGAAACGTGCCGAACTGGGTGCTGGTCTTTTAAGCGGCGAAGCCGTGGGGGTTTCGGCCTCTGCGGACACCGAGGCGCTTAAAGTCAGGGTCCAGGAACTTGAAAAGCAACTATTCCGTTTGCAGCAACGAGTGAACGAACTCGAAGCAGCCCGACCTTAGTCGTGTTATCAACACAACCCTAAGTCCTGTATCAGAGTGGGGCACTTGCTCCATTGTCTTTTATTTTTCACAATGATTCAGTGGCATTAGAAATATCAAAACTTAAAAATATCAAGATGTTGGTTCTCGACGTTGATGGCGTATTAACTGACACACGCGTGTGGTTTGATGGCACTGAATGGCGCCGCTTTTATTCCATCCGGGATGGCGTGGGCATCAAACGTCTTATGGAATCCGGTTACAAAATAGCAGTGATTACAGGCAGTAAGGCAGAGGACATTCGCGCGCGCGTGAAGGCTCTTGGTATTCAGTATTTCTATGAGGGTGCTCTCGACAAAGAGCCCTCTTTCTTGCAACTGCAGCAGGAATCCGGCCTGAAGCCTGAAGAGATGGCTTATGTTGGTGATGACATTTTTGATATTCCCATGATTGAAGCGGTGGCATTTGGAGCAACAGTTCCAGAGGCTGTCGATGAGGTTATGGAAGTGGCTGATTATGTGACCCGCAGACCTGGTGGTTTGGGGGCTGTTCGTGAAGTTTGTGATTACATCTATAAATACGGTGCATTTTCATCGGGTAGGTAAGACATGCTAAAAAATGGTTTCAAGGCCGCTCTCATCATAGTTCTTGCGCTGATGCTGCATAAGGCGGCTTTTGCGGAAGTGGTGAACCTTCCGACAGAGGAACTGGCACAGGAATCCGTGCTTCCTGTTTTCGACAAACCCGTTAGCGTGAAAAACCGCAACGTGGTGACAGCGGGCCGCTTTGAAGTCGATGGCTTCTATGGCTATGCGATGACAGAGCCGATTGCCAACGTTTCAAAGCTGGGCCTGGGTATCTATTACAACACCAGCGAAGCCCATGCCTGGGGTCTTTTGATTGCCAAAAATTTCGCAGGTCTTTCCAGCTATGCCGATCAACTGGATCAGCAGTTCGGTCTGGATTTCAGCCGTGCCCCGTCGCCAGAGATGACGATCATGGGTGATTACAACCTGAAGGCCTTCTACGGAAAAATGAGTCTGACCAAATCCCTGGTGTTCAACACGCTTCTTTACGGTTCCGCTTCAGTGGGGGCGGTGAAGTTCGTGCACAAGACTTACCCGGCGGTGGCTGTCGGTATTGGTCAGAAATTCTATTTCACCAAGCAATGGGCCCTGCGCTTCGATCTGCGCCTTTATGCCAACCAGGCTCCGATCCCGTTCCTGAACGGGGCGCTGAAACCCAGCGATCCCAAACCTGATTACAATGATTTCCAAGAACGTCTAACCTACACTACAAACCTGGATGTGGGTTTGTCTTATCTGTTCTAAGAGGAGCTGACAGATGTTAAGCAGAAAACTCACTTCTCTGGTAATTGTGTCCCTGGCGCTCCTAGTGCCGGGCCTGGGTCATGCCCAGTCTGAAGGTGACGAACTGGATGTGATCGAACTGGAGCTGGAAAAAGAAGCGCCAAGACAGCAGCCGTCCATTTCTGATTCCACTCCGTCTTATCAGGAGACCGCTCCGAAAGACAATACGCTGACGGACTTTTCGGGCCTGGGGACCTTGGCTCCCTTCCAGGAAATTTCCATCATTCAAAAACGCTTCCTGCCTAAAACCGGCCGTTTCCAGTTGTTTGGTGGTTTGACGACAGTGACGAATGATCCGTTCTTCCTGACATTCGGTGGGGTGGCGAAAGCCAGCTACTTTATGTCTGAAAGCTGGGGTCTGGAACTGAACTATTTCGGTCTGACCACTTCCAATCGTCAGGCGACTGATGAACTGCGCGAAATCAACGGCGTTTCCACCGAGAATCTGGTTTATCCAAAATCCTTTATCGGTGTGGATCTGATGTATGTGCCGGTTTACGGAAAAATGACCTGGTTCAATGAAACGATCGTTCCGTTTGACCTGTACCTGTCTGCCGGCTACGGCAACACTGAGACCCAGTCCGGTGAAAGCGCAGGTACTGTGCATCTGGCGGCAGGGCAGATTTTTGCCTTGAGCAAAGCCTATGCGGTTCGCTGGGATTTCAGTTGGAACTTCTTCAATGCCAAAGGCATCGACGGATCGACAAATTCTTTCAACAACCTCTTCCTTACCGTGGGTATGAGTTGGTTCTTCCCGGAGGCTAGTTACCGATGAAGAAATTATTACCTCTCCTGATTGCCGCAAGTATCGCAGTTCCGGTGGTGGGCGATGCCCAACAGCGTAAAACACTGAAAAAGCAGCCAGCTCCGGCACGTCGTGCAGCTCCGCTTGTATCGGGGAACACCCGTGAAGCCACTCTGAGAAACCAACTGAGCAACGCCCTTCGCATGGCGCAAAGCGGGCAGTATGAATCCGCAGCCAATGCGCTGTTCTCGCTCAGTCGCCGTTCTGAACTGGCTTCCGAGCGTCCGCAGATCAAGTACATCCTGGGCACCATGCTGGTTGAGTTGAAACTGTATCAGACGGCCGCCTTCCAGTTCGTGGATGTGATCCGCATGAAGCATCCAAAGTACTCCAAAATGGCCATCGAAAAGCTGTCTGTTGTTGCTGATACCCTTGGTGATGACACGATCCTGAACTACGCGATTTCCCGTGTGGACTTGAATGACTTCCCGGCGAATCTGCGCGACATGATCAACTTCCGTCTGGGGGAGATCCGTCTGCGCAACCGCGAATTTGCCAAAGCGGCGGACCTGTTCAGTCGTGTTTCTCCGACCAGCAGCTATTACTTCCAGGCGTTGTACGCAAAGGGTCTGGCAGAGCTTGAAGCCAACCAGCCGTCTTTGGCTGTTGGCACCTTCAACAAAATGCTCGATGCCCGCCGTCGTGCTCCGGTGACGGACACGAACAAAGTGGCGGCACAAATGGGTCTGGCCCGCGCACTTTATCAAAAGCAGGATTGGGATGCTTCCGTGGAAGCTTACTCCCAGGTTCCCCGCGACACTTTGATGTGGCATGACGCGGTCTTTGAGCAGAGCTGGGCGATGCTGCGTGCGGCGCGCTTCCGTTCCTCTTTGAGTAACTTCCAAACTCTCCACTCGGCATATTACGAAGACTTCTATATGCCGGAGAGCTTGCTTTTGCGCTCAATCGTATACCTGTACATCTGTAAGTACGACGAGATGGAAAAGGTCCTGAGCCTGTTTGAAAAAACATACGGCCCGGTCCGCTCCAAAATCGGCGACTTCCTGAAATCTTCCAACGAAGCCGGAACCTTCTATGCAGAGGTCGAAAAAGCCCACTTGATGAAGACCACGGACAAGTCGGCGAACCTGCGACTGCCATACATCGTTCTAAGAAACGTGCTGGATCAGGGGGATGTGAAGCGTTCGATGCACTATTTGGAAAAGCTGAACCAGGAAAAAGCGCGTGTGGAATCCAATTCCTCATTCCGTGCTTCTCCGCTGGGTCAGTATTCCCTGAAGATCCTTGCAAACCGCAGCAAAAACACCAAATTTGCCATCGGCGACATGGTCAAAGCGCATCTGTTGAATATGCGTGTGGAACTGCGTGATCTTTACGAACAGGCCGGATTCATCCGTTACGAGATGATCACGGGCCGTAAGGAAAGCATCAAAAAGAAAATCGCGGGTAAAGACATCAGCGGTGACCAGATCGATGAAAACGTGAACCGCAAGTTCTACATCGAAAACGGTTACGAGTACTATCCGTTCCAGGGTGAGTACTGGCTGGATGAAGTTGGAAACTACCACTACCTTGGAAAACAGAGCTGCGAGTAAAGTATGAAAATCAACAGGCATCAACTTCTTGTTTCCGGATTTATGAGTCTTGTTCTGGCGTCCACTGCGGGCGCTCAGACCAAAACTGTTAAGACCACCAAAACCGTCAAGAAAAAGACTGTCGGTGAACTGTTGTCCCAGGCCAACGATGGCAGTCGCGGCGGCAGGGTGCAGATGTCCAAGACGGACACGTCACTGCCTTCAGCGAACATGGGTTTCAAGCAGGATGTTCAGAACTACAATCTGGAATCCGTGAAACCTCCACGCTCTTCTGAAATCATGCAAAGAGACAGCGGCAACGGTCAGGCCGAGTACGAACGGGTCCTGGATCAGCAGATCCGCGAACTGTACAAGCTGACACAAAAATTCAAAACCAGCCCGAACCGCGGTGAACTGTGGTTGCGTCTGGCCGAACTGTATGTTGAAAAAGCCAGTCTGATTGATTCCCGCAAACAGGATGAATACGACGCAAAACTGCGTGCGTTCCAGGCCGGCAAAACCAAATCCAAACCTCGTCTGGATACGGCGGAAGCCCGCGAATACAACAAAAAAGCCGTTCAGCTTTATGAATGGTTCCAGCGTGACTTCCCGCGCGACGAGAAGATGAGCCAGGCGCTCTTCTTCCTGGGTTACAACTATTTCGAGCTGGGTGAAGTAAAAAAAGGTGCGGATTACTATGAAAAACTGACCCGCGGCTATCCGAATTCCCAGTTTGTCGGCGAGGCGCACTTTGCCCTGGCTGAATATTATTTTGAAAATGAAAAATGGGCGAATGCCTATAAAGAATATTCTTTCCTGATCAAGGAAAAGAAACACCGTTTGCACACCTTTGCCCTGTACAAGGGTTCATGGTGTTTGTTCCGTCTGGGCAAGGTTCAGCAGGCGATGACGTATCTTGAATACATCATCAAAGCCGGCAAGAACGAAACTGGCGATCAACTGGCAAGCCGTATGAAAGTGAACCGCACACGTCTTGAGGGCGAGGCCCTGCGTGACATCGTGGTGTTCTATGCGGAAGGCGGCGATCCAAACAAGGCGGCGGACTACTTCAAGAACCTTGTGGGCAACAACTACAGCCCTTATCTGGAAAGACTGGCGTATCAGTATTCTGATCGCGGTAACAAAGATGCTTCCCGTGATGTGTTCAAACTTCTGATTTCCCAGAACCCGACAGCACCCAAAGCTTTCGAGTACCAGTATCAGATCGTGCAAAACTACTTCTATGCGAAGAACACGCAGCGCTTTAAAACCGAGCTTTACGGCTGGGTGAAAGACTATGACTCCACCGGAGCATGGTATGCTGCCAATAAAGGCAACAAAGAGCTGATTGAAAATTCCTATAAACTGCGTGAAACCACGCTGCGCAACTATGTTTTGCAGCAGCACCAGACTGCGCAGAACTCCCGTGCCCAGTATTCGCAATCCCAGGCTTACGAAGGTTACCAGTTGTACCTGCGTGAATTCCCGGATTCAGCGACGGTGGCGGACATGCACTTCTACTTCGGTGAATTGCTGTACGATATGGGCAAATACGATGAAGCCTCCATGCAGTACAAATGGGTGGTGGATAACGCCCCTCAAAGCAAGTTCTATGGCAAAGCCGCGCAGAACTTGATCTTGTCTGTCGAGCGCAGCATCCCGTCCGATCAGGAAATGCAAAAACGCGTGGGGAATTCCACCGATCCGGTTCCTTTGGAGCCGAAAGTGGACCGCTTTATCAAAGCCGGTCAGTGGTACGTGGAAAAGTTCCCAACGTCTGAAAAAGCCGTGGAAATCAAATTCCGTATGGGCCGTTTGTACTATCAAAGCAATCACTTTGATCAGGCGACGACTCACTTCCGTGACATCGTGAAGCAGCATCCGAACACCAAATATGCGGAATATTCAGCCAACTTGTTGCTGGATATTTACAATCTCAGAAAAGACTATGTGGGATTGGAAAAAACCGGGGCCGAACTTCTGGCTGTTCCGGGCATTGCTTCCTCCAAAGCGGGCGCGGACATCCGTGGCGTGATGGAAAAGGCGTCCTTCAAACGCGGGCAGGATCTGGAGCTTGAAAAGAAATACGCAGACAGTGCGCAGGTGTTTGAGTCCTTCGCGAAACAAAATCCGAAGTCCAATCTGGCAGCCAATGCGAACTTCAATGCGGCCGTGAACTATGAGCGTGCAGGCATGAATGCGCCGGCGATCGCGGCTTATCAGGGCGTTTTGACATCAAAAGATCCGGCAGCGGATAAATTGAAGCCAAAAGCCCGCCGTTTGCTGGCGAAGCTTTATCAGGATTCTGCTCAGTTCGAGGAAGCAGCCAAACTTTACCGTCAGGCGGCTCAAGAAAATCCAACTGATTCCCTGGCTCCGAACCTGATGTTCAATGCGGCGGTATTGTATGAGGCTCTGGGTAAATCGGATGAAGCCATCCGTTCTTACACGGACTTCACCAAAATGAACAAAAAACACAGCGACAACGTTGAGGCAGTTTTCAGCATGGCCCAGATCCATCGCAAAGCCGGTCAGACCGGGGCGGCGATTGCCCGCTACACGGAATACGTGGAAGCCGGCGGACGTGATCAGGAGCGGGTGGTTGAAAGTGCTTACTGGGTCAGTGAGCTTTCGGCTCGTCAAAGAGCGACGACCAGAGCCCAGGAATGGCGCCAGAAAACTTTGGCAATCCAAAAGCGCTTTGCGCCTAACAAGAAGGGTGTGGGTGCGACTTACGCCGCCCGTATCAAGCTGGCTGAAGCAGAGGACACTTTCAAAGAGATGAAATCCGTGACCTTCCCTAAAGATCCGGCCAAACAAAAGGCAGCGGCTGACAAAAAAGTCGCGCTGCTGACCAAGTTGACCGGAGAGCTTGCGGAAGTGATCAAGTTTGACAGCGCGGAAGAAATCGTAAGCTCGCTTTCGATTCTGGGCGCCGCCAACCTGAACATGGCTCAGGCGATCATCAATGCGCCACTGCCTCCAGGCTTGAACGCAGAAGAAACCAAGCAGTACAAAGCCGGTGTGGAAAAGTTCGCAGAGCCGTTCAACACCAAGGCTCGTGAAAGTTACAAGGCCACAGTGGATCGCGGTCTGGAACTGGAAGTGTACAACGACGGGTTCAAGTCTGCTTACGAGTTTATGAACAGCAAGGATCCGAAGGGTTATTACAACGGTGGCGAAGTGGGCTCTGACATTCGTCTGGTGAATTGGATAGGTCAATAATGAAAAGAATAATCACTTGTTTCAGTTTGCTGGCACTGGCGGCTTGTTCTTCCAGTCCAACCAAAGAGACCCCTGAAGAAACCAAAACGGCGGTGGCGGAAGCCCCTAAGGTTGAGGTTGACGAGTTTAAGGATCTGGAAAAGGTCGAGCCGGTTCGTCCGGTGACTCCGCCGGCACCTTCCCAGTATGCGGCGTTGAATGAGGCGATCAAATCCCAGTCTGACGAAAGAATCTATCAGGCGTCGACTCAGATTCTGACCCAGTCCCCGAATGATGCCCGGGCCCTGAATGCCCTGGCGATGTATCACTATAAGCGCGGCCGCTTTGATCTGTGCCGCTATCTTTTGGGGAAAGCCATCAGCTCCAGCCCCAAAACAGCAGAGCTTTACTCCAATCTGGGCATCGTCCAGTTGGCGCAGAACGAACGCCGTGATGCTGTGAAGTCCTTCCGCAAGGCTTTGGACATTAACAATGACGAAGCAGTGGCGGCAGCAAATCTGGGTGCGATCTATGTTCAGGAGCGTGACTTCGCTAAGGCCGGTGTTGTGCTTGAGACCGCTTATCGTAAGGGTGTGCGTGATCCTCGCGTTTTGAACAACTATGGAATTGCTCTGACGGCTCAGGGGAAACTGGACCGTGCAGAGGAAATGTATAAAGCGGCACTGAAAGACAGCGGTAACAACAAAGAGGTTCTGTTCAACTACGCTATTCTGCTGGTCGATCATATGCAGAAGTATCAGGACGGTTTGGAAGTCATTAACAGACTAAAGTTTGTAGGTGGACCTGCAGATAGCCGTAATCGCATTATTGCTTTGGAAAATAAGGCGAAAGCTGGGATAAAATAGAGTGAAGGATCGGGTGAGGACTATGTTGCGATACGTAAGACACATGACAATTATGCTGGCCGCACTTTTCATTTTCGAAGTGAGCCATGCGCAGTCATCCTCTCGGTCCACGACGACCACGACCACAACAACGACAACCACCACGAAGAAGAAAGCGACGCTGAACTTCGAGGACGAGTTGGTTGAAGGGTCGACGCAGAAGCCGGAACTGTTTTATCTCTTTCAGAAGAAAAACTTCAACTATAAGAGATTGATCAAGTTGAGAGAAAACTTTTTACCCGAGATGAGACGAACAACAGAGGATATCCAGCGGGTCCGGGGTGCTAATTGAGATCGCCGTTAATATTTAGAATTTTTAAAAACAATCAGCTCGTTGGTGTTAAACAGTTCGATCAGGATCAAATCGTGGTCGGGCACAATGCCGAAGTGCATCTGGATCTGGATGCCGACGGAGTTTCACCAATCCACTGTCTGATCGAACTTCGTGACAACGGATGGTATGTCTGTGATTTGGGTTCCTCTCAAGGGACTTTCAAAAACGGGCAGGCTGTTCTGGATGAAGCCATCGCTTCTGGCGATGAAATCGAAGTGGGTCCTTTCCGTATTGCCTTCTTTGTGGGTGTGCCGAAACCTAAAGTGGTTCCGGGCGCGCCAGCTTCTGAAGCTGCGGCTCCTGTTGCTGAAGTGCCAGCACCACCTCCGCCAAAGCCGGAACCATCCATGCCGCCTGCGGCCGTGGTGAAGACCGAGGAAATCAAAGTCACTCCGGTGATCCCGGCGGTGACACCGAGTATTCCAGTGGAAGCTCCAAAGGCCGAGGAAAAGCCTGTTCTGACTGCGGTTCCGGTAAAACCTGAAATCCGCAAAGAGCGCACTTCTTACAAAAAAGCCAAAAAGAGCAAAACATTCGCTCCTCCAAGCGAGATTCAGAATCTGAAATCGCACCTGAAGCCGGGCAAAGGCACGACGGTCGAGGTTCTGGTCACCTGGAAAGAGCGCATCCTTACGACTTATCATTTCAAGGGCAACAAAACCATCCGCGTGAATGCGGGCGGGGACTTGTCTGTGGCTCTTCCTGACGGACTGGTGCCGCGCGGTTATCCGCTGCTGGACATGTCTGCGGGTCTGCGTGTGAACACCACCAACGAGATGGACACCGAGATGGTGATCTCTGGCGGCGTGATCCAGCACGTGGAAGACCTTGCCAAATCCGGCAAGGCGCAAAAGGGCGGCAACGGTTACAGCGTGCGTGTTGATCAGAATGAAATGCTGTGTGTGAATCTGCCGGGTGGAAACCTGTGCCTTTACATCCGCTTTGTTCCACAGGCGCCGACAGTTCCGATGCTTCCAATGATGCTTTCCGGTTCAGAAATGACCGGTGTGGCGATGTCATTGATCATTGTGGGTTTGCTGGCGCTGTATATCTCCGCAACAACCCCGAAAGACTGGCAGGAAAACAAGCAGGAAGAGGTTCAGCGTATTGCCCAGGTGGTGTTCACAAATCCACCGCCGGCGCCAACGCCAACACCGACGCCTCCTCCGCCAGTGCCGCCGACTCCGCCGCCGCAGCCGGTGGCGACGCCGACTCCGCCTCCACCTAAGAAAGTGGTTGTGGCTGATGCGAACAAGGAAGCACAGAAAAAAGGAACGACCGGACAGCAGGCTCAGCGTGCCCAGGTGGCGGCAAGAGCCAGCGAAGTGGCGCCGAAGCCCAACGCGAAAGACCGTACCAAGAAGTTCACGTCCACTCGTCAGGGTGGCGCGATCAAAACGGGTAACACCGCTGGTGCGAATGCTCAGTCTTCCAACAAAGATCTTTCCAAAGTGGGTCTGTTCAGCGCCTTCGGTGGCGGGGGCAGTCGCGCCAACATCGACAAAGCGTACTCTGGAGCCGGTGAGGTTCTGGGTATGGCCGACAAGGCGACCGGAACTGCGGGCTTCAATGAAGACCGTGCGGGTGATGATCTGGGATCCAAATTCAAGGATGCCGGAGCAGGTGGAAAAGGGACCGCAACTCAAGGGATCGCCGGAATCGGCACCAAGGGTCGTGGGTCAGGTCAGGCTGCTTACGGTGCATCTGAGGGCTTCGGTTCGAAGACCACAGTGGCAATCGAAGGCGGTGGTGCTGAAGAATCCTTCGACGCTACCATTGATAAAGAAGCTATCCGTCGTGTGATCCGCTCTAAACTTAACGAGGTGAAAAGCTGCTACGAGCGTGCTTTGAACACTCTTGAGAAGGGCAAGAAGATGGAAGGTAAAGTGATTCTTGCTTGGGAGATCATCGAGCGAGGTCAGGCACGCAACGTGAAAGTTGTCGATTCCTCTCTGGGTAATCCGGGTGTGGAAGAATGTATCCGCCGTCGTCTGGCAAGCTGGGTGTTCCCAGAACCACCGACCGGAATGACAGCTGAAGTACAGGCGTACCCGTTTGTTTTGAATCAGGCTAATTAATTAAAGTTTTTAAGAAGGAGAACTTCCCGTGAACCCAACAGTTACAGTAGACAACATGAATTTCATCCAGCGTGCTTTCGCTGAGGGTGGCTTCGTCATGTACGTGATCGCAGTTATCGCCATCCTGGCGCTTTTTGTGATCATCGAAAGAATGATGAAGCTTAAAAATCTTGCCGTGGACAAAAAAGAGTTCACTGACCAGATCTTCAGAATGGTTGTAGCCGGCGACTTGCGCCAGGCCATCAGCTATTGTGATGCTCGTCCGGCTCCATTGACGAATACAGTAAAAGCCGGTCTTGTTCAGGCCATGAACAAGCGTCCTGATGAAGAAGTGCAAGTGGCAATGGATGCAGCAGTGATGCGCGAAATGCCAAAAGTTGAAGGTTGGACTTCCTTCCTGGCGGTCTTCGGTAACGTGGCCGTACTTGCGGGTCTTCTTGGAACGATCATCGGTATGATCGGTTCCTTCCGTGCGGTGGCGGCAGCCGATCCTGCAACCAAAGCTCTGGAACTTTCCAAAGGTATTTCCCACGCCCTGAACTGTACGGCGTTTGGTCTTTTGGTGGCGATCATCTCCATCGTGGCTTACGGTCTGTTCCAGCACCGCATCCAGAAAACAGAAAATGAAGTGGTTGAGACCAGCATGAGTCTGTTGAACCTGGTTGTTGCAAACAGAGAAAAAATCAAAGACTAACAGAGGTTTTCAATGGCTCACATAGATAGCGGCGATTCCAGCGGCAGAAAAAAGAATATCGAGCTGAACCTCGTGCCTTTCATCGACTTGATGAGCGTTCTTATCACGTTTCTGCTTATCACGGCCGTTTGGACTCAAGTGTCTATGATTCAAATTGGTAGTTCCCTCTATGGGAAGAAATCGGACACGCAACCCAATCCGACACCGCCACCAAACGCCGATGTGGTGCTGAAAGTGGATGTGAAGGAAATGGGTTATGTTTTAACTGTTGGGAAACAAGTGATCAGCCTTCCCATGGTGAACGAACAATTTGATGAAGCGGGTCTGGTGGCGCAACTGCAGCGTGTGAAGCAGCTGTATCCAGAAAAAGTGGATGCGATTGTTTCGGTTGCGGACGTCATCCCCTATGAACAACTCATCAAGGCAATGGATAACTGTCTGACCGCAGGGTTCTCGGCAATATCCGTGGCGACGGGAGGGCCGCAGTAATGGCCATCTTCAGACCTGGTGAACGTCATCGTTATCACAATATTTTAAGCAAACGAAAAGGGAAGCGTGATGTGACGGCTTTGTTGTCTTTGACAGCGATGGTCGACATGTTCACGGTTCTGGTTATCTTCCTGCTGCAGAACTACAATGCCACGGGTGAAATTCTTTATATCCCGAAGGAAGTTGTTCTGCCAAAAGCCACCAGCGTGCGCGAGCTGAAGCCCGCCCATGTTGTGACCATTTCCAGCAAAGAGATTCTGCTGGATAAGGATGTGGTGGCGACTTTTGAAGATGTCAAAGGCACGGAAGAGTGGCTGATTCCCAAGCTGAAAGACACTTTGTCTGAAGCTTTGGTGAAATCCCGTGCTGAACAGGAAGGCAAGCTTCAAAACAAGATCCGTGACGTGGTTGAAACCACTCGTGGAGAGGCGGAAGAGGATCCCAACGCCTGGAGCAAAGTCACAATTCAGGCCGACAAAGGCGTGGACTTCCTGACGGTAAAAAAGGTTCTGTTCACTGTGACAGAGGCCGGTGCCGGCGAAATCAACTTCGCGGTGACCAAGCTTCCGCAGGAAACGAATTCGAATTAAGAATAAAAATACATGAAAGCCCGGTGAAAACCGGGCTTTTTGTTTTTCATCCCGGTACAGCATCCGACGCGGAAGTTTTGACCACGGGTCCCTGATGGTTTAAGATTCTTGTCATCTATGGGTAAATATAAGAATTATATTTTTCTGGCTCTTCTCGTCGCTTTGTTCGTCGAGATTCTTATTATTTTCCCGTCGCATCTGGAGCACGAAGACGAGGTTGCCCTGCGCCAGCGGGTTGAAAAGCGCGACAAAGCCGCCAAGGAGCGCAAGAAAAAAGGTATCAAGGAAGAGTCCGGTCCCTCCAGTCTGGCCGAACAGAAAATGGGCGGAGTGCACTTGGTGGAAAGCCAGTCCGGCAATCGGGACTGGGAGCTGTTTGCTGTTTCCGCCGAGGGCAGTCAGGCTGGCGGCAAATGGGCTTTACAACAGGTGCGGGTGCTTTTCTATAACAAGGAAAAGCTGGAATTCACGGTGACCGGGGATGAAGGCACCATTGACGATAAGTCCAAAGATCTGAGTGTCATCGGCAATGTCGTGACCAAGTCCGAGAACGGCTATGTTTTCAAAACACCCTCGATTTTCTATTCGTCAAAAACCCGTCAAATCACCAGCCCTGAGCAGGTGCTGATGGAAGGGCCGCGGGACTCCTCCGGTGCCGGATTGTTCCTGAAGGGTGCCAGCATGCGTGTTCTGGTTGAGCAATCCAAGATGCTGATTCAGAACAAGGTGACGGCGCAAAAGCCAATGAAGGACGGAAAAACCTTTGATATTTCCGCCGACGGTGCAGAGTTCAGCGGTAAAAACCGCGAGGCCCGCTTTTTGGGGGCTGTTCGCATGAATTACGATAACATGAAGCTGGAAGGGCCCGAGGCCTCATTCCTTTACGGAAAAGGAGCCGATATTCTGAGTTCCGTGGCCGTGAAAGGCGGGGTCCGTGTCAGTGACGTGGACAAATTCGCCACTTCGGAAAGTGTGAACCTGGACCTGCTGGCAAATCAGTACACGTTCAAAGGTCGTCCAAAAGTGATTCAAAATAACGATGAACTGACGGGCGAGGAAATCGTCTTCCTTGAAGGCGGAAAAAAGGTTAAAGTGGAACGAGTACGTGCGAAGGTGGAGAATAAAGATCAATGAGCATGCTCACCATCAAAGACATTTCTAAGTCCTTTAAAAAGCGCAAGGTCGTTGATGGCGCCTCTTTTTCCGTCGAATCCGGTCAGGTTGTAGGCCTGCTGGGTCCGAACGGTGCCGGTAAGACCACTTCATTCTATATGGTCGTGGGTCTGGTTCAGCCGGATTCAGGCACGATCAATCTGGATGAAACCAACATCACCCAAGAACCCATGTACAAACGCGCACGGGTGGGGCTGAGTTATCTGGCTCAGGAGCCCAGCATCTTCCGCAAGCTGACGGTGGCTGAAAATATCATCGTGGCTCTGGAGGCTCATGGATATTCCGGGGCGTCCCGCTCTGAAAAGCTGGAACAGTTGATTGGGGACTTCCACGTGGGGCACATCCGCGACAGCTATGGTTATGCCCTGTCCGGGGGCGAGCGCCGTCGTGTGGAGATCGCCCGTGCTCTAGCTGGGTCGCCCAAGTTCATTCTTTTGGATGAGCCGTTTGCGGGGATCGATCCTATTGCGGTCGCCGACATCCAGAATATCATCCGCGAACTTAAGGCCAAAGGTATAGGAGTTCTGATCACGGATCACAACGTGCGTGAGACTTTGGGCATTTGCGATTATGCTTATATATTGAAGGACGGGAAGATTCAGGTCAGCGGAAGTTCTGATGAAATCGCAAATTCCGAATTGGCACGTAAGTTCTATCTCGGCGAAAACTTTAAGCTGTAAAGCCATCCCGGCTGTTACGGTTCTTGGGAAAGGGAAATTTTAATGGCTCTTCGACAGACGATGAACCTGAGCCAGTCTCTGGTAATCACTCCACAGCTGCAACAGGCAATCAAGCTTTTGCAGATGTCCCGCATGGAGTTGGAGTCGGCTGTGCGCTCCGAGCTGGAAGAAAATCCTATTCTGGAAGAGGCCGAATCCGCGCTGAAAGAAGAAGACCTTCAAAGAACCAAAGAGGCTGCCAACGAAGTTGAGCATTCCGAAACCCCGGATCAGCAGAACATTCAGGATCCACAAAAGCAGGATGAATTCGAGTGGGAATCCTACATCGAAGCCAACCAAAAGCCTCCACAATCCGGCATGGCGGGTTCTGAAGAGATCATGAACTATGAGAACGTCATCACGGCGTCTCAAACCCTGCACGATCACCTTTACTGGCAAGTTAAAATGAACGGCTTCTCTGAAGAAGAGGAAAGAGCCGCGGACGCCCTGATCGGCGCCATCGATGATGACGGTTATATCAAAGTTCCTCTGGAGCAAATTGCTGAAGAGGAAAAAGTGGATCTGGCGCTGCTGGAAGACACACTGACCCTGATTCATGAATTTGATCCTCCAGGTGTGGGGGCGCGAGATCTGCAGGAATGTCTGCTGATCCAGGCCAAACACATGGAAGAGGACACCCATGATCTGGTCACGCTGATCAAAAATCACGTGAAGGATCTGGAAAAGAAAAACTATGAAGCCATCGCCAAAGCTTTGAACCGCGACGTTGAAGACATCGTGGAAATCTGCAAAATCATCTATGCGATGGATCCGAAACCGGGTCGTGCCTTCGTCAGCAGTGACACGCACTATGTGACTCCGGACGTTTACGTGTACAAGGTCGGTGATGACTACGTGGTGTCTTTGAATGAAGACGGTTTGCCGCGTTTGAAAATTTCGAATTTCTATAAAAACATGCTTAAAGGTGGCAAAACCACCGGCGACAAGACCCAGGATTATATCCAGGAAAAACTTCGTTCTGCCGTTTGGTTGATCAAGTCCATCCACCAAAGACAGCGCACGATCTACAAGGTGACCGAATCCATCGTGAAGCATCAGCGCGAGTTCTTTGAAAAGGGCTCTGAGCACTTAAAGCCGATGGTTCTGCGTGATATCGCCAACGATATCGGCATGCATGAATCCACAGTCAGCCGTGTGACCACGGCGAAGTACGTGCACACTCCGCAGGGTATCTACGAACTGAAATACTTCTTCAACTCCGGTATCAGCTCTTCGGATGGTGACTCCCTGGCTTCCGAGTCGGTGAAAATCAAAATCAAGGATCTGGTTGCCAAGGAAGATCCGAAGAATCCATTGTCCGATCAAAAGATCGTGGATTTGCTGAAGGTCGAAGGTATTCAGATTGCGCGTCGTACGGTGGCCAAATACCGCGACATGCTTAAGATTCTTCCTTCTTCTCAGCGTAAGAAGTACTTCTAGTCTTTTGCGAAGAACGGCTTGGGATGAGCCATCCCGGGCCGTCTGCTTCGGACAGTCCTCGCTCGTTTTTCCCCTTCTTGTTTTACGTCGTTTTATTTCTCGCTGCGGAACTCGCAGTCGACCCGGGATAGCTCATCCCAAGCCTCATGCTAATGTTCGAAGTGTTCCTTTGTTTTCAAAGAAGGTAGTTCTCTGCGTATGGTGTTGCTTTCGCGTGGGGAGGGGAATGGGGCCTTTTGGTGCTTTGTTCCGAAAGTATCGGTGAGATTGTTTAGTTATTACTTAAGTGTAAGGTGTATTGTGGGTTCTTGTTTTGTTAAGTAGCAGGCATGGGTCGATTTGGTTTCTTGCTAGTAATTCTTATTTGCTTTGATGCTTGGTCTGCTTCTTTGAAATTGATGGTGGAGGACTCTTGGCCGCCATTTGCTTTTCGGGAGAAGGGGCGTGCTGTGGGCATGTCCGTGGATATTGTGCGGGCGGCATTCAAGAATGTGGGCGAAGACATTGAGCTGGTTCAGGTGCCTTATCCGCGCTGTCTGGCGCAGACGCAAAGTGGAAAATTTGCGGCTTGTTTTAATTCGGCTCGCAGCAAAGAAATGGATGCGGATTTTCTTTTTCCCAAAGAGCCGCTTTTTAAAAGCAAAGGTTTGATCGTTGGTTTGCGCACGGGAACTGCGGAGAAGGTGCAGAAAGTGAAAGACCTTGAAGGGCGCACGGTGGCGCTTCCCAATGGTTTTCCCTTTGGTGTTGAGTTCGATGAAAACTCCAAAATCAACAAGGTCTTTACGGCCAACGACCTGACCAGTCTGATGATGCTGAACTCCCGCCGTGTGGGCTTTGTCGCTATTGATGAGTATGTTTTTTATTATTATCTGAAAAGCAAACCCGAGTTTCGGGATCGTTTTAAAATCATGATTGAGATGAGCGAAGAGCCCATCTATGTGCACTTCTCAAAAAAACATCCCGACACCAAGGCGCTGATGAAGAAATTTGAAATGGGGCTTTCCATGCTCAAAGCTTCCGCGGGTTACAGGAGCATCCTGGAAAACTGGGTGGGGCCTGAAGGACAGCGCAGTGTGAATGTGACGTCGGTGGTGGAATAGATTTTCTTTACTCGCAGCGGTGTTTCCCTTAAAAATAAGGGAGCAACTGCGAGGAGTGCCCCATGGATTTAAAGAGCCTGATTCGTGATGTTCCTGATTTTCCAAAGCCGGGGATCATCTTCCGTGACATGTCACCTCTGCTGCAAAATGCAGAAGCCCTTACTTTTGTTTCCCACAATCTTCTGAAACACGTGGACCTGACCCACGTTGATTATTTTGCGGGCATTGAATCCCGTGGATTTATTCTGGCGGCGCACATGGCGGCGACTCACAAAAAAGGTTTCCTGCCTATTCGTAAAGCGGGCAAGCTGCCTCCACCAACGCGAAAAGTTTCTTACGCTCTGGAATACGGCACGGCTGAAATCGAACTGCCACCGGGCAGGGGCCGTGTGGTGATTGTGGATGATGTCCTGGCTACGGGTGGCACTTTGCAGGCGGCCATTGACCTGTGCCTGCTTGCCGGGTACTCCGTTGAATCGGTGGCAGTTCTGGTCAATCTGACGTTCCTTAACAAGATGACCTACAACGATCAAAAGGTGGCTTCGCTTGTTCAATATTAATGACGTGGCTTTGGTGATGGCGCTTCCGGGCGAATCCCAGGGCTTCTTTGAAAAAGAAAATATCCCGGTGGTTTACACTGGCATTGGCAAGGTGAATGCCGCGCTGGTGGCGATGGACGTGATTCATAAAACCAAATGCAAAGTGATGATCAATCTGGGAACTGCGGGAAGCTCCCGTTTTAAAACCCATGATCTTGTCGAGGTTTCAAGCTTCGTCCAAAGAGACATGGACATTTCTCCTTTGGGATTCAAGGTTGGCGAGACGCCGTTTGACCCACTCCCTGGCGCGATTGATCTGATTCCGTATTTCCCAGAGCTTTCTCACGGTGTGTGCGGCACCGGTGACAGCTTTGAAACCGGCACTCCGAAAGTTCCTTGCGAACTGGTGGATATGGAAGGTTATGCGCTGGCCAAGGTCTGTCGCAAAATGAACGTGCAGTTGATCTCTTTGAAATACATCACCGACGGGGCGGATCACAATGCCCACAATGACTGGGAAGCCAATCTGGTTCACGGGGCTAAAAAGCTTCTGGAATTTTATAAAAAAATGGTGACCATCCCAAGTTAGAATTTAGCGGGCTCCGAAAGGGGCCCGTCTCTTTTTGGAACATGGAAAATCCTCATCTTTGGTCGGGGATTGCCGATAAGTTTCCCATGATCAAGCCAGCTAATATCGCCATGTATGCCGTGGCCCTGACGGGTCTGACCCTGGGGCTGATTGCCAACCCCTTTGGCTCCAAAAAACACAAGATGGATCCTGCCGAGGTCGCGGCTCTGCACGAAAAGGCGCAGGGCTATTTTGAAGCCGGCAACTATGAGGGCGCGCTGGAGACCTCCCGCAAGATTCCTTCCCATGTACCCAAGTATTCCGACATCCGGGAGCTGCGCCGCAAGTCTGAAGATGCGCTGCGCGAGTATAAACGCAAAATTGAAAGTGGTGAGGCCGAGCCGAAAACGGTGGACCGCCTGCCCGCAGCCCTTCGGGATTCCTATTTCGACGCAAAGCTCGAATTCAGCCGCGGTCAGTGCAAAGAGGCTTTTGCCGCCATGAGCCCTGTTGCCAAATATCTGAATAATAAGCAGGACGATGAAATTTTTAAGGCCTGTCTATTAACCCAAAGAAAAACCAAATGAGTCTCAAAATAGGGCTCATCTTTAGTCCGGCTGGACCGATAAGAAGTCCAGGTAAGAAATCAAAGGCCTTGAAAGGGGCCGAGAAGGAGAAAACATGAAACTCAACTACACCTTTAAGCATCTGGATCACTCCGATTCCCTGGAAAAGTACACCGAAGAAAGAATGTCCGAGGTGGGACGTTTCCTGCTTAAAGAAGGTTACGGCAACGTGTATTTCAGTAAGGTTAAAAATGAATTCTGTGTTGAGATCTCTGTGAACACTCGCGAGAAGTATTTTAAGGCCACGGCATATGGCCCGGATATTTATGGTGCGGTGGACGCATGTGCCGAAAAAATGGAGAAACAGTTCCTTAAGACAAACAAACAATATAAAGACCACAAAAAACCGGAACTTACGAAAGGCGCACGTCAAGACACGTTTGCACGCTGGAAGAAGGCGGCGTGATTTAGGTGCAAATTTTCTGATCCGCGATTATACTAAGGAGGTGGAATTATCCACCTCTTGTATTTTTGGAATGTTACTTGGAACAGGAAGAACAGATTCTTTGGGGGACCACCCTCTTTTCCCTGGATGTAAAAGAAGACAAACATGTTCGTCATTATAAATGGCGCCTGCTGGTTCTGATCACCCTTTTGACCGGTCTGCTGATGTGGACCTACAGCTTCATCTCTTTATTTTTCGTGGAAAATCCGACCTTGGCTCAAATCGGTTTTGCCTGTTCAATCATGCATGCCTTTTCTCCGCTGATTTACCGCTGGAGCCGTTCGATGTCCCTGGCAGCCTATTCCATGGTGACCTCGGGGATGATCTTTCAGTTTTCATTTTCCTATTTCACCGGGGGCTTTTTCTCTCCGACGCTGATCTGGTTTGCGGTGCTGCCGCTGATCGTGGGTTTGTTGACCAGCCGGGCACATGCAATCCTGTGGACCTTCCTGTCGGTTGGGGCCTATCTGCTGATGTTCCTGCTTCAAAGCAAGGGGCTGGTGCCGGAATCCTCTATCAGTGAGCTGGGGCGGACTCTGGCTCAGTTCATGATTGGCCTGGGGCTGATTGGCCTGGTTGGAGGCTTTACAGTGTTTTTCCTGGAGCTTGCCTATTTTTACCACCACAAACCCAAGGACTCTTGACCCCTCCGGGTGCTTTTGATAGTTTGGCCGCTCGCTAAATTCCAGCTCAATTCTGACTGTTTTTTAGGATGGTCCCGGTGGGGGCCGAGCTCATTAACACCATTCCCTAATGAGGAACGAACGCAGTGAAAAACTACCTGTTTACGAGTGAATCTGTTTCCGAAGGTCACCCCGACAAAATGGCCGATCAAATCTCTGACGGTATTCTGGATGCCATCCTGGCACAGGATCCGAAGGGCCGTGTTGCCTGTGAAACCCTGCTGACGACCGGCTTGGTGGTTGTTGGTGGCGAGATCACAACTTCTGCAAAAGTTAATTTCTCTGAAGTAGCCCGTGAAGTTGTAAAACGCATTGGTTACGATCACTCTGACAAGGGCTTCGACTACAAAACTTGCGGCGTGATGATTGCCGTGGGCCAGCAGTCCCCTGATATCGCCGTGGGCGTTAAAGAAACTCTTTCCGACGATCAGGGCGCGGGCGACCAGGGTCTGATGTTCGGTTATGCAGTCAATGAAACTCCAGAGCTGATGCCTTTGAGCATCGCAATGTCTCACAAACTGGTGAAAGACCTTGCCGCTCTTCGCAAAGCCAATAAAGTGGACTGGTTGCGCCCGGATGCCAAATCCCAAGTGACAGTTCAGTACGAAAACGGCATCGCAAAACGCATTGATGCGGTGGTTATCTCCACTCAGCACGCAGACAGCGTTTCCAATGCTACGATCAAAGAATTCATCACGGAAGAACTGATCAAAAAATCCATCCCGGGCAACTGGATCGATGCAAAAACCAAATTCTTCATCAATCCAACGGGCCGTTTCGTAACGGGTGGTCCAATGGGTGACGCGGGTTTGACCGGCCGTAAAATCATCGTGGACACTTACGGTGGTCACGGTGCTCACGGTGGTGGCGCGTTCTCTGGTAAAGATCCTTCCAAAGTGGATCGCTCTGCTGCTTACGCATCACGTCATATCGCTAAGAACATCGTGGGTGCGGGCCTTGCGGAACGCTGCCTGGTTCAGGTGGCTTACGCGATCGGTGTGGCTGAGCCTGTCAGCATCACCGTAAATGACTATGGCACTAGCAAAGTAGGCCCTGAAGTGCTTGAAAAAGCAGTTCGCCAGGTCTTCGATTTGCGCCCAGCTCGCATTACGAAGGATTTGGACCTGCTAAGACCGATTTACAGCCAGACAGCGGCTTACGGCCACTTTGGTCGTAACGAAGAGTCCTTCACTTGGGAGCGCCTGAACAAGGTCGACCAACTGAAAGACGCTGTAAAGACTTTGGCTTAAATTTTAATAAAACCTTAATCATTGCGCCGAGTTGTCACTAGCAACTCGGCGCTTCTTATTTATACTACCGCCCATGGATCCTAAATACATACGCAATTTCTCTATCATCGCTCACATCGACCACGGCAAATCTACTTTGGCTGACGGTCTTCTTTCTGCCACCGGCTCTTTGTCGGATCGTGAGAAAAAGGATCAGTTCCTGGACAACATGGAACTTGAGCGCGAACGCGGCATCACCATCAAAGCCCAAACCGTCTGTCTGGATTTCAAATCCAAAGACGGCAACATGTATCAGATCAACTTGATCGATACACCGGGGCACGTGGACTTCTCTTACGAAGTGTCCCGTTCTTTGGCTGCTTGTGAAGGTGCGATCCTGGTGGTCGACGCCGCTCAAGGGGTGGAAGCACAAACTCTGGCGAACGTTTATCTGGCGCTGGAAAATAATCTTGAGATCATTCCTGTTCTGAACAAGATCGATCTTCCTTCCGCAGATCCGGAAGGTGTTGCGAAGCAGATCGAAGACACTGTGGGCCTGGACTGCACAGGGATCATTCATGCTTCCGCGAAAGAAAAAATCGGTATCACCGACATTCTTGAAGCGATCGTTGAAAAAGTTCCGCCACCAAAGGCGGATCGCAGCCTGACGCCAAGAGCTCTGATTTTCGACTCTTGGTTTGATGCTTATCAGGGCGTTGTCGTCCTGGTTCGTATGGTCGATGGCGTGATCAAAAAAGGCGACAAGATCAAGTTCATGGCGACAGACCGTGACTATGAAGTCCTGCGTATGGGGAAATACAAACCATTCCCGGCAATGCAGGAAGTGCTTGAAGCGGGTGAAGTGGGCTTTATCGTCTGCGGCATCAAAGACATCCGTGACGTGCAGGTGGGTGACACCGTAACGGCAGCAAAACATCCGGCGACAGAGCCTCTGGCCGGCTTCCAGCGTATCAAGCCGATGGTATTTGCCGGTATCTTCCCGGTTGTGGCTTCTGAATACGAAAACCTGAAGGACGCTTTGGACAAACTTTGTCTGAATGACTCGTCTTTGACGTTTGAGGTGGAAAAATCCGCGGCGCTTGGTTTCGGATACCGTTGCGGTTTCCTGGGGCTGTTGCACATGGAAATCGTTCAAGAGCGTCTTGAGCGTGAATTCAATCTGGATCTGATCACCACGGCGCCGACGGTTGTATACCGTATTACCAAAACGGACGGCACCGAAATGATGCTGGAAAATCCATCCGGCATGCCAGTGGACACCCAGATCGCCAAATTTGAAGAGCCTTACGTCAAGGTGACCCTGCACACTCCGACCGACTATATCGGCGGCATTTTGAAACTGTGCGAGGACAAACGCGGTATCCAGTTGAAAATGGAATACGTCACCGACAAAAAAGTCATCATTGAGTACAAGCTGCCAATGAATGAGATGGTGATGGACTTCTATGATCGTTTGAAATCCATCTCCAAAGGTTATGCGTCTTTGGAGTATGAATTCGTCGGTTTTGAGGAATCAGACCTGGTGAAGCTGGACATTCTGATCAACGGTGAGCCGATTGACGCCCTGTCTTTGATCGTTCACCGCTCCAAGGCGCAAAACCGTGGCCGTCTGTTGGCTGAAAAGATGAAAGAATTGATCCCTCGTCAGCAGTATCAGGTGGCGATCCAGGCAGCGATCGGTGCCAAGATCATCGCCCGTGAAACTCTGGGAGCGATCAGAAAAGACGTGACCGCGAAGTGCTATGGTGGTGATATTTCCCGTAAGCGTAAGCTTCTGGAAAAGCAAAAAGAGGGTAAAAAGCGCATGAAGGCCATCGGCCATGTGGAAGTCCCTCAAGAAGCCTTCCTTGCGATCCTGAAAGTCGAAGACTAGGAGAATCAACATGAGCGACAAACAACAAGTGAAAAGCTGGGATTTCCGTACAAAGCACTTTTGGACCGAAGGTTGGGGCTCGTTGTTCCTGGCCGTGTTTATCGCCCTTTTCATCCGTTGGGGCTTCATTGAAGCTTACGTGATTCCATCGGGCTCGATGTTGCCGTCGCTTTTGATTCATGACCATATCTTCGTGAACAAGCTGACTTACGGTTTGCGTGTTCCTTTCAGCGAAAAATGGCTGGTGAAATTCAACGAACCTGAGCGTGGGGAAGTGATTGTCTTTAAATATCCTAAAGACATGAGCACTTTCTTCATCAAACGCATCGTGGGTGAGCCTGGCGACAAGGTTTACTACGAAAACGGGACTCTTTATATCAACGACAAACCGGTTGAAAAAAAGGTACCTGCCAATATGGATGACTTTGCATGGCTGCGCGATGCGGATTTCCAGCGTGATGGCAACATCAACGACAGCAAAGAAAACTATGTTGAGTTCACTGAAGTCCTGCCTCCGGGCAAAGGCGCCAAAGAGGGTAAAGAGCATGCCATCCTGCTTCGCAAGGGTGATATCTATGAAACCTTTGGCCCAGTGACCATTCCGGATGACCATCTGTTTGTTATGGGTGACAACCGCATGAATTCCTCTGACAGCCGTGTTTGGGGTTTCCTGCCAAAACAAAACATCCTGGGTCGTGCGATGTTCGTATGGCTAAGTTGTGAAGAGACGGTGCCAATGCTTCCGTTCCTGTGCAACCCGCTGACCATCCGCTGGGGACGTTTCTTCCACTCTGTGAACTAGATGTCTGAACCCAAGGCCACTCCCAATCTGAAAGGAACATGGAATCAGGCGATCCTGACATTCCTGTTTCCGATTCTGCTGGTGATGGGAGTGCGCTGGGCCTTGTTTGAGCCCTTTGTGATCCCGTCCGGGAGCATGATTCCGAATCTTCTGATCCATGACCACATTCTGGTAAAAAAGTTTGCTTACGGTCTGCACTTTCCTTTCAGCGACAAGTGGCTGGTGCAATGGTCAACGCCTGAACGCGGGGACATCGTCGTCTTCAAGTATCCTGAAAATCCGGATGTCTATTATATCAAGCGACTGATCGGGCTGCCGGGGGACCGGATCGAAGTTCGTGCTGGTCGCATCACCGTGAACGACAAGCCTTTTACGATGGAATCTTATGAAGGCCCTTTGGTGAGCAATAAAGAGTTTTATTATTTCACGGAAAACAACACGCAGAAATCCTATGTGGTGCGTTTCTTGAGTGAAGAAAACTCTGCTGATGTGCAAGTATATCAAGTGCCACAGGGACAGTTCTTCTTTATGGGGGACAATCGTGATCAATCCAGTGACTCGCGTTTCTGGGGCTTTGTGAAAAATGATTATTTGGTCGGAAAAGCTTCCATCATCTGGCTTTCCTGCAACAGTACTTTGCCGACAATGACATTTGTGTGCGACCCCTCACAAATCCGCTTCAACCGCCTGTTCAAAGCTTTGGATTAGGTCGCTTTTAAGAAATAATAAAAAGTCCTAAGAATTGCTTTGAAGGTCTCGCCCAAGTCCGTTTAGGATTTAAGGATGAATCGTTGGCGGGAATATCTAACAACTTTGGTTTTGGCAGTGGTGTGCGCACTGTTTGTGCGTCACTTTCTGGTGACCGCCTATAAAGTTCCCACGGGTTCCATGCAGCCTGCGCTGAAACCCGGCGACTTTATCTTTGCCTCCCGGGTGTCTTACGGTGTGCAGATTCCGTTTGCTTCCAAACGCTGGAACCTGACTTTGCCGGCGCGCGGGGATATCGTGGTTTTCAGTTATCCCAATCAGCCGTCCGTGACTTATGTAAAACGTGTGGTGGGTTTGCCTGGAGATCGGGTGCAAATCGTGAAGGGGCGCCTGGTTCTGAATGATGAACCCGTGGCTTATGAAAAGATGGATGCAGTTTCGGACAACCCCAATGCGGAACTCTTTGATATCTTTAAAGAGACTGCGGGGGCGGATTCCTGGCGTGTGATCTTCCAGAAAACTCCGGATGACAAAGATTTCGGCCCGCTGGTTGTGCCTCCAGGAGAGGTTTTCCTGTTGGGTGATAATCGTGATGCCAGTGACGACTCGCGCTATTGGGGTACGGTTCCTATGACCCAGGTGGTGGGCCGCGTGGCTTTAATTTGGCTTTCACTGGATTGGCAGCGTAAATGGGGTGGCGACCGTTATCCTTCAGTGCGTTGGGACCGAGTTTTTTCTACGGTTCATTGACAAGGTTCGCCCAAGTACCTAGTCTTGGGTTCTAGATGTCGTCTAGGAAAAATTTCTCCATTCTTGATCTTCGCTCCCTTGAAAAAACAAAAATCGATTTCCTATTCTCTATTGCCGACTCTATTGCGGCATCAAAATCGGCTCCTATTCAGGGCTTCGGAAAAACCGGAGCCCTTTTGTTTTTTGAAGCCAGCACTCGCACCCGCATGAGTTTTGAAACCGCCTGCGCACGTTTGGGAATCCATCCTTTGCGTCTGGATGGCGGTGCGGGCAGCAGTCTTGAAAAAGGCGAAACGCTGGAAGACACCGTTTTGAATGTTGAGGCCATGAAGCCGTCTTTCCTGGTTATTCGTTGCGGGGATGATCTGGATCTGAAGGATCTTTCCGAAAAAATCAGCACGCCGATTCTGAATGCGGGCTGGGGAAAAAAAGGGCATCCGACACAAGCTTTGCTGGATGCTTACACCCTTCGCAAGCATCTGGGGACGTGTGCAGGTCAAAAGCTTTTGATTGTGGGTGATGTTCGTCACAGTCGTGTGGCAGCGTCGCACTTTGAGCTGGCCGAAAAACTCGGTTACGAAGTGGCGCTGTGTGGTCCCAAAGAGTTCCTTCCCGCACAATCTCCGTGCCGGGTGTTTGCCTCTTTGAAAGAAGGTCTTCAGTGGGCCACGGCGGCGATGGCTCTGCGGGTGCAGTTAGAGCGTCACGAGCACCAGTATTCTTTGGCCGATTATCGTGATCAGTACGGTTTCACAGTCAAAAATCTGCAGTCCCTTTCGGATAAAGCCCTGATCATGCATCCGGGTCCGATCAATCAGGGGACCGAGCTTGATTCTGAAGTTCTGAAAGATCCGCGCTGCAAAGTGCTGGATCAGGTTTCCAATGGTGTTTTGATTCGTCAAAGTCTGATTCAAATGACGTTGAAAGAGGGGGAGTGATGCGCGGCTATCTGGTGCTTGAAGGTGGGGAAGTCTACACCGGTCAATGGCAGGGTGGTGAAGATCGCGCCGGCGAGGTTGTTTTCAACACGTCTCACTCCGGTTACGAGGAAATCGCCACGGACCCGTCTTATTTTTCACAAATCGTGGTCATGACCGCCCCGATGCAGGGGAATTATGGGGTCGAAGACGCCGTCTGGGAATCCAGAAAACTCTGGATCGAAGGATTCATCTGCCTGGAAGTTCAGGACAGTGAGCGTGATCAGGCCTGGAAGAAGCGCCTGACAGAAAATAAAATCCCGCTGCTGACCGAAGTCGATACCCGAGCCCTGGCTTTGCGTTTGCGCCAAGGGGGAACTCCATGGGGCGCGCTGGTTCAGGCTGGTTCCGAGGCGGAAGCTTTAAAAAAGGCCGAAAGCCTGATCGCTTCTAAAAAGACCCTCGATAAAGACTGGGTTTACATTGCCTCCCGCAAAGAACCTGAAGTCCGCCGTGGTGACAACATGGTGGGCCCGAAAGTGGCGGTTCTGGATTTTGGCAGCAAAGAAAACATCCTGCGCGAGTTGCAAAGCCGTTGCTCTGAAATCAAGATTTTCAACAGCCGCTCTTCCGTTCAGGACATTATGTCTTACAATCCGGACGGCATTATGCTGACCAATGGCCCCGGCGATCCGGCGGACGTGAAGGTGGCTATCGGGACGGTTCGTGAGCTTTTGGGTGTAAAACCGATCTTTGGCATCTGCATGGGGCACCAGATTCTGGGGTTGGCTCTGGGGGCAAAGACCTACAAGTTAAAATTCGGCCATCGTGGGTCCAATCACCCGATTCGCGACACTCTGCTTAATCAGATTTACATGACCAGCCAGAACCACGGATATGCGGTGGAAGAGGCTTCTTTGCCTTCTGACGTGAAGGTCACCCATGTGAACCTCAATGACGGCACTGTGGCAGGTTTTTATAGTGAAAAACGCAAGTGTTTAGGAATACAATATCACCCGGAAAGTTGTCCTGGGCCGCATGAGGCTTCAGGGCTGTTTAGCTACTTTGTAGAGCGGATGATATGAACGAATACGAAAAACTGATTGAAAAAATTCTGAATCACTTTGTCAGCGACGCCTTCAAGGACGAATTGGCCATGGCCAAAAAAGAGTTCTTTGAAAACGCCGGTACTCTGGATGAAAACTCCGAGCACTACGAGTCTCGCATGGCACAGTTCTATGACTGGTATTTTTTCACCCGTGAGCTGAAAGGTTTCGGTCAGACACCGCTGGAGGCCTGCCTTCTGGTGCGTGAACTTCGTTTCTCTGAGGAAGAGCTGAAAACTCTGGAAGTGCTGAAGCAGCACCGCCATTCCATTTTCGAATTTGTGAAAATCAAAGACGGGGATGTCTATATCAAGGACATTCTGCAGAACAAAAAAGGCTTCTTCTCTTCCAACGTGATGGTGGTGAAGGCATCTCCTTTTGTTTTCGGCTTTGATCAGGATGAATTGTTTGAAGTGCGTTTGATCCCTCAAGGGGACTCGTATGTCTTCACCCGCGGCTTCTGCTTCCATCCTGAAAGTGCGAAGAAGTTCATTCTGAGCGAGGCCAAGCGCCATCGCAAAGACCCGGATCTGGATCCGGATCTGCTGATGCTTCGCCTGATTAAAATGCGTTATAAATTTGAACAGTATAAACACGTGAAGCCTGAGCTCATTTACTCCAATGAGGGGAAGCTCGGGATCTAGTTCTAGGAGGAAAGAGTGCCGCGCAAGTCCAGTATTAAGAGAGTTCTTATTATCGGATCTGGACCCATCGTTATTGGACAAGCCTGTGAGTTTGATTACTCCGGCACTCAAGCCTGTAAGGCCCTGATGAAAGAGGGCCTTGAAGTCATCCTGGTGAATTCAAATCCCGCCACGATCATGACTGATCCAGAGATCGCCACCCGCGTTTATGTTGAACCTTTAAAGGTCGACTATCTGGAAAAAATCATCGCCAAAGAAATGCCCGATGCTGTGATCCCAACTTTGGGCGGCCAGACGGCCCTGAATCTGGCTTTGGATCTGCATGCCAAAGGCATCCTGCAAAAATATAAAGTGCAACTGCTGGGCGCGACACCTCAGGTGATCAAAGCCGGCGAAGACCGCGAAATCTTCCGTGGTCTGCTGGACAAAATCGGCGCGAAATACCCAAAAAGCCACCTGATCCGCACCTACGAACACGGCCTGCAAATCGCCGATGAACTGGGTTATCCGATGATCCTGCGCCCGAACTACACTCTGGGCGGGGGCGGCGGCGGTATTGCGTACTCGCCGGAAGAATACAAAAAAATGCTGGTGACAGCGCTGCATGAAAGCCCGACTTCCGAAGTTTTGGTGGAAGAAAGCATCCTGGGCTGGAAAGAATATGAACTTGAGGTCATGCGTGATCACAAGGGCACCTTCGTGGTTGTGTGCAGTATCGAAAATCTGGATCCGTGCGGCGTTCACACTGGTGACAGTATCACGGTGGCGCCTCAACAGACATTGAGCGACCGTGAATATCAGTCCATGCGTGATGAGGCCTGCAAGATCATCAATGAAGTGGGCATTGAAACGGGTGGCGCTAATATTCAGTTCGCCGTTCACCCGACGACACGCGAACGTGTGGTGATTGAAATGAATCCACGGGTCAGCCGTTCTTCTGCGCTGGCAAGTAAGGCGACGGGTTTCCCGATTGCCAAAATCGCGGCCTTGCTCGCGATTGGTTATTCCCTGGATGAACTTCAAAATGACATCACCAAAGTAACGCCGTCTTGTTACGAACCGGCTTTGGATTATATCGTCACCAAGATCCCGCGTTTTGCATTTGAAAAGTTCGCGGGCTCAAAAGACTCTCTGACCACGCAGATGAAAAGCGTCGGGGAGGTCATGGGTATCGGGCGCACGCTGCAGGAATCTTTGATGAAGGCTTTGGCCAGTCTTGAAAAAGACCCGCAGGCGATTCCCGAGGTGGAACTTGAAACCGGCAAGATTTCTTATCCAAACAGCCGTCGCATTTACCATTTGTTCCAGGCCTTCCGTGACGGCAAAACCGTGGCGGAAATCGAGGAGCTGACTCGTATCAATCCTTACTTCCTGGAGCACATTGAAGCCCTGATTAAATTTGAAAGAATGTTCAAGGCGGATTTCACTGAAAACAATGTGGATCTTCTTTTGAAGGCCAAACGCAAAGGTTTCACGGATGCCCGACTGGCGGCGTTGATCGGCAGGAAAGAATCCGACATCCGTGCTTTGCGTGAAAAACACCAGATGTTCCCGCGCTATCAACAGGTGGACACCTGTGCCGGGGAATTTGAGTCCTCCACTCCGTATTTCTATTCTTCTTACTGGCCTCAGGCTTCTGCCAAGGTGAATGCTCCGGATGCGGTGGTCATCATTGGCAGCGGTCCAAATCGTATCGGCCAGGGAATTGAATTTGATTACAGTTGTGTGCGCGGGGTGAAGGGCTTCCAGAAAAATGGCCGTAAGGTCATCATGGTGAATTCCAACCCCGAAACTGTTTCCACTGATTACGACACCTCCGATGTTCTGTTCTTTGAACCACTGACGGTGGAAAGCCTGACTGAGATCATGCGCTTCATGAAGCCGCTGGGATTTGTGGCACAGTTGGGCGGTCAGACGCCGATTGGTGTGGCTCCGGATCTGGTTAAGGCGGGCTTCCGTCTGCTGGGGTCTTCGCTTGAAACCATCGATCTTGCAGAAGACCGTGGATTGTTCTCCAAAATCTGTCGCGAATTGAATTTTGCCATTCCAAACTCCGGTATGGCGGGATCATTGGAAGAAGCTTTGCGTATCGAAAAATCCGTGGGTTATCCGATGATCTGTCGTCCAAGCTATGTTTTGGGCGGTCGTCGTATGGAAGTGATCGAAAACACGGAAGAGCTGCTGTCTTACTTCCAGCGCCATAAGGACTATATCTCTGCTGACAAGCCATGCCTGATGGATCAATTCCTGGCCGGAGCTTTGGAAGTGGATGTGGATCTGGTGCGTGGAGAGGACTGGGTCGTGGTCGGAGGTATCGTTGAGCATATCGAAGCCGCGGGTGTTCACTCCGGGGATTCCATGGGGGTGTTGCCGCCGCACCGATTGAAACCGGAAACCTGCGAACGTATTGAGGAGCTCAGCAAACAACTGGCAAACCGCATCGGCGTGATCGGTCACCTGAATCTGCAACTGGCTGTGAAAAATGATGTGGTCTTCATGCTTGAAGCCAATCCGCGCAGTTCCCGCTCGGTTCCGTTTGTGGCAAAAGCCACCGGAATTCCCCTGATTGATCTGGGTGTGGCGGCGATGCTGGGTAAAAAGAAGAAAGACCTGAAGCTTGAGAACCTGAACTGGAGAAACACCGAGTCCGTGTCTGTAAAAGGCGTGGTCTTCCCATTCAAAAAGTTCCCGGAATCTGATTCGATTCTGGGCCCCGAAATGAAGTCCACCGGTGAAAGCATGGGGCGCGGAAGGAATTATTCTGAAGCTCTGGCAAAAGCCTTCCTTTCAAGTAACATAAGACTTCCAAAAATCGGTCAGGTGTTCTTCTCTCTGCGAGACAAGGACAAGGAAGTCATGCTGCCTTTGGCGCGTGAACTTCAGCGCATGGGTTACGGGGTGTCGGCGACGACGGGGACCGCGAACTTCTTTAATGATAAGGGCGTGAACTGTCTGTCCTTAAGAAAAGTCGATGAAGGCCGTCCTCACTGTGTGGACAAGATCCGCTCGGGCGATGTGGCCTTTGTGATCAACACCACCTCAGGCCGCCGTGCGATTGAGGCCAGCTTCGACATTCGTCGAGCTTGCACTGACTATAATATTCCATGCCTCACCGAAAGTGACGCTGCTGAAGCCTTCATTCTTGCTTTGAAAAATGAAAGAAATGAGTCATCATCAGTCGAGGCCCTGGGGGCCATGGAGGAATTTTGAAACGACTCATTCTCGGACTGCTGACACTTCTTTCGATCTCCACAGCTTTTGCAGCGGAGGGCCCCTCTGAAGCAGTCCCTCCCAGCATCACCATTGGGGTGATCCCTGGGGGTAATCCCGAGAATCTGCGTGAACAAGGCCTGGCTCTGGCAAAAGAGCTTCAGGCCAAACTCAATATTCCTGTCAATATCTACGTTTCCAAGAACTATGTCGGTTTGATTGAGGCGATGAAAACGAAGAAGGTGGATTTCGCCTTTTTCAGTTCCTCCACCTATGTCTTTGCTGAACAGCAGGCGCAAGCCAAAGTCCTTCTGAAGAAGGTGTGGCACGAGCCGTATTACTATTCCATGATTATCACGCCACAAAGATCAGGAATCAAAAATCTGAAGTCTTTGAAGGGCAAAAAAGTGGCCTTCGTTGATGACAAGTCCTCTTCAGGGTATTTGTATCCTCAGGTGGCTTTGCGCAAAGAGGGCTTGAGTGATGCGGACTTCAAAGAAGTTGTCTTCACTGGCAATCACCAGGCCTCCATTCAGTTCCTGGAAGCCAAAAAAGTCGATGCGGCCGCTGTGTTCAGTGACGATGAAAAAGGTTTGCAGGGTGCTTGGGAAAAATTCGGTACTGACAAGAAAGCCAAATACCGTATTTTATGGAAAAGCGCTCCGATCCCGAATGATCCCTTCTGTGTTCGTCAGGATTTCTATGATGCTTATCCCAAGACAACCCATACATTGATGTTCACCCTGATTGATATTCTGGAACAGAACCGCAATAAAGACACTTACTCTGAAATTTTGGGTTCTCGCGACTTGATGCCTGCCACCTCCAAACAGTATGATCCTGTCAGGGAGATGGTGAAAGCTTTGAATATCGAGCTGAAGCCATAGTTTTTCATGGCTGTATTATCAATTGAAAAGCTGAATAAGACATTCAAAGGCGGTCTTTTTGAAAAGGACCGTCATGTGTTGCGTGACGTGACCTTTTCTTTGCCAGAAGGCCAGACATCCGGTTTTGTCGGCAGCAACGGGGCGGGCAAAACCACCACGATCAAATGTCTTTTTGATTTCATTCGTCCGGACAGTGGTCAGATCAACTTTTTTGGATCTCCATTGACCAGTGAAAGCAAAACCCGCATCGGTTATCTTCCTGAGCGTCCGTATTTGTATGAATTCCTGACGGGAATGGAGTTTTTGCGTCTGCACTGGAATCTTTGTTACGGTGCCTCGATGAAGGACTTCCATGAAAGAGCTCACGAAGCTTTGAAAAAAGTGGATCTTTTTGAAGCCCGTGACCGCCGCTTGCGAACTTATTCAAAGGGCATGTTGCAAAGAATTGGGATTGCGCAGGCGATTTTAACCCGCCCGGATCTGCTGATTCTGGATGAGCCGATGTCCGGTCTTGATCCCGATGGCCGGGCCATGGTGAAAGACATTCTGCGCGAAGAACAAAAGCGCGGGGTCAGTCTGTTCTTCAGCAGCCATCTTTTGCAGGATATGGAAGAGCTTTGCACCCATCTGGTGGTGATCAATCGCGGTCAGATTTTGTACGACGGGGTGTTAAACTCCTTCATGGCCGAATTCCAAAGTCTTGAAAAAGCCTTCTCTGTTCTGAAAGGAAAGGAGGAAGGCCGTGTATAAGGTTTGGACTCTGGCGCGCACCACTCTGCGCGAAATGCTGCGTGAACGTGTTTTTATGGTGGCGGTGCTGATTGCCATCGCTCTTTTGGGCTTGAGCTTCCTTTTGGGTGCCTTGTCTTTTGCGGAACAACGTAAAATTCTGACGGATTTTGGATTCCTGGCCATTCAGATTTCAGGTCTGGGGATTTCCCTTTTTTCGGGAGCTTATTTGCTGGCGAAAGAAATCGAAAAGCAAACCTGTTTGTTGATTCTGTCCCGACCGGTGTCGCGGGCTCAGTTTATCGTCGGCAAGCTTCTGGGGGTTCTGGCGTTGAACAGTCTTTTAATGGGTTCACTGACTGTTTTGCTGTGGATCTTGTTGGGACTGTGGAAAGAGCCTCAATTCCTTCTGTCGTTCCTGGAAATTGCACTAAGCCTGTGGTGTGAAAGTGCCGTGATTCTGTGTCTGGTGATTTTCTTCAGCCTGGTGGTGCGTCCGGTGCTGGCTTTGGGCGCGGGCTTTATGGTGTTCCTGCTGGGGCATTGGCTGGGGGACCTGGCTTTCTTCGCGGAAAAAAGCCGTGAAGACATGTTTGTGCAGGCGGTGAAGGTGCTGCACTGGTTGACCCCGAATTTCTATCGTATGAACTGGAAATCAGCGTACTTCCTTGAAAAGGGGATTCCGGCTGAAAACATTCTGTGGATGCTGGCGCACATGACGGGCTGGGCTTTGTTGGCGGTGCTGGCGACGAACTTCTTCTTCAGGAGAAAAGACATTGTTTGATCTGGATACGGGCTTTTACGTCCTTTTCTTTGTTTTGGGTGCGATTTTTGGAAGCTTCGGCAATGTCGTGATCTATCGTCTGCCGCGCGAGGAAAGTGTCGTCAAGCCCCGCAGCTATTGCTATAGCTGCAAAACCCAGATCAAGTGGTATGACAATATCCCCATCCTGAGCTGGTTCATTCTTCGTGGAAAATGCCGCAAGTGCCACGCCAAGTTTTCATTCCGCTATCCTCTGGTGGAAATCATCATGGCGGTGCTGTTCGCGCTTTCTTACCACTATGCAGGTCTGACTTGGACACTGCTTGAGTATCTGATCTTTATTTTTGGACTTGTTGTCTGCACATTCATCGATCTGGATCACATGATTTTGCCGGACGAATTCACTCTTTCCGGGATTGTCATTGGACTTGTTGGCGCGGCCCTGAACCCTCAGCGTGAGTTCCTGGATGCCTTGTTCGGTGTGTTGATGGGCGGGGGCTTCCTTTGGGGGATGGCTTACGTCTATTATATGTTCACCAAAAACGAAGGCATGGGCGGTGGAGATATCAAACTTCTGGCATGGATCGGTGCCATTGTCGGCTGGAAAGCCATCCCGTTTGTGATCATGACATCGGCGATCGTAGGCAGTGTGATCGGTCTGATCGCTGCCAGAAAGCAGAAAGCTGGACTAAAGACGGTGATTCCATTCGGTCCTTATCTGGCTTTGGGTGCGGTGATTTACCTGTTTGGTGGTGAAGCCATCGCCCTTTGGTACCTCGGTTTGTTCCTTCCGGCTGTCTGATTTCAGGGCAAGACCTTCGCCCCGGGGCTGGACCTTTTGGTTTCAGCCTCGACCCTTGTTTGACATTCCCCACCCAAGCAGAAATAATTTTAGTATATCAGACTTGTGTCCTAAAGACGTAAGTCTTTGAAAAGACATCCGAGTGGTACAACTGGGGAAGCAGCGAAAGCATGTTTTTTAAATCGAAAAAGGTCATAGGACTCGACATTGGATCGAGCTCCATCAAGCTTGCTGAAATGGACGTCAGTGGCAAGGGCGCCCAGCTTCTCTCTTTTGGTTTTGCACCAACGCCTCCCAATGCTGTGTCTGGCGGGGAGATCGTGGATATCGCCTCGGTCGGTATCGCCATTCAGCAGTTGATCAACGAAGTAAAAACCAAGCGTAAATCCATCGCCACAGCCATGTGGGGAACCGCCGTGATCGTGAAAAAGATCACAATTCCCAAGATGGATCGTAAACTTATCAAAGATCAGATTCGTTTTGAGGCCGAGCAGTACATCCCGTTTGATATCAACAATATCAGCCTGGCCCATCATATTCTGAATTCCAGTGCGTCCCCGGATGCCATGGACATTCTGCTGATTGCCGCCCAAAACGAACTTGTGACCCAGTATACTCAAGTGATTGAGGTCAGTGGGCTGACTTGTGGCGTATTGGACGTATCTGGCTTTGCTTTGGCCAATGCCTTTGAACTCAATTACGGAAAAATCCCGGGCGAAGTGATCGGTATCCTGAACTTTGGTGCCTCCATCACAAACTTCGTCGTGCTTCAAAACGGCGAAGTGATTTTCTGCCGTGACATTCCGGTGGGTGGAGCCAACTACACCAATGAAATCCACAAAGCGATGGGTGTGACTGTGGCGGAAGCCGAAGCGTTGAAGCTCAGTGCGATTTCCCGCCGTGAAGTTCCGGACGAAGTTCACAGCATCATCAGTGCGACCAACGAGGCGGTGACGGAAGAAATCCGCAGCAGTTTGGATTTCCTAAGTGCCACCACGAACGGTCTGGTTCTAAGCCGTTGTTTCTACACGGGTGGAAGCTCTGCGACCTCCGGACTGGTGGAAACGGTTTCCCGTGTGACCGGGATTCTGATGGAACCGTTCAATCCGTTCCTGCGTGTGAAGGCCAATCCGAAAAAATTCTCTCCTGAATATCTTGATCAGATCAGCTCCTTTGCCGGGGTTGTAACGGGGCTGGCCCTGCGTGAACAGGGGGATGCGACATGATCAAGATCAATCTGGCATCACAAGCGTCAACCTCTGGTGGGGGCTCCATCGGGGCTTCTCTGGGGATTTCTTCTGACTCCTTCATGGGGGCTGATGAGATCCGCAAAGAGGCGCTGAAGCGTCTCGTGCTTTTGCTGATCGGACCTTTAGCTTTGTATATTTACGAAAATCAGAACGTGCCGGGCAAGGTGGCAGAGCTGAACTCCAAAAACCAGATTCTGGCGGAGCTTCAGACCTACAACGCCAAAGCTGCGGATTCCGTGGCCGAGATTAAAAAGTTCAAAGAGGACGAGGCTCTGATGGAGGCTCGTATTTCTGCTTTGGAGAAGATCTCCAAAGACCGTCAGCGTGAGATCCGTGTATTGGATCTGTTGCAGACAGTGATTCCTGAAAAAGCGTGGTTGACCCGCGTTCAGGTGAACCCGACACGTGTAAACATCCAGGGTCTTGCATTGAGTGACTTCGAGGTCTCTCAGTTCCTGGAGGCTTTGACCAAGAGTGTGTTCCTGATGGATGTAAACCTTGTCAGCTCCAGTGAAACGGTGACGGACGGGGTCAGTTTGAAGAAGTTTGAAATCAGTTGTTTGTTGGAGAGAGCGAATGAATAAGCTATTTGATCTGCTCGCAGTCCAGACAATTGGTAAAATCCTGGTGATCGGCCTGGGCCTGACCGCCATGTATTGGAACTTCATGTACGACGACGGTTCCGCTGTCGACGCTCAAATCGTCACTGTGAATCAGCAGTTGCAGGAAGAAGAAAACAAAAAGAAAGACACCGATGCAACCCTGAAACAGGTTCAGGAGATGCAGGAAAAAGTCGGTCAACTGAGCCAGAAGTATCAGGAGATCTCCCGTCGTTTGCCGGCGGTGCTGTTCTCTATTGATATCAATAAGGCGATCGATGATTTCGCCCGTAATGCCGGCGTCAGCGTGAAGTCGAAAAAACCGGGTGAAAACATTAAAAAAGAAGTCGTGGAAGAGGTTCCTGTTGAAGTGTCCCTTGAGGGCAGTTACGCAGAGCTGGCCCAGTTCACTTTCCTGGTGTCCACGGCCGAGCGTATGGCGCGCGTTCAGAATGTTGTGATCTCTGAAAGCGAACCGGGCTCCCGTAAATTGAAGTTTGAAGGTCAGGTGGTTGGTTACAAGCTGGCCCCTGAAGAGAAGAAGCCTGCTACAACGGAGAACCCTCAGTGAAGTCTGTAAGATGGATTGTGTCTTACATTTTAGTGGCCTCTCTGGGACTTTGGCTGGCCTTTGCGGTCAGCATGAAGTTCATGGCACCGGCGCATTCGCAGGATGCTCCGGCTAACGGTGATCTTCCAGCGGAATTTCTGAAAGAGGTTGAAAACACTCAGGTGCCTCCAGCCGGTGGCACCCCAGCGGGCAGTCCACCTCCAGCCGGCACTCCGGCAGCGCAAACTCCGCCAACAGCGGATGTGCCAGCACAGATTCCTCCGCCTCCGGCCAATGAAATGCCGGTTGGGGATCAGATGACAGCTCCGGCTCCGCAGCAGATTTTGTCCAGTGATGGTTACATCTACGATCCGACCGGGAAAAGAGACCCGTTCAAGGTCTTTAAAACGGTCCGCCCAGCAGGCCCGGAGGCGGCTCGTCCAAACGAGATTCTCGAGCCTCTGCAGCGCTGGGAAGTTGATCGTTTACAGGTCGTGGGTATTTTGTGGGATGTGAGAACACCTCGTGCGATGATCAAAGATCCGGATGGGGCTGTGTTTGTAGTGACTAAAAACTCCAAGATCGGCCGAAGCGAAGGATTCGTGGCGGCGATCCGTGAAGGGGAGGTTGTTGTCGTGGAAACCAAATACGACGACGGCAAAGCCTTCAAAGAGTCACGCATTATGGAGTTAAAAAAGTAGTTATCTTTTAAGAGGAGGAACTAATGAACGGATTCATTAGATTAGTAATCCTGAGCGCAATGATTGCCTCTCTGACTTCCTGTGCAAGCCGTCCGGTTGAAGACGATCTGTCTTTGGATGGCATGGATTCCTCTGCAGATGTGACATCTGCGGATGAAAGCGCTCCAGCGGCTGATTCAGCTTCTGATGACTTTGCAGAATTCGATGAAATCGACAATCAACAACCTGCCCAGGCTGAATCTCAGGCAGCTCCTGCCGGTGACCAGGATCTGGCCATCGAAGAGGAAGTGAACGAGGCGGGCGGCCAGGAACAAGTGGCCGATACGCCAGCTCCGGCTCCTGAAGAAACCAGCCCGACGGAAGATCCGTTTGCAGACAGTTCTGTTGCGGATGTTCCTGCGCAAACTCCGGAACCGACCGTGACGGAAACGACGCCTGATCCATTTGCGGATCAGCCGTCCATCACCGAGCCGGCACCGGCTCCGGTGACTGAAACAATTGCGGCCGTTCCATCCGGAGCTCCGGCAAACATCACGGACCTTAAGTTCCGCGCCAACGAAACCGGCGGAACTGTGATCGTGCAGGGGGATCGTCCTTTGACGTACACCACCCGCACAAATCCGGATCTGCGCCAGTTCATCATTGAAGTGGATAATGCCAACCTGCCAGACCGTTTGAAACGCTCTTTGAACACCAAAGACATCAAAGGCAGCGTGGGGGCGATTGATGCCTATCAAAACCCGGGTTCTTCTACCGCACGCTTTGTGATCCAGATGCGTGAAGGTGTTGGCGAGCCGGCAGTTCAGCAGGAAGGCAACAGCCTTCTGATCGTGGCCAGCGGATCTGCTCCTGCGGAAGCGGCCGAAGTGACTGACGTCAGCACAGCGATGGAAGACAACAACATTCTGCCAAGCCAGAATCTGACAGAGTTCCTTGCGGGCAACACCAAATTCTACGGTAAAAAGATCTCTATCGAGACCAGCAACATGGACATCCGTGACGCTTTGAACTTCATCACTGAAGAATCCGGCGTGAACATGGTGATCTCTGAAGACGTCAAAGGTGCAGTCAGCCTGAAACTGCGTCAGGTTCCTTGGGACCAGGCGCTGGTCGTGATCATGAAAGCCAAAAAGCTGGGTTACACCCGTCAGGGCAATGTTTTGCGTATCGCTCCACTTCAGGATCTGAAAGCGGAAGAAGACGATGCAACAAAACTGGCGCAAGCCAGAAAGAACCTGGAGCCTTTGAAGGTTCGCATGTTCCCGGTCAGCTACGCCAAAGTGGACGAGCTTGAAAAGAAAATCAAAGATTTCCTGGGTGATCGTGGCCGTGTCGTCGGCGACGTTCGTACGAATGCTTTGGTTGTGACCGATATCGAAGAAAATCTCGAAAGAGCGGCAAGATTGATCGCCAGCCTTGATACGCAGCCGGCGCAAGTGTCCATCGAAGGTAAAATCGTTGAGGCCAAAGAAAGCTTCACTCGCAATATCGGTGTGAACTGGAGTGCGACGGGCGCGCCAATCAAGCTGGGCTCCACTTCCCGTGGTCCGGTGAACATGAATCCATCGTTCAACGTGAATCAAAGTGCGGCGGGTTCTTCCGGTGCTTTGAACTTCAACCTGAATGTGGGTACTTTGGATGTCTTCGGTACACTGTCAGCGGCTTTGGCTCTGAACGAAAGCGAAGAGCAGGTTAAAATCATCTCTGCTCCGCGGATCATGACTCTGTCCAATGAAAAAGCCGACATCAACCAGACAACGGAAGTTCCGGTTCGTCAGGTGACTCAGAATGGGACAGCGACTCAGGAAACGTTCCAGTTCAAACCATTGACGTTGAAACTTGAGGTGACTCCACAGGTAACGGCGGATGGATCTGTTATCATGAAAGTACTGGTTAACAGACAATTCCGTGGTGCTGACGTGTCCAGTGCCGGTCAGGGTGCATTTGCGGTGAACAGCCGTGAAGCCAACACCCGTGTTCTGGTGAAAAACGGTCAGACCGCTGTTATTGGTGGTATTTATCAAAGTGATGCCACAGACGGTGAAGTGGGTGTTCCTTGGTTCCGCGAATTGCCATTCGTAAGTTATCTGTTTAAAACCAAGAACATCTCCAAGGAAAAGTCTGAGTTGTTGATCTTCCTGACTCCAAGAATCATGGGTCAGATCGACAGCAACGCAGGCAATCCGACAACCACCGACTTCTAACGAGGAGGACCCATGCGACACTGGAAAGTTTTATTGTTGGCATTGGTGGCAGTAACCCTGCCAAACTGCTCGCAGGAAGCAAGTCAGCTTTCGACGACGGTGTCGCCATCCCGCACCTATGTGATCAATGCTTCGGCGAAGAGCTGCATCACTAAACGCACTGAGGACTCCAGCAACCCGTCACCCAATGACGTGGGGGCCGCGTTCTTCCAAGTGCAGTATCTGACGATTGCTTGGCCGAATGTTCAAAAGACTCTGATTGTGGCTTCTGTGCGCTTGAAATTCCAAGGCCCTCAATTCTCGGGCGGATCTTACGTTTGTGAGTTTGCCGGAGACAACCTGTTGGCCTTGAACGATACATGGTGGACCAAAGGGGAAGCAGCCGTAGGTGGCCCTGAGATCGCAAGCTATAAGGCTCCTACAGATACAGCGCAGAGATACACACCGGCTCAGAGCATCTCCATGACCTGTCCGATCATCTGCGGTGGGTTGTCTGCTTCCAATTCATTCCAGGCATCCGGAACTGTTGATATCATCGGCTTCTCTCGTGACTCCACGGGCGAGCTGACACCAGAAAGAACCACGGGCTTCATTTCCATCGAAAGTCTTGGCGACTAAGTCATCTGACAAAATGAAATATGTAAAAAGGGCGGCAAAACCGCCCTTTTTTATTATGATTTGACCCATCTTTGCAGTCCTCGCTTAACTTGAAGTGAGGTGAATATGAAAGCCACTTTACTTGTCGTAATGTCATTGGCGATAGGGATTGGAATTTCTTGGGCAGGTATGAAGCCCTTTGCCGTCAGTCAATTCACAGATGGGACAACCGTAGAAACAATCCTGGTCAGGCCGGAAGCCACTGAAACGGCGATCTATCAGATTAAGCAACCCGACGGGGTTGTCTGCTACGCTATTAGTGGTGCTCGCAGCACAAATACACCCACGATCAGCTGCATTAAATAGTGGCTTCTGGGGAGGGGATGGTTTATGACCCTCCTATGGATCTTTTCTCTGCATCTCAAGCCTCCCATGGAACTTCACCGCTGTCAGAAATTCTGCGTCCCAAGACGCTGGATGACATCTTTGGACAGCAAAAGACCCTGGGGCCGCAGGCGAAGCTAGGACAGATGCTTCGTAAGGGCTATTTACCCAGTCTGATCATTTGGGGGCCTCCAGGCACCGGCAAGACGACTTTTGCTTTGGCATTGTCCCAGCACTTCAATGCCCACTATGTGCACCTGAATGCAGTGGACTCCGGCGCCAAGGCGCTGCGGGAAGTGGGCGAAGCGGGCAAAGACCGTCGTCTTCAGTACCAGCAAAAGACCATTCTTTTCGTGGATGAAATTCACAGATTTAACAAAGCCCAGCAGGACGTGCTTTTGCCTTTCGTTGAAAAGGGCGATCTGGTGCTGGTGGGGGCGACCACTGAAAATCCCAGCTATGAACTGAACCGCGCCTTGCTCAGCCGCTGTCGCGTGGTGATTTTCGAGCGTCTGTCTGAAGACGATCTGAATAAGATCGTCAAGCGGGCCGAAGCCCACTATGCAAAGCCTTTGGACAAGATTCTGACCGAGGAAGCACGTAAAAACCTGCTTGAATATTCGGACGGGGATGCCCGCCGCCTGATCAACAGCCTTGAGATCCTGTACACCTTCACTAAAGACGATGTGGAAGGTCCGCTGTTGGATGTGAACGACATGCGTGAACTTCTGCAGCAGAATCCTCTGGGCTATGACAAGAACTCTGAAATGCACTACGACACCATTTCGGCATTTATCAAGAGCATTCGCGGCAGCGATCCGGATGCAGCCATGTACTATCTGGCAAGAATGCTCGATGGCGGGGAAGACCCGGTGTTTATTGCGCGCCGTTTGATTATTTTGGCGTCTGAGGACATCGGAAACGCCGATCCACGCGCCATTTCTGTGGCTATCGCAGGTTTGCAGGCCGTAGAGGCGATTGGCCTTCCGGAAGGAGCCATCACTCTTTCGCAAGTGACGACCTATCTGGCGTCATGCCCCAAATCCAATGCGTCGTATATGGCTTTGCATAAAGCGCGCGAACTGGTGGAAAAAACACGCACATTGCCAGTGCCTCTGCATTTGCGATCCGCAAAGACAGCACTGGCAAAGGATCTGGGCTACGGCCGGGACTATAAATACCCGCACAACTATCCGACGGGCTGGGTGGAGCAAAGCTATCTGCCAGAAGAGGTTGAAAAGACCGCCATCTACGAGCCGACCACAAGAGGCTTTGAAAAGAACATCCGCGATTATCTTAGCTGGATGAAGCTTAAGAAGGACAAGGAATAGATCTATATATAAAGAAGCCGATCGACTTTGCTTTTCAGGCGGTTGTAAAGGCGGCGACCAGAATGAAATAAAAAAAAGCCCCCGTCTGCGAAGAAGGGGGCTTTTTAGTTTTTGATTTCGGTGAAAACTTAGATCGCTCTTTGTGCGCAAACAGTCACGCAAGGCTCTCCGCCTTGAGCCACGTAAGAAAAGCGGGTGTTTCCTGGGATCTCAACACGGTCCCCAGGGCGCAGGACGAACTGATTTCCGGAAACGTTGAAAATCATTTCACCACTGATGATAACTCGCACCTCAGCAAAGGGTTTGCGGTGATCGCCGACTTTCTTTGCGGGTTCCAGAATCTGTTCATAGGGTTCCATGCCCTCTGATTCCAGAATCATAAGAACTTGCTGTTTGCTTGGGATGATCGGAGCTTGCCAACGTGTGATGATCATAGTGTGTGCCTCTTTCAGGCCAGTTTATCTCAAATCGGAACGCCCGGTACAAGGCGCGCCGCCGACGAATCCCGGCTTGAAACAGTATCACGAAATTTTATTCAAATTGCGACAGGATAAGAGGCCGGATTCTCATCTTTTTTTGTTTTCTTGTTAAGTCCTTCAAGGGATTGTCGATATCTCTAATGTAAGTTAGAGACGCCCTATAATATTAGGGGAGGGTAATTTGAGCAGTTCTAAAACAAAGTCGACACATGCTGAGCTAGATCACATCCTGAATTTTGTCGATGCCTCCAAAGGTCTTCGTGCGAAGATCAACGAGTCAGGCCGAGTGCAAATTCGCCAGGATCTAGACGGGAAATTATTCTCCTTCAACACTCAGGACGTGAATGAAGTCCTTCACCGCGCAGACTCTGAAGGCAAGCCCTTCATTCAGGTGAACTTCAAGAATGGTACAAAAGTGCTGCTGACCGAGACACTGGTTGGATTCAAACCACTCGAGACGCTGGGTCTGGATATGTCCCGCATCCCTAAAGTGGTGACGACGCCGGATCTATTGAGTGTGTACGAGGCTATTGAAGAGTCCATGGGCGCCGACAACGGCTTGGATCATGAGGTTGAAATCCTTAAAAAGGTCTATACAGCTATTGTTTCGGGTGGTGAAAAGGTCGGGTTCGACCTTAGTTTTGAAAGAAAGTGGCTCAACAGACTGCTCGCGTCAAAATTCAAGGCTAGCGCCTAATATCACGTAAATTCAAATACTTATCTATGCTTTTTGCAATAACCGAGGCCCCTGCCTCGGTTATTTATTGAGCAACTTAGGGTGAGTTATTAAACAGACTTAGGGTGAGTTATTAAATTTTCGAAAAAAAGCTATTGACCTTTTTCGGCCCTTACGAGAAAACAGCTCCACTTCGTTCGGGGGCATAGCTCAGCTGGGAGAGCATCTGATTTGCATTCAGAAGGTCGCAGGTTCGATCCCTGTTGCCTCCACCAACTTTTCTTCTTCAGTAACTAAGACTTAGGTCGAAAGTTAAGAAAAAGAAAAAAGATAGTTGACGGGGACAAAATCTTTGATAAGATTGGTTCCTCGCGATTCGGAATAAAAACGAAGTCACGATAAAATGTTCGCTCTTTGAAAACTGAATAGCTAGATAAGAATTCGCCAGAGATGGCTTAGTGCTCGAAAGAGAGCCGTAACACAGGTGCTGCATGGCTGTCGTCAGCTCGTGTCGTGAGATGTTGGGTTAAGTCCCGCAACGAGCGCAACCCTTGTCATTAGTTGCTACATTTAGTTGGGCACTCTAATGAGACTGCCGGTGACAAACCGGAGGAAGGTGGGGATGACGTCAAGTCCTCATGGCCCTTATAGGTAGGGCTACACACGTCATACAATGGATGGTACAGAGGGTCGCCAACCCGCGAGGGGGAGCTAATCCCATAAAACCATTCGTAGTCCGGATCGCAGTCTGCAACCGTGATAATAGTGCAATGGCATAAGCGTGCTTAACTGCGAGACTGACAAGTCGAGCAGATGCGAAAGCAGGACATAGTGATCCGGTGGTTCTGTATGGAAGGGCCATCGCTCAACGGATAAAAGGTACTCTGGGGATAACAGGCTGATACCGCCCAAGAGTTCATATCGACGGCGGTGTTTGGCACCTCGATGTCGGCTCATCTCATCCTGGGGCTGTAGCCGGTCCCAAGGGTATGGCTGTTCGCCATTTAAAGAGGTACGTGAGCTGGGTTTAAAACGTCGTGAGACAGTTTGGTCCCTTTGAATGATGAGTAATTATCATTCACAATTTCAAAAAATATTCGAACAAACAATAGCGTAAAAGCTAGCTGTTTGCTTCTAAACAGAATTTAAACTGGAGAGTTTGATTCTGGCTCAGAACAAACGCTGGCGGCGTGCCTAATACATGCAAGTCGAACGGGGAAAGCTTTCGGGTGAGTACTAGTGGCGCACGGGTGAGGAACGCGTGGATAATCTGCCTTAGAGTGGGGGATAACTAGTCGAAAGATTAGCTAATACCGCATAAGACCACAGGAGCTGCGGCTCAAGGGGTCAAAGGTTTTTCGCTCTAAGATGAGTCCGCGTAAGATTAGCTAGTTGGTGAGGTAACGGCTCACCAAGGCGACGATCTTTAACTGGTCTGAGAGGATGATCAGTCACACTGGAACTGAGACACGGTCCAGACTCCTACGGGAGGCAGCAGTAGGGAATATTGCACAATGGAGGAAACTCTGATGCAGCGACGCCGCGTGAGTGATGAAGGCCTTCGGGTCGTAAAGCTCTGTCGCAGGGGAATAACACAATGAATGTACCCTGTAAGAAAGGATCGGCTAACTTCGTGCCAGCAGCCGCGGTAAGACGAGGGATCCTAGCGTTGTTCGGAATTATTGGGCGTAAAGCGGATGTAGGTGGCTTTGTAAGTCAGATGTGAAAGCCCAGGGCTCAACCCTGGAAGTGCATTTGATACTGCGAAGCTTGAGTGTCGGAGAGGTTACTAGAATTGTTGGTGTAGTGGTGAAATACGTAGATATCAACAGGAATACCGGAGGCGAAGGCGGGTAACTGGCCGAACACTGACACTGAGATCCGAAAGCGTGGGGATCAAACAGGATTAGATACCCTGGTAGTCCACGCCGTAAACGATGGATACTTGTTGTTGGAGGTATTGACCCCTTCAGTGACGAAGCTAACGCGTTAAGTATCCCGCCTGGGGAGTACGGTCGCAAGATTAAAACTCAAAGAAATTGACGGGGGCCCGCACAAGCGGTGGAGCATGTGGTTTAATTCGATGCAACGCGAAGAACCTTACCTAGGCTTGACATGTACTGGAAGATTGGCAGAAATGTCGTCGCCCGCAAGGGTCGGTACACAGGTGCTGCATGGCTGTCGTCAGCTCGTGTCGTGAGATGTTGGGTTAAGTCCCGCAACGAGCGCAACCCCTGCATTTAGTTGCCAGCATTCAGTTGGGCACTCTAGATGGACTGCCGGTGTTAAACCGGAGGAAGGTGGGGATGACGTCAAGTCCTCATGGCCCTTATGCCTAGGGCTACACACGTGCTACAATGGTAGTCACAGAGCGAAGCTAAGCCGCGAGGTAGAGCAAATCGCTTAAAAGCTATCTAAGTTCAGATTGATCTCTGCAACTCGAGATCATGAAGTTGGAATCGCTAGTAATCGCGGATCAGAATGCCGCGGTGAATACGTTCCCGGGCCTTGTACACACCGCCCGTCACACCATGAAAGTCGGCTGTACCAGAAGTCGCTGCGCTAACCGTAAGGAGGCAGGCGCCCAAGGTATGGTCGATGATTGGGGTGAAGTCGTAACAAGGTAGCCGTAGGGGAACCTGCGGCTGGATCACCTCCTTTCTAAGGATTATCCGGTCAATCTTCATCAAGACTTGTTCTTGATAAGTTAAAATGACCCAATCTTAGGTCAACTTACTCTTCCCGAGTAAGTGAGTCCCAAAAATCTATCTAGCTGTTTAGTTTTGAGAGAGTGAAGCCTAACGGGCCTGTAGCTCAGTTGGTTAGAGCACACGCTTGATAAGCGTGGGGTCGGAAGTTCGAGTCTTCCCAGGCCCACCAAGTTCTACTGTACTGGAATGCGGTGTAAGTTAGAGTTTTGCTGAACGGTTTTCGTTCTTTGACAATTGAATAGATTGATTTAGTTGATTTTTAGCGAGGTTAGTTCCATTTTTTTAAGCTACAAAGGGCTTACGGTGGATGCCTTTGGCACTAAGAAGCGATGAAGGACGTGGTAAGCTGCGATAAGCTTCGGGGAGTGGCACACACACTTTGATCCGGAGATTTCCGAATGGGGAAACCCACCATTTATGGTATCACTCAATGAATACATAGTTGTTTGAAGCGAACGAGGGGAAGTGAAACATCTCAGTACCCTCAGGAAGAGAAATCAATTCCGAGATTCCCCCAGTAGTGGCGAGCGAACGGGGAACAGCCTAAACCTTATTCATTAATTTGAATGAGGGGTCGTGGGACCGCAATGTGGGACCGGAGAAGTTAGAGTAACAGTCTGGAAAGTCTGGCAAGATAGGGTGATAGCCCCGTACTCGAAAACTTCGAAGGCCCTAGCGGCATCCCGAGTACCACAAGACACGTGAAATCTTGTGGGAATCTGTGAGGACCACCTCATAAGGCTAAATATTCCTTAGTGACCGATAGTGAACAAGTACCGTGAGGGAAAGGTGAAAAGAACCCCGAGAGGGGAGTGAAATAGAACCTGAAACCGTAAGTCTACAAGCAGTTAGAGACCCTTAAGTGGTCGATAGCGTACCTTTTGCATAATGAGTCAGCGAGTTATGTTTGCATGCGAGGTTAAGCCGTTGCAGGTGGAGCCGTAGCGAAAGCGAGTCTGAATAGGGCGATTTAGTATGCAGGCATAGACCCGAAACCCGGTGATCTAATCATGGACAGGTTGAAGCGAGGGTAACACCTCGTGGAGGACCGAACAAGTTGAGGTTGAAAACTCTTTTGATGATCTGTGATTAGGGGTGAAAGGCCAATCAAACTGGGTGATAGCTGGTTCTCCCCGAAATATATTTAGGTATAGCGTCAGGTAAAAAATATCATGGAGGTAGAGCACTGAATGGGCTAGGGGTCTTTACCGGATTACCAAACCCAAATAAACTCCGAATGCCATTGATATGTTCCCTGGCAGGCAGACTCAGGGTGATAAGGTCATGAGTCGAGAGGGAAAGAGCCCAGACCAACAGCTAAGGTCCCTAAATGCACGCTCAGTGGAGAACGTTGTGGAGTTACTTTGACAACTAGGAGGTTGGCTTAGAAGCAGCAATCCTTTAAAGAAAGCGTAATAGCTCACTAGTCTAGTGACTCTGCGCGGAAGATACAACGGGGCTAAGCGTGTTACCGAAGCTTTGGATTAAGATATTTTATATTTTAGTGGTAGGGGAGCGTTCTAGTGTAGGATGAAGGTTGACCGGTAGGACAGCTGGACGAACTAGAAGTGATCATGCTGACATAAGTAGCGTTGAACTCGGGTGAAAAACCCGGGCGCCGAAAACTCAAGGATTCCTGGGTAAAGATAATCTTCCCAGGGTTAGTCGAGCCCTAAGACGAGGCCAAGTGGCGTAGTCGATGGCAAAACGGTTAATATTCCGTTACCTAGCAAAATGTGTTTAAGGAATGACGGTGTAGGATATCACAGCCTCTTATTGGATTGAGGTGTAAGCATGTAGGAGGATCAGTAGGCAAATCCGCTGGTCGTAACTCTGAGGTGTGAATGCGAGGGACTTGTCCCGGAAGTGTGAAAAGCCATGCATCCAAGAAAAGTTTCGTAAATTTAGTTTTGTTAGCTCGTACCGTAAACCGACTCAGGTGAGTGGGGTGAATATCCTAAGGCGATGGGGTGAATTTTGGTCAAGGAACTCGGCAACTTAACACCGTAACTTCGGGAAAAGGTGTGCCCGCGAGAGTGTAAGGATTTACTCCCCAAGCTTTTTCGGGTCGCAGAGAAATGGGAGTAGCGACTGTTTATCAAAAACACAGGTATGTGCAAAGTCTCAAGACGAAGTATACATACTGACGCCTGCCCGGTGCTGGAAGGTTAAGAGGATTAGTTAGCGTAAGCGAAGCTGAGAATCGAAGCCCCAGTAAACGGCGGCCGTAACTATAACGGTCCTAAGGTAGCGAAATTCCTTGTCGGGTAAGTTCCGACCTGCACGAATGGCGTAACGACTTCTCCGGTGTCTCGACCAAATGCCTCGCGAAATTGAATTCTCGGTGAAAATGCCGAGTACCCGCAGAAAGACGGAAAGACCCCGTGAACCTTTACTGTAGCTTGGCAGTGATTTTAGAGTTGGCATGTGTAGGATAGGTGGGAGACTTTGAAGCAGTGGCGCTAGCCATTGTGGAGTCAACCTTGAAATACCACCCTTGGCACCTTTGAAATCTAACCTGCTCCTCTTTACGAGGAGAGGGACACTGTCTGGTGGGCAGTTTGACTGGGGCGGTCGCCTCCCAAAAAGTAACGGAGGCGCGCGATGGTCCCCTCAGCCTGATTGGAAACCAGGCGTCGAGTGCATTGGCATAAGGGGGCTTGACTGCGAGACCTACAAGTCGAGCAGGTGCGAAAGCAGGCCAAAGTGATCCGGTGGTCCCGCGTGGAAGGGCCATCGCTCAACGGATAAAAGGTACTCCGGGGATAACAGGCTTATTCCATCCAAGAGTCCATATCGACGATGGAGTTTGGCACCTCGATGTCGGCTCATCACATCCTGGGGCTGGAGCAGGTCCCAAGGGTTTAGCTGTTCGCTAATTAAAGTGGTACGCGAGCTGGGTTCAGAACGTCGTGAGACAGTTTGGTCCTTATCTTCTGTGGGCGTATGAGATTTGAGTAGACCTGTCCTTAGTACGAGAGGACCGGGATGGACGAACCTCTGGTGTTCCTGTTGTTCTGCCAAGAGCAATGCAGGGTAGCTATGTTCGGAATTGATAACCGCTGAAAGCATCTAAGCGGGAAGCAAACTACAAGATTAGATCTCACTGGGGCTTCGGCCCCCTAAAGACCCCTTGGAGACTACGAGGTTGATAGGCTGAAGGTGTAAGTACAGCAATGTATTGAGCTGATCAGTACTAATAGGTCGTGAGGCTTTTTTAAAAAACATTCTTCTAACTTTTAAGTTACGAAGATTTCGTCTCAGAGACTTCCTTAACAGGAACGAGAGACTAGCTCTCTGAATAAGTAAGAGAGTGAAATGTGGAACTAACAGCGACTCGCTAAAAATCAATTAAATCAATCATTCGATTGTTAAATAAAGAAAGTAACTTCTCCATTTGGATTGGAAGTAAGTTGCGCAAAGAACGAAGGTTAGTGTAAGAAGCTAACCACTTTGATTAATAAACGCTTTGCTGGTGTTTATAGCAGAGGGGCCACACCTGATCCCATTCCGAACTCAGAAGTTAAGTCCTCTTGCGGCGATGGTATTGCATGGGCGACCATGTGGGAGAGTAGCACGACGCCAGCTCTATTTTACTTGAACCCGGGTTACGAAAGTAATCCGGGTTTTTTTGTGTCTAAAATCTGGAAGTGGATAAAAGAAAAGCCCGGCAAGAACCGGGCTTTTTTCGTTTGTGGAGATGTCTTTTTCAGGTGCTTTTGGGCTATTAAAGGTGCTTTTTCATGGCGGACCAGAATGTGTTGTAGTCTTCGATGAAAGGCATATGTCCCAGGCCTTTCAGCTCTTCCAATTTTGACTTTGGAATCAGGCGGGCGGCTTGTCTTCCCAGTACGGGATAGTTACCCATCTTCTTTTTGTTTTCTTCCGGGGCCCAGGCTTTTCCGATGGCAGTGCGATCTCTTTGGCCGATGATTAAGACCGTCGGGGCCTTGATGTTTTTGAACTCATAGATCACCGGCTGAGTGAAGACCATGTCGGAAGTTAAAGCGGCATTCCAGGCAATCACTGAATAGTCCGGTCCCAGGATCCAGCCTGTGGGTATTTCCAGCCACTTATCGTATTCCGGTTTCCACTTTCCGTCGTAGTAACTGTCTAATTGGTACTGTTTAATCTTTTCAGGAGAGCTTGCAAGCTCTCCGCGGAAGCCTTCTTCTACCGGACGATATGAAGTCATTGTTTTCCAGTCTTCAAGACCGATCGGGTTCACCAGGAAAAGCTGAGTCACTGAATCCGGGAACATCAGACTCATACGGCTGGCAACCATGCCGCCCATGGAGTGCCCCAGCAGTTTGTATTTTTCTATATTCAACGACTTCAAAAGATTCTGTGTGTTCTGTCCTAGAGCATGGAAGCTGTATTGGTAATATGCTGGCTTGGTCGATTTACCGAAACCGATTTGATCCGGGACAATAACTCGAAAACCCTCAGCGGTGAGGGAGTTAATCAGTGTTTCAAAGTAAGCACCGGGAAAGTTCTTTCCGTGCAGTAAAACGATCGTGCCCTTGTTGCTTTCTTTGTTCGGAGCAATATCCATGTAGGCCATCTTCAAATCCTGGCCCTGAGATTTGAAATTATAGAATTGGACCGGGAAAGGATACTGATATGTGGACAGTACGGAATCGAAACCTTTGTGGGATTTGGTTTCGCTTGCTGGCTTTGGGCCATTACTTGCGCAGGCCGTGGTCATAAGCAGGGCCGAAAGTATCAGGGCGTTTTTCATGGTGATCTCCTTTGCTGTTGGTCTCGAAGTTGCGACGACAAGCTGGGAGTTGCTTTTTTATTCGAGGCCGAAGTTAAAAAAATCAGAGCAGTGGTTCTAATACTGCCTGAGTTCTTTAGACGGTCAGGCAGTAATTTGGTTCAACGGGATTCAAGTTATTGCTTTGGTTGACCTGCCGGCTGAGCAGTCGGTTTCTCCTCATTTGGCGCGGGTGGCGCTGTTGGTTTTGCCGAAGCATCTGCTTTCGCTGGTTCTTCAGTCTGCGGTGGAGCGACGCGATTCAAATCATTCATCGTATAAGTACGGCCGATTTCGAAGATTTTGTTTTTGGATTTGATATCGAACAAGCTTGCCTGAATGATGATACCGGGATTTTCATCGTCAGGCAGATCCACGATCTCAAGTTCCAAATAGTTGGCGCCTTCTTTGACTCTTTGAATATTCGGACGTTCTTTGCCCAGAATTGTTTTTGCCAATACAGAATTCATGCGCAGTTCAACCGTTGCGATGTTGGACCATTCTGCAGGCAGTTCGCCGTTTGCCGCCAGATTCTGGAAATCATCATTGATCATTTTGGCAAGCTGCTGAGCCGGAGTCAGTTGAACACAGGCGTCTGCCTGTTTACCGTTGGACTTTTTGATCGTTCCCAATCCCAGATCATCCTTCAGAACAATATAGCCAATCGTAAAAGCGGCCAGGATGATAAAAGTGCCCAGTAGTTTTGTGATCATGCAGATACTCCCCATGTTGCGCAGCTATGGCCCGGCAAGAGCCAGCCCTTCTATTATTGGAAAGATTGAACCGAGCCTCAAAGGCTTTCGGCCCGAGGACCAAAATCGCTCCTTCGGCCTAGGTGCCCGGAAGTTTATAAACCTCTGAAATTGCAGACAAAAAAGTGTCTTTCGGGGGCTCCTGTCCAAGAGATCGACAGGGGCGAGGGTGCCAAGGGGTCAAAATGAAACAGTAAAAACGCTGTAAAATCGAATATTTGTAAAAAACACCCGGATTTGGCACTGACCTTGGATGTATGGAGGTTGAGAGAGGTGTGTCTATGAAAACACTTACCAGAATGGCTGCCATTTCCTTCTTTGTAGGGCTTTACGTGGGATGTTCCCCGGTGAAGTTCTCTTTGGACGACAGCAAATGTAAAGACTCAGGCTGTGTGGTCGAGAATGGCAAATACGCATTCAATTACTCCCAGACTGCGGGCCGCGGTAAGGTGGACATCCTTATAGTAAATGACAACTCTGCCTCCATGTCGTTTGAGCAGGCAAGGTTGGCTCCACGATTCCAAAACTTTATTGCTGATCTGGACAATCAACAAATCGACTATCGTATCGCGATGACAACCACCGATGTGGCAAGATCCGATGCCGGCAGCTTGGTTTCTTTCGGTGGCAATCCTTATATCACCCGCAATCACAGCAACCGCATGAGCCTGTTCAACAGCACCATTCAAAGACCTGAAACCCTGGCGTGTGAGAAGTTCATCGCCAACTGGATCCGTAACAACGGTGGCAACCTGGCTTCTATTGAGTCCTCAGCTTACTCCCAGGCTTATGCTCAAAACTGTCCATCAGGTGATGAGCGTGGTGTCTATGCTGCAAATCTGGTTGTTAAAAACAATCCTTCCAGCTTCATTCGCAGTGATGCTCACTTGGCAGTGATCTTCCTGGCGGACGAGGATGAAAGATCCGGTCTTTATAACAACGGCGGTTATGTTCTGGACCAGATGGATCAGCCAAACTATCTGATTAATAACGTAAAAAGCAGCCTGGGAGCTGACAAGTTCAACTCTCTGAGCGTGCACGCGATCGTGGTGAAAGATAACAACTGTCTTGCTCAGCAGAACAGTCAGACCTTGGACAACTATTCTCCGACAACGGGTTTGGTGACGGGCAGTATCGGGAATGTGTACTTGTCCTTCACGAACAACGGTTGGGGTATGGCGGCGGACATCTGTTCCAACGACTATACTTCCCAGTTGGGTCAGATTCGCTCCAAGATCACTGATCGCATCAAGGACATCATGTTGAACTGCTCCAATCCGCAGGACTTGATCGTGACTGTGTCCGGTGCGCCGGTGGGTTACAACCTGGTTGGTAAAACTTTGAAGTTCAATCAGTATCTTTCCCCAGGCACCAGTGTGAGCTTGTCCTATAAGTGTGAATCGTTGGATTAAAAATCAATTTCAGAGCGTTCTGGTAAGGCAAAGCTTCACAGCTTTGCCTTTTTTACTTTCAGCAGCAGAGTCTTTTTGTTGAGAAGACACTGCCCCGGCCGAAGCCCGCACCAGTTACAAAAGAACTTTTCTCAAAGTGGGATGGGAAGTTTGAGTTTTTTGTCTAACTATTTGGCACTACGAATGGGTGATGTTCCATCGTGAAATAAAACTTTTTTGATAATAAAAATAGCCGTCAGATGTCCTTTAGTCCTGTATTACACATCCGATAATTTACCCATGGGCATGTTAGACAGATACAAAAAAAAGGGCGGCTTCTTTCAACTTCTTCAACTGTTGGAAACATCACCAGCAGCGAAACGCGAACAGTTCCTGGGGCTGATCGGTGGCGAAAGCCCGGCTTGGGAAGAAGCACTTCGTAAACGCATTTTGACCATCACACGCGTGTATAGCTGGGACGGGCAGTACTTGGTGGAGATTTTCTCTCGCGTGCAGCCGCTGACCCTGGCAAATGCCCTGCATGGCAATCCGCAGGAGCAAGTGGACCAGTTGCTGGCCTGTTTGCCGCCGATTTCAAAACGTAAAATTACCGATATGATGGCGGAGTCTGCTCCGACGGCGGCAGAAAAGTCGACTTGTATTTCCAAGATGCTGTCTGAGGTTCGTGGGTTTATTTCTCAGGGTATTATCCGTCTGGAAAAGGTGGACCCTGAACTGCACATTCCTGAAAACATCGAAGAGATGCTCAGTGTGAATGCTTTCGCGACACCGACATTTGATTCTGAACCTGTGGCGAAGAAAGATTCGAAGCCCAATATTGTGGGGGATTCGGATCCGGCGTCCCAGCAGGAAAATGAGTTCTTGAAGCGCAAGGTGAATCAGCTGGCTTCTGAAGTGAATGCTTTGAAGCATGAGAACTCGGTGCTTAAGGATAAGTTGTCGCAGATTAAAAAGATCGCTTAGATCGACAGATGATTTAATAAAACAAAGCTACTGTACAAAACAAGTAGATCCAGTCACAAATGCCCCTGCAGATGATAATTCTCAGGGGCATTTTCTTTTTAAGCATGGCGGACGGACATAGTCATCCCAGCTCGCAGTCATTCGATTGTCGGCATTTCATTTTGAAACAATCTGTGTCTGTCCCTTTGAAAAACCGCGGTGTTGTTCTGCCGGAAACTCGTGGTCGTCCTTGGTCTGGATTTCCCGTTATTTTGTCGAGGGTTTAGACAATCTGAATTTTCTCTAAACTCGCTGAAAACCGCCCCCGATAAGCCTTTCGAAGTACGTGAGGTAGTAAAATGTCGCTGCAGATTTTCAGCATGTTTGTTGGGATTGGTATTGCATCATCATTGGCTTTTTCAGCTCAGGCCCAGTCTTTGGCCGATGCGCCGAAATTCGATCTGGAAACACAATTCTATCAGGAGCTGGCGAAAGAAGCCGGGCAGGATGTTCCGACCACCAAAGGAATGTTTGAAGAAGTTCCGGATGGTTTGAGTACAAAAGAGATCACACCAGCCTGTGATCCCCGTCGTTTCGAAGACAGCATCGTTGGCAAAAAGCTGAGCACGGCCCAGTATTACAATGTGGCGCGCGCATACTTTGCCAAATGCTCAGGCGAGCTGACGCAGAAATCCTGGACAGGTTTGCTGGGGCTGTTGAAGTTTTCCAAGTTCCAGTATCCTTTTTTCTCTCATCCTCAGGTGAAAGAGTTCATGGTCAAGCTTCCGGATGGCACTCGCGTCCCAGGGGTCTTGGCGTTGAAACAAGACACGCGTCCTCGTCCGCTGGTTATTGTGAAGTGCGGGGTGTTTTGCTCGGCTTCCCAGTCGGCTTCGATGAAAAGCTATTTGATGCATTTGTTTGACCAGTCTCCGTTCAACGTTCTGCTATTGGCGAATCAGACGGGCATGGACTATATCTATTACAATAAACGCGTGACTCTGGGCGGTTGGTCTGAAGGTTATGAAGCCCTTGAGGTCGGCAAATGGATGATGGAAAAATGGGAGCATAAAGATCGTATTTCCAGCCTGCATTTGATGGGGATTAGTTTGGGGGGCAATGCGGCTGTAATGGGGGCGGCATTCAACGACAAGTATCTTTTGCCAAGTGGTCGCAAGGTTTATAACTCTGTGACGGCAATTTGCCCGGTGATCAGCCTTCGTCCGACCCTGGATCATTTGTACGGGACTCAAGTGGTGGGTCGTGCCTTTTCGAAAATGACCAAAGAGCATTTCAAAGAGGCTCGTAACTATGTCACCGATGTTCCGGATCTGATCACTGACAACCATATTCCTTCCAGTCGCAAGGACATGGCCGATTACATCGGTTCATTGGCTTCCACGTCTTTGCAACGCCGCGGGATTGCCAGCACGACGCCTGCCTTCTTTAAAAGCAACAACTTCTGGAACTGGAAAGAGGAAGTCAAAACTCCGCTGATGGTATGGGCTTCAAAAGATGATTCCGTGGTGAACAACCGTATCAATGCGGAAGTGATGGAGCATGATGATCTGTACGAAAAATCGGCGAACGTCGGTGTGTTGAATCTGAAGTACGGTAACCATTGCGGGTTCTCGTCTTCTTACGGCGCCCAGGCTTCCGCAGCTGTTTTGCGCACTTTTGTTCTGACTCACAGTCCGGAGTTCGTGGACAGCTACAATACCAAGCAGGAAATGCCATGGACTTTTGGATTCAAAAAACTGGGTTCGCAGTACGAACATATCGGGCAAAGCTGGCACTTCTATTCCAATTCAAATCAGGTAAAAGTGGTCTTCCGTCTGTTCAACTGGAACGGCGGGAGTGACTGTGCTGACAAGGGCCCATGGTCCGGCAGTGGAACTTGCACCAGCACTCGCGAGTTCTGGGTGCCAGTTTCATCTTTGAGCAAGTTGGGCGCTCGTGTTCCCCGCACCGATGCTGAAGCGCAGGCTCTGACTCGGGAATTCAACACGAAAGTGGAATTCCGTATCAAAGGTCATCCGCTGAATGGTACATATAGCAGTGATTTCTATATGACATGGCGAAGCCACTTTGAGTAAATGGAGCCGCTTTGGGTAAAAAGATTCTGCTTACGGGCTTTGAACCATTCTTGGGTGAACCCGTCAATCCCAGCCAAATCCTTCTTGAAAACATCAAGAGGGATTTGACGTTTAATGATCAGGTGCACACCTTGCTGCTGCCGGTGTCTTTTGCAAAAGCGCCGAGGCTTGTGGCCGCGGCCATGGCGATGCAGGACTATGATTGCGTACTGATGCTGGGACAAGCCGGTGGGCGCAAGAACATCTGCCTTGAGCGCGTGGGACTGAACTGGAATGAAACCGAAAAACCCGACGAGGACGGCAGCACGCCGGTGCGCGGGACTATTTCTTCGCAAGCGCCACCAGCGCTCTTCACCACCGCGCCGGTGGAACAGTGGATGCAAATTCTAAAAGAGCACCAGATCCCGGTGGAGATATCCCTCAGCGCGGGGGGCTATGTCTGCAACAATGTTTACTTTAAAACTTTGCAGGTTCTGGGCTCTTCACCCGAAACGGAAGCGTGTTTTATTCATGTGCCTTATCTGCCTGAGCAGGCTGAGGGCAAACCCGACCGTCCCCCGGGTATGGAGCTGGAAACCATGCTGAAGGCCGTTAAATTGATTCTCAGCTCGATTTTACAAAGATCCTGATCGTTAGGATCCTAGACAAGAATTTTTGAACCTGGTGGCAGAGGCCGTCGTCTAAAGATTCAAAACAGGAGGAAACCATGAAGTTTAATCTGGTTTTGGCAGGAGCCCTCGTCGCGACAATGATGTCCACAAATGCCTGGGCTCGTTCCGAGGGGCGCGAGCATCACAAGAATGATGAAATTGCTCTGGAAAATCATTTCAGCCCGAAGAAAATGAAAGAGCTGAATTTGACTGAAGAGCAAAAGGAAAAACTCAAAGCCATTCGTGAAGCCGCAAAGGCTGAAAAGCAAAAATGCCGTGAGGACATGAGAGCGGCCCGGAAAGCTTTCAAGGAATCCCTGCGCAGCAATGCCTCCAAAGAAGCAGTGACCGCGGCTTATCAAAGTATGCTGGAAAAGAAGCAGCAATTATCCAAGGCTCGTTTGGACACCTTGTTGTCTGCTCGCGACGTTTTGACGGAAGAGCAGCGAGCTAAACTGTTCAGCCATGGGTCCAAGGGATCTGAGGAGTAGCGACTTTTGAGCTTTTCTGACGCCGCTGACTTTGCGAAGTTCTACGAGGCCCATGCACACAAAGTGCGGGGCCTTCTGTTTCGTTTGGTCGGAGAGTCCGCCTTGAGTGATTTGACACAGGAGTCATTCATGAAAGCCTGGGAACATCGTGGTAAGTTCCGTGCGGAGAGTGAAGCGTCCACCTGGCTGTACCGGATTGCCTATAACAGTGCGGTGGATCACCTGCGCAAAGCGGGGCGCAGGGAAGAGGTCAGTCCAGAGCAGGTGGAGGAGAGTCTGGAAAAGAATCTTTCCCATCGTGAGCTGGTGGATCTGGCTTTGGGAACCCTGGATGTGGATATGCGTGCCGTGGTGGTTCTGTTTTATCTGGAGGATCAGTCACTGAAAGAGATCGCTCGGGCTCTGGAGATCCCAGAGGGAACGGTGAAATCTCGTTTAAGTCTGGCTCGTCAGAAGATGAGTGACCTGCTGGCAAAGAAAGGAGTGAGTCTATGAATGATGATTCATTCAGAAATTTTCTTAAAGAAAACGCGACTCCGGTGCCGGACGCCCCTTTGGGCGAGTCTTCGCGGATCTGGCGTCACATTGAAGATCGCAAGCACCGTCGTCGTCGGGCGTGGTGGGTGCTTGTGCCTGCGATGGCGGCGACCCTGGCTTTGGTTGTTGCAGTGAAAACCCAGAAGCCTGTGGTGGTGGCAGGAGCGGAAGAGGATTATCTGTACCAGGAATGGAGTGAGTTTTCCAAAGAAGTTGATTCCGACTTTGATCAGGACATGGCCATCATGTTCAACGGCGAATAAAAAACGCGAACCCTTTGGGCTCGCGTTTGTGGATCTTTTGTTCTTTATCTTTTCTAGCGGATAGTTGAAAGAGCGCGTTTCAAAGCCTCTTCGTCCTTCACACCGACAAAGACCAGTTCTGCACGACGGTCCTGAGCTCGGATGCCTGTTGAGTCCGTTGCACCTTTACCCACAGCTTCCACGTTGGTGAAGCCATTTCTTTCCAGGATGTTTTTCACAGAGTCTGCACGGGCTTGAGAGATTCTTTGATTGACCTCGTCAGTGCCTGTGGCATCGGCGTAGCCGTGAATTTCAACTCTTTCAACCAAGTCTGGATTTTCATTCAGAACTTTGGCGACTTGTTGAAGTTTGCGGTTGTCAGCTCCGGAGATCGCATATTGGGAAGAACGGAACTGAATCGCGCTGCCCGCACCGGCAATCATATTCATGTTCACGTCTTTAAGTGCAGATCCGGCTTCAACAGCGGCGACGGGACGTGCCGGCTCCACTCTTTCCTGATAAGTGATGTCCTCTTGGACTTCTTCCATCACTGTGGGTTCCGCTGCGGCAGTGGATCGGACAGATGGTTTGTAAGCCCCTGGGTTCCAGCCGATTTGCAGGTCCACCATGTACATGCCGACTTGTTGTTCAGTGTTGTTCGTCAATGCCTGAGCGCGCACACCCAGACGGGCCAGCCAGCTTGGAGTCATGTTGAACTCCTTTAAGAGTTGCAAACCCACAAACTGCGCATCGGCTTGGTCTGCGGTGTAGTTTTCACCCTGGTTGAAAAGCTGATTTCCGACGACCCCGAATTGCCAGCGATTGTCAGAGACCCAGCGGGCAGCGAACTCTAACGCTCCATCTGTGATGGCAGTTTCGTTGGCAGTGCCAGAGGATTGACTGAACTGCTGGTTATTCACACCATAGCCCAGATCCATGACCCAGGGACTTTCCAAATACCAGGAACCCAGCAGTTTGATCGTGGAAGGGGTCCCTTCTGTTGCGCCATTGGTTTCATAGCCGGTGTAACCACCACCCAATCCCAAGAAGGGAAGAACTCCGCGGGGAGCCATCTGAGTCTCCTCTCTGGAAAATTCCAATGCACTCGTCGTTGCTGAGTCTTGGTTGGCCTGTGCCGTCAGACCGACACTAAGCAAAGCTGTTAGAATGATTGTTTTCATAGTCTTCTCCTTTTTTGTAGAACGTCTTCAGTATTTACCTTATGGGGAATGGGTCAATTTCTTGGAGGTCTGTAAGGGTGTTCTTTGTTGAGATAAATAAAAATCATTCTACTAAAAGTCGGGGGCTGGCTTACGAACATGTCATATACTGTTAATTTCGCGTATATGAGGTCTGAAGTCGGGACATGAGGTCTGACTCACTAAATAAGTTAAATATTGATCAAAGAAATACCGATAAATCAGGTATGAAGATTCTCGGAACGTCACTTTTCTTCGCCCTCTTTGTTTTGTCTCAGATTGCGACAGCGTCCCCCAATTCGCTCACTTATCAAGGACGCATTCTGAAGGTGGATGGAACTCCGCTGGAATACAACAATGTCAGTTTTAGTTTTGAAGTCACAAGTCCCGACGGTTTGTGTGTGATTTACCGTGAGCAGGTCAATGGGATCAATCTTGCCAATTCCGGAGGGGTGTTTGACGTTCCTATCGGGAAGGGCACCAAGGGTTATCCGGCGGCTCCGACTTTCAAACTGCTGGATGCGTTTCAGAATTCCGGAACCTCTTTCACCTGTGACGGGGGCGCGACATATTCTCCGGCCTTTGATGAGATCCGTCGTCTGCGTGTGCAGTTTCATGACGGCTCGGGCTGGAAGATGATTTCTCCGGACTCAGAGATCCGTTCGGTACCTTATGCGGGCTATTCTTATTCTGCAGCCAAGCTTGGCAGCAACACCGCGGCTGACTTCGTGCTGAAGTCTGTTTTGCCAACCTGTGGAGCCGGAACCTTCCTTAGCTATAATGGCACTAATTTTTCTTGTGCAGCGGTGGCAGGGGCCAGCGGTGGTACTGTGACAGATGTGACCTCTGGCAACGCTTACTTGACGGTGGTGAATGGAACTTCAACCCCGACTTTGACACTGAATGTGGGCACGGCCGCAAACACGGTCGCCGCAGGGAATGATTCACGCTTGTCGGATGCTCGTATCCCCACGGGCAGTGCCACGGGTGACCTGAGCGGCAACTACCCCAGCCCGACGGTGGCTAAACTTCAGGGCGTTGCTGTTGCTTCTGCAGCTCCGACCAGCGGGAACTTCCTGAAATACAACGGGGCTCAATGGACATCTTCTGCAATCGCGACCGGCGATGTCACGGGCTTAGCTGCCACACTGAGCGGGTATGTCACCCAGAGCTCCTTCAATACAGCCGTGGCGGATGCCGGATGCACGGCGGGGCAGACTATGTACTGGTCATCGGGCGTTGGCAAATTCCTGTGTCAGACGTTGAGTGATAGCAGTAAACTGGGAACGACCCTGACTTCTGCACAAGTCTTTGTGGGGAACGGATCCAATGTTGCAACCGGTGTGGCGATCAGTGGAGATCTTTCTTTGGCCAACACCGGGGCGGCCTCAGTGGTCGGTCTTCGTGGAAAAGCGATCAGCGCAACGGCGCCGACGGCGGCGGGCCAGGTCCTTCGTTATGATGGGACTTCAACCTACGTGCCGGCTTATCTGTCTTTGGCGGACATTCGTTCCTCGGTTACTGCCACCAATACAATGTTTCCGGCAACAAGCTGTACGTCTTCGCAGACTCTGACGTGGTCTTCTTTGACCGATACGATGACATGTTCAAATATTGTTGTGTCGGCTTCAAACTTTGGTTCGCAGACGGCAAAAACATTCCTGGCGGCACCGAACGGGGGCAATGGGACTCCGTCATTCCGCACCATTGCGGCTTCAGATCTTCCCACCAGCGGAGTGGGGGCGGGCACTTACAGATCTGTGACGGTGGATACCTATGGCCGCGTGACGGCGGCAACCAATCCGACGACGGCGGCGGGATATGGGTTGACGGATGTGTTTGTTAAGGACGGAAACTCTTTTGGTCAGGATGCCTTCATTGGAACCAATGACTATTTTGGCCTGGCCCTGAAGACCAACAATCAGTATCGACTTGTGATTGATCGGGATGGAAATGTCGGGGTTAATACGACCTCACCGTCGGCTCCGTTGCATGTGAATAGCAACGGAAGCGGAACTATTCTGGCCTCACGAATTTCCAATTCCAATAATGGCGCAGAGATCGCTTTCTATAAATCCCGCGGAACTGACGCCTCTCGTCTGGCTGTTCAAACCGGAGACCGCCTGATGGGGCTTTACGGACTGGGCGCTTATGATGGCACCAACTTTTCCAATAACTCCGGGGCCATTCAAATACTTGCTGCTGAAGATTTTACGGCGACTGCGCACGGAACCTCGATCGACTTCGGAACCACGGCAATCGGCGGTACGGTAAGGCAGACCCGAATGACAGTGAATCCGCAAGGCCTTGTGGGGATTGGAACAACCAACCCGATTGCGAAGCTTCATGTGGATGGAGCTGGCGACGGGGATGTTTCCCATTACCTGTTGAATACTGATGATACCAGTGCCAACTCCCGTGCTTTGTTCCTTTTGGGAACAGCGGCTACGGGAGCCCGGTATGGGTATATCTCCCACCAGGGGAGCAACTATTCAGGCATGGGATCTGCTGCCGCCTCCAAACCTCGAACGACTGTCGTTGCGGGTACAGATACAGGTGGCTTGAATCTTTACGCCAATCAACAGATCGGAATGTGGATCGGCGCTACGGAAGCCCTGAAGGTGAATACGAACGGCTATATTGGTATTGGGCCGGGAACTCCGCGCCAGCCTCTGGAAATCAACAAAGGCCATATTTTCCATACCGGGGGTGATTTGGTCCACTTCTTTAACAGTTATCATAACGGCACCCAACGTTATGCCGGCTATGGTGGTGGCAGTGCGTATGCTGGAGCCATCGGTTATTCCCCGACGACAGGAAGCATGTATTTTGCGACTTCATCGGCGACGGGGGCGACGGATACGTCGGTCACTGGCAGCGCCAATCACATGACTATCGACAGAAATGGAAACGTGGGGATCGGAGCTACGGCGCCGTCTTATAAGTTGCACGTTGTTGGGACTGCGGGATTGAGCACGGGGACGGCCTGGACGAATGCCTCGGATCGTCGCTTGAAGGACATTCATGGCAACTATGAATATGGTCTGAACGAAATCCTTAAACTGCGAACCATTCGCTACAACTACAAAAAAGACAATGCTCTCAAACTTCCTTCTGATGTTCCAATGACAGGGTTTGTGGCCCAGGAGGTTCAACAAGTGATCCCGGATGCTGTGAAGACTCGCGCGGACGGCTATCTGGAATTGAATGTCGATCCGATTCATTGGGCTACGGTGAACGCGGTTCAGGAACTGTATGGACAGATCATGATTCTGCGTCAGGAAAATGAATCCGTGCGTAAAGAGAATGAAGAACTCAAAAAGCAGTTGCAGCAACAGGCCGCCGACCTGGAATTGATCAAAACCCGTTTGGGTATCAAATAGCATTGTGGTATGCTTCCGGGCATGCCACACATCAGAATGCGCGCCGTAAAAAAAGAACATGTTCAGGAACTCAGTGCCAGCCTTGCCAAGGAATTGGCGCTGGCGATGAAGACCGCTATTGATAATTTCACATTCGAACTGGTGCAGACACAGTTTTTCTCCTCCGGGCAGGAAACCGTTTCTTATCCGTTTGTGGAAGTGCTGTGGTTTGCCCGCTCTCAGGAGGTGCAGGATGAGTGTGCCTCGATCATCACTCGACAGATTAAGAAGATCGGGCGGTATGAGGATGTTGTCGTGGTTTTCCAGGTGCTGCTGCAAGAGTCTTACTATGAAAATGGGATCCATTTCTAAAGCCTCGCTGTCAAATTTTTAGACACTCCTCGGGCCTTCGTTACAGGGCCCTCATTGAGCTTCGCAGGGTATTTCTTTCATAGGTCCCAATCTCAAACCCGGTTCTATTTGAATAGAGGGTGCCAAAACCCATTCACGCTTCTTGCTTTAAGGCTGGTTGCAATGAATGGAGATTATATGAAAGCTTCTTTAGTCGGAGTCGCAGCAGCGGTTCTTATGAGTGTTTTGGCCGGTTCCCCTGTTTCTGCCCAGGTTGCGGATGCTTCCGCCCAGGTGGTAAGCAAGAGCCAGTTGATCGTAGGCAAGCGTTACTATATTTCAGCTGATACGCTGAACGTGCGCTCCAGCAACTCCACCACAGCCAATAATGTTATTGGCAAGCTGTCCAAAAATGATTTGGTGGAAGTGTATGACGTCTTGAACGAGGCGACTCCACTGGTGCAGATCAAGATTATCAAGTCTTCCACTGTATCTCCTTATATCTCTTCTGACTTCTTTGTATCCAAAGACTATCTCAGCGAGCGTGAGCTGACGTTGCCAACATCTCGTTACTTCGTGGTTCAGAACATCGCGACGGAGAAAACTCGTATCTATGAGCGTTGCACGGCGACGCCAAACTGCCCGCATAAAATGGTGATGGAAACAGACATGGTTGTAGGGCGCCCGGAAGAGGGTGATGGTCAGGATGATAATGCCTATAAAACATGGGTTGGTCATGCCCGCATTTCTGAATGGGTGAAGTTCTATCAGGACGGTAAAGCCTTCTATCCTCGCTGGTACACCCCAGGTCAAAGCATCAAGGATATTCCAGATCCAGTGACAGACAGCATGAGCTTGTACATGGGTGCAAGAAAGTGGCTTCGTAAAAACGAGCAGGGCAAAACTTCCAACTATGGCGCGTTCGGTTGGTATGCTGCGAAGCTGACTCCGGCAGGTGAAAACGGTGGCGTGAACTATCAGTGGATCCACGGCACGATGGGCTGGGGTAAAGACGGTTCCAAGCCAATTGAAATCACTCGCATGAAGATGATCAACTTCTTCAGCAACCCGGGTTCCCATGGTTGCACGCGTTTGGAAAATCAGGCGGTGGCTTACATGAGACACCTTTTGGGCCCAGGCACAGACATCTACCGTGTGTATGCTCGTGAAGCCTCCCGTGAAGCGGCTCCGTTTTCCAGATACCGTGATTCCCAGCGCCCTCTTCCTTGGGAATGGATGCTGTTGACGAACGGTGCAGCCCAGTCCAACGGTTTGACGGCGGATGCTGCGACGATTCGTGCTCAGGGTATCAGTGCGGTTCCGGGTGTGAATCTGATTGAGCGTGGTGTTTATCAGGTGAACCGTTATCCGACAGTGATGCCTTTGAACTACAGCAAGTCTGCGGCTTCCGGCTTGTCGGGCGACCGTTACGAGATCGACAAAAAGTTGAAGAAGGGCCAAGGCACAAACTTCCGTGGTTACTTCCTGGTTGATGAAGGTCGCTTCGTAAGCTACTCACACCCGAATTACAATGCAACAGGCGGTGCGGTTCGTGTGGGTGGTATGACTGACTTCACGAACTCTGTTCCAGAGTTCCTGCAGGCGGGTGCTGGTAACTATTATCCACCAGCGGTTATCAAATAAATTTCACCAAGCATGAGTGAATGAAAAGGCCGAAGGAAACTTCGGCCTTTTTTATTTGGCCCAATGCGCCTTTAAAATAATCTGTCTTGAAAATTGGGAGTCCTCAGTAAGAATAATGGGATGCTAAGAAAAACATCTCTTTCCATTGTGTGTCTTTCCGCAGTTCTTTCCTCTGGTGCTTATTCCGCGACTTTGCAAGAGGCTTATCAGTCCGCTTTGCAGAAGAATGAAACAGTCGGAATCCAGAATGAACAAGTTCAACAAATTCGCGAGCGGGTGAAGCAGGTGCGCGGGGGCATGTTCCCGCAGATTTCTGCAAACGCCACCTATTTTATGCAGCCGGCTCCGTCAGATCCGGTGGCTCGGCAGTTTTTCCCTGAACGACAAACAACGGTGGCCCTGACAGCGAATCAGGTTTTGTTCCGGGGCTTGCGTGAATTTGCAGCCGTTCGTCAGCAGAAAGACCTGGTTCAGTCCCAGGAAGAAATCCGCAATCAGGCGCTGATTCAGCTTTATCAGGATGTCACAAGTTCTTATCTGAACATTCTGACGCTGGAACAGGATCTGGATAATATTTCGGTTCAGTTGAAAATCTATGATGAACGGGTGAAGGAACTTTCCTCACGCGTGCGTCGCGGGGAATCCAGTTCTTCGGATGCCCTGACTGCTCAGAGCAGCCAGGCGGCTTTGAATGCTGAACACGAGATCATAACGGGCAATCTGAAGATGGCCCGCGAGGCGTTCGCCTTTTTGACCGGCCTGCCAACGACCGAGCCTTTGACTGATCCGGAACTGGCCAAGTCCGTCAAGGTCGCTCCTTTGCAGTCTTATCTGGACAGGATTGAAAGCCGCTATGACGTGAAAGCGGCCCGCAGTCAGTACCAGGCCATGGAAGAGGAAGTCAGCATCGCCAAAGGGGCGCACTGGCCTTCATTGGACCTGACCGGAAATTACTATTTCAAAAGACCGGACGGTTATAGTGAGGACCTGAACTGGGATGTTCAGTTGAAACTGACCGTGCCGTTGTTTGAAGGAGGCACCACCCAGTCCCGCGTGCGCGAAGCGGCCTCCAAGCGGATCGAAGCGGATCTGTTGTTGTCGCGTTTGCGCCGGCAGGCTGATCAGGAGATTCGTGCTTATTATGAAAATTTCCAGACGCGCCTAAAGCAGGTTGAGGCTTTGGAAAAAGCCGGGGACTTGTCTGAGCGCAACTACAAAGTTTTGCAGAAAGACTATCGCCGCGGTCTGGCTCGAAACATCGACGTGCAGGTGGCCTTGACTGATTTCAGAATTGCGGCGCGCGCACTGGATCAGGCAAGATTTGCAGCACAAATGGAACTGGTGAAGCTGAAGGTGGCTTCGGCAGAAATTGAAGCTCCGAAAGTGAAGGAAGACTAAGATGACATTGTCTGATTTATCAATTCGCAGACCCGTCTTTGCCTGGATGCTGATGTTTGGTCTGATCGTCTTCGGGGCGATCAGTTTCATGCGCATGGGGGTAAGTGAACTTCCTGATGTCGACTTCCCGGTTATTTCCATTTCCGTGCGGTATGAAGGCGCGGCCCCTGAGGTGATGGAAGCCGATGTCATTGATCCGATCGAAGACGCCCTGATCAGTATCCAGGGTGTGAAGAATATTTCCTCCGTGGCGCGCAACAGTACCTCGGACATCACGGTCGAGTTTGATCTGGAGCGTGATATCGATGTGGCCTTCCAGGATGTTCAGGCCAAGATGTCCCAGATTCAGGACGCCTTGCCGCAGAACATGGATTCTCCGACAGTGATGAAGATCAATCCTGAGGATTTCCCGATCATGTGGCTGTCCCTTTCCAGTAACAAAATGCCACTGGAGGAAATGATGGTCTTTGTGAAGGACTATGTCCGTGACCGTCTGACAACGGTGCCAGGGGTCGGAAATCTGTGGATGCCGGGTTACCTTGAGCCGAACATGCGCGTTTGGGTCCGCAATGAAGACCTGAACCGCTATGCGCTTTCCGTGATCGATGTGACCAACACTTTGCGAACGGAGCATGCTGAGCCTCCGGCAGGACGTGCGGAATACAATAAGACCGAGTACAGCTTACGCACTTTGGGCGAGGCAAAGACCATCGATCAGTTTAATAAGATCTTGGTGAACAGCCGCGGCGGAGGGCCGAACTATATGCCGATCCCCCTTGAAAAAGTGGTGGAGTTCAAAGAGGGCATGGTCGATGTGGTGCAGTTTGCTCGCGCCAATGGGAAAGCGGCCGTGGGGCTTGGGGTGGTTAAACAGCGCGGTTCCAATGCGGTGACCGTGGCGCACGCGGTGAAAGACCGTATTGCCGAAATTCAAAAGACCCTGCCGGAAGGTATGCAGATCGTTGTGAACTATGACGGCACAAAGTTCGTGGAAGAATCCGTGCATGAGCTGGTGCTGACTCTGATTCTTGCGGCGATTTTGACTTCCCTGGTGTGCTGGTTGTTCCTTGGTTCCTGGTCTTCGACGTTCAACGTCCTGTTGGCGATCCCCACGTCGGTTCTGGGAAGTTTTATCATTCTTTACTTTGCCGGCTTTACACTGAATATTTTCACTTTGATGGGTTTAAGTCTGGCGATTGGTATCGTTGTCGATGATGCCATCATGGTTCTGGAAAATATCATCCGGCATCTGGAAATGGGAAAAAGCAAACGTGAGGCTGCTTTGGTCGGCGCCCGGGAGATCACTTTCGCTGCCATGGCGGCGTCCGTGTCCCTGGTTGCGATCTTCCTGCCCATTGCTTTCATGGAGGGTCTGATCGGCCGCTTCCTGTTCCAGTTCGGCGTGACGATGAGCGCGGCGGTGATGATTTCCCTGCTGGAAGCCCTGACCCTGACGCCCATGCGAGCCTCTCAGTTCGTCGAATCTGGCGAGCGCACGACCCGCATCGGACGTGGATTTGAGCACATGTTTGATCGTCTTAAAAATGCCTACACCCGCAGTCTTGAGGTGTCCCTGAACCATCGCTGGAAAGTGATCTTTGCCTCCTTGATCTTCTTTGTTTTGAGTTTTGGATCGGTGGCCTTCCTGAAAGGGGAGTTCCAGCCGGCCCAGGATCAAAGCTCTTTGATGATTCAAATCAGCAATCCTCCCAAATCTGCGATCTCTTTCACCGACGAGAAAGTGAAGATTATCGAGGATTTCCTGCTGAAAAGGTCCGAAGTCAGCTCCACGTTTGTGGCGGCGGGTGGATTCACAGGTGGTGAAGCGAATAATGCCATCATCTTTGTTGATATGAAGCCCAAAGGTCAGCGCGGCAAATCCGCTGAGAAAAACAAAGAGCTTAGCCAGCAGGAATTTATCGAGGTTGTGCGTGAGTATCTGAATAAAACCATCCCGGATTCAAAACCTCAGGTGCAGGATCCGTCAACCCAGGGGTTTGGCGGCGGGGGCGGTAAGGGCTTCCCGGTTGAGTTCAGCATTCAAGGCCCGGACTGGAACGAGCTGGGTAAATTCTCTGAACAGATCGTGGAAGAACTGAAGACCAGCAAGATCATGACCGATGTCAGCTCGGACTATCAGGCGGGCGCCCCGGAAGTGCAGATCATTCCCAACCGTCAAAAAGCAGCCGACCGGGGTGTCAGTGTCATTGCCATCGGTGAAGTGCTTAATGCAATGATGGGTGGAGTGGTTGTCGGAAGTTATGAAAAAGGCGGGCATCGCTACGATATTCGTGTGAAGATGCTTGAAAACGGCCGCAACCCACAAGAGCGCATCAAGGATTTGAAAGTCCGCAATAACCGTGGGGAACTTGTGCCGATCGCCTCGGTCGTTGACATCAAAGAGGCGTCTGTGGCTTCCAGCATTTCACGCAAGAATCGCCAGCGTTCGATCATTATTTATGGAAATATCGGACCGGGACTCAGCCAGCAACAATCCGTGGACAAGGCTCAGGAAGTGGCTCGCAGGGTTTTGCCGGCGGAATATAAAGTTCTGCTGAGCGGATCTGCCGAAGAATTCCAGCAAAGCTTCATGAGTCTGATCTTTGCCCTGGTTCTGGGCTTCATCGTGGCTTACATGATTTTGGCATCCCAGTTTAACAGCTTTATTGATCCGGTGACGGTGTTCATGGCTTTGCCGTTCAGCTTCTCGGGGGCCTTCCTGGCGCTCTTGATTGGTGGCCAGTCGTTGAATATTTTCAGCATGATCGGCTTGATTCTGTTGATGGGGATCGTGAAAAAGAACTCGATTCTGTTGGTGGATTTCACCAACCAGCGCCGGGATGCCGAAAAGATCCACGTGCATCAGGCCCTGATCGAGGCGTGTCCGACTCGTCTGCGTCCGATTCTGATGACTTCTTTTGCGACCATTGCCGGGGCTGTGCCAGCAGCCATGAGTCTGGGGCCAGGTGCAGAAGCTCGTCAGCCGATGGCGATTGCGGTGATCGGCGGGGTGTTTGTTTCCACCTTCCTGACCCTTTACGTGGTGCCGTGTGTATACAGTCTTTTCGCCCGTTTCGACAGGCGGGAAACTTCTATGTGAACTGTCAGGTTGAGGGCCTTTCGTGCTTAAGCGACAATGAAGCTTAAACCCACGGAGGCCCTATGATAAGTCAGACGGAACTCTTAAGAAAGAAAAGTCACCCGGTTGATCAGGCCCTGGCACCGGAAGAAATCCAGCAGTATCTCAGAATTCTGGACGGCTGGACTTTGCAGGGCCTTCATATTGCCAAGTCCTTTGAATTTAAGAACTACTACCAAACCATCGCCTTTGTGAATGCCCTGGCTTTTATCGTGCACAACGAAGATCATCATCCCGAACTGGAAGTGGGCTACAATCGCTGTGTGGTGAAGTTCTACACCCATTCGGTGAATGAGGGGCTGGGTGGAATCTCAGAAAATGATTTCATCTGCGCCGCCAAAATCGATGCCCTGGCCGGAAATCAGTTCGCGCCGATGTCGCATTGATTTTTATTTCAACAGCAACAAAAGCCCCTCTGCATCCTGAGGGGCTTTGATCTTCAGATCATTGTCAAAGAAAACGAAGACATCCCTCACGCCACCGTTTGTCGCTGGCAGCAGGGTGAGGCTGTCTTTGGGATTTCTGCCTTGTGCCCAGATTTTGATTCGCTGGGCCCACCAGCGAAGCTGTTCGGGCTCATAACCTTTGTTATAAAAGGTTTCGTCACCATGCAGGCGCAGATAAAGAAAGTCGCTGGTGATGTCTTCCATATAGGGCCATTTGCCGGCGGTTTCGGCAAAGACCAGTGCCACATCATTATGGCGAAGGAGTTCTATGAATTCAGGATTTTCAAAGCTGTGATGACGGACCTCTATGGCATGCCGAATCGGTTTTTTAATCCTGATGATGTCCGGGGAGTATTCTGCAGAGAAACGTTCGGATTTCTTTGCAAGCTCCCCCGCATCTTCAAAGCTGCGGGGGAGCAGGTGGAAGAAATTTTCCAGACGCTCTGCTTTTTCCGGATTGAATACGAAACTGGGAGGCAGTTGCCATAAAAAGACGCCCAGCTTTTCCCGCAGGTGCAGAACTCCTGAGGCGAAGAAATTTGCCAGAGGCATTTCGACCTCTTTCAGGCGGCTGATGTGAGTGATGTATTGCGGGCCTTTCACAGAAAAAACAAAATCATCCGGTGTCTCTGAATACCAATGCAAATAGGTGGATGGTTTTTGGTAAGAATAGAACGAGCCGTTGATTTCAATCGAGGACAAATGTCGGCTGGCATAGAATAGTTCTTTCTTCTGGGGAAGATTCTGGGGATAAAAGTTGTTTCGCCACGGTGGATACACCCAACCTGATGTGCCAATTCTGTATTCCATGGTCCCATTTTAGTTTGCGGAAATCCGTTTTTCATTCGGAACTTTCTTTGCGGCTGAAGATACAAAAATACCTAACCAGATTTCTTTGGATATTTTGATGGACTCTTCTTAATTCTATCCTCGTTGACGGTTGCCACTGGACTTCATCAGACTGACGTCACAAAAAAGGAGTTCTGTATGAAAACGATTCTGATGTTTTTGATCACGGCGTCCTCTTTAACAGCGGGTGCGAAGTTTTTGGAAAGTCACTATGGAAAATTAAGAACCAGTGGCCATGTGCACAGTTGTTCTTTCCACAACAGCACAGGTGGCACTCTGGACATGAAGTACGTTGTCTTTACATTTGCGCCTCAGTCAGGGGACAGCGCTGATTATGATGTGCAAGAGCGTATCGATCAGGTGGTGGAGGCCGGAGACACGGCCAGCGCTTCTGTTCGTGAAGTGCGCGGTCGTCCATTGTGGTGCCGTTTCCTAGCAAGGTAAAGTCCAGGGGCGGATCCCGTAAAAAGGTCCGCCCTTTTTGTTAAAGTATTATGTGGCTTGAAGAACTCGCGTCTTTTCCAAAGCTTCTTGGCATATTTCGGATGTGATGGTTCCCAAGGTTTTGCTTCCATAGTTACCTATGGCGGGGATTAACCAAAGGAGGTCCATTATGAAATTCAGACATTTGTTTATCGGTTTTCTTATCAGTGCAGTGGCCTGCACGACGCTCGCCAAGGGCGATGATCAATACTCCACCACGACAACGAAAGATACCACAACCAAAGCCACTGATCAGGGCATGAACGAGTCGGACACAACCCTGACCCGCAGTATTCGCGAAAAGATCAACAGCGATGGATCGGTATCGATGATGGGTAAAAATATCACCATCGTCAGTCAGAATGGCATGGTGACCTTAAAAGGCGCCGTGGCATCCCAGGAAGAAAAAAAGAAAATCAGCAGAATTGCCAATGAAATTTCCGGTAACAAAGTCACGGACCAGATGACGGTCAGAAAATAGGAGTCACTATGGAAAAAGGTCATAATTCGGTTTTTGGTATCTTTAGAAATCGTGCACAACTTGAAAATTGTGTGGAACGTCTTAAAGCGGAAAACTTCCGTAACAGCGACATCTCAGTGCTGATGCCGCAGAAATCCGAGACGCGAGAGTTCGCCCATGAAAAGGGAACGAAAGCTCCGGAAGGCGCAACAGTCGGAGCCGGCGCCGGGGCTGTCATCGGCGGAAGTCTGGGTTGGCTGGTGGGGGCCGGGGTGATTGCCACGATCCCTGCATTGGGACCTTTGGTCGCCGCAGGTCCTATCATGAGTGCCCTGGCGGGCCTTGGTGTCGGTGGAGCCGTAGGAGGTTTGGGGGGAGCTCTGGTGGGTATTGGAATTCCAGAGTACGAAGCCAAACGCTATGAGGGGTATGTGAAAGAGGGAGGTATCCTGATTTCAGTCCACGTGGACGACGGGGACTGGGCGGACAAAGCCGAGCGTATTCTAAAAGAATCCGGCGGGGAGGATATTTCCAAAGCTGGTGAGGTTCGTGGGGATAAATCATCCCAACGCGATCTGCGGTCTCATCCGTAATCAGGTTTAAAGAAAAAAGCCCCGGTTGGTCCGGGGCTTTTGCTTTTAGTGTATTGGACCTTCGTTGTTTCTTTCCGCCGCACGCTGAGAGGAAGTTGTCAAAAAAGACGGAGAGATGGAAGAGTGCGCGTCTTTGCCTTCCACCGCTGTTGCCTGACCCGGACCTGGCATCACCATATTTGCCAAGTACATCAAGTCTGAAAACATATTGGGGAATCGCGCCTGCATGGTGGCCGCGATCTTGGTGGGTAAGGACAATATCAGTTCGGCATCACCCCGAATGCATGCCTGAAAGATTCGCTGAGCGGCGGTGTCGGCACTGGTGCTGATCATGGGTAAAGAGGCCAGGATGGAAAACCAGGCGTACTCTTTTTGAACCTGACCTTTGAAGGTGGCATGATCGACGGATCCTGTGCGCATGACATTGGGTGAGACTGTCGTGACATAGATACCTTTGGCTGCAAGCTCAGAGTGCAGGCCTCGGGAATATCCTACCAGGGCATGTTTTCCCACGCAGTAGGCGGCCCGGTGGGGAATGGGTATCAGGCCTCCGATCGAGGCAATGTTCACAATACGGCTGCCTTTACTCATGAACGGCAGGCAGTTTTCGATGAAATGATAAGGACCCCAGAAGTGAACTGCCAAAGAATCCTCATAGTCGGCTTCAGTGACATGTTCCAAGGGTGACGAAGAAATAATGCCGGCATTGTTGACCAGCACGTCGATTCTTCCGAAGGTGCGCACAACTTCTGCGACGGTCTGTTCAACATCCAGAGGGATGCGACAGTCGCAGACGAAGGTGTGAACCAAAGCTTCGGGGCTATCCAGTTGCAAAATGTTCTGTGCCCGGCGCAGCTCATTACCGTCCCTTGCTGTCAGGGCCACGCTGGCCCCCGCGCGGCAGAACTCTTTGGCGATCAGAAGTCCCAAACCCCGCGAGCCTCCAGACACCAGCACCACTGCTCCTTTGAAAGAACGTGATCGCAGTTGAGTTCTGATTTTGGAAAGCAGCAGGGCGGAAACAAAACCTGTGGCGAAACCCGTGATAATCTTTTTTGTCAGGCTCATAGGAGCTCCTTTTCTTCATCATAGGGGACGAAGGGGGGAGCTCAACGTGTAAGGTAGCAGAGGCTAGTAATAGTAAAGCAGGCGGGCTTCGCCCCGCTGGACAGAGTTTGTGTCTTCGCCGGAAAGGCGCAGGCTTAAGGACTTGTTCAGACTGAAGTTCACACCCAGTGTATTTTGACGATACTCGTGCTCAGCACCTTTGTAGTCGTAGCGATAGTAGCTTTCGGCAAAAAGTGCAAACCAGTCACGGTTCCAGCGGGCGCTGACCGACGGGCCCGCACCGATCTTCCACGTGTCACCAGCGAAGTCCGTGCTGGTTTGACCGGTGGCACGCAACCAAAGACTGAGATCCAGATCACTCCAGTAAGTCTTGGTGATGCCAGATCCTCCACTCAGTTCAGTCCAGCGGCAAAGAGAAGTGCACCCGTTTTCGTACCCGCGCTCGACGGAAACTTTCAGGCGCCAGGAAAAGCCCTGATTAAATGCATCGACCGGTGAAAGGGAAATGACTTCGTACAAGGTGGCTTTGTCCAATGCAACTTCATCAGAGTCGGGATTAAAGCTGAAACTGAAAGCGCCCATAGTGATTTCGGCAGTGGGAGGATAGCCCTTTTTGGGATCCAGCAGATCATGCAGCGAAAGTTTTGCATCAATCAGATAGAAACGGTCTGAATTCCACTCACGGTATCCCAGTCCCCAGCGCCGCGACCCTTGAGCATCGTGAGGGGCCTCATTCCAAGGGGCAGGCACGGTCAGAGGTTCAGAGGCGCCCCCGAGTTCGGCACGAGCCAGCAGAATGTCCTTTTTAAAGAGGTAAGCGCCTTGTTTGCGCAAAATTTCTTTTGGATATCTGAAATCCAGATAGTCCATGGCTGCATCCAGGGTGTCGCGCTTTTGCTGGGTTTCAAGACCTGCGATCAATTGGGGCAAAGATTCGGTCTTCGCAAACTGGCGAATGCGTTCTTGTTCCACGGATCCCAGCTTTTTATAGCGGGTGTCGAACGTTGCGCGGATGGAAGGACGATAATGGATGTTCTTTACCAGGTCCTTTTGTTCATACAGTGTTCCGACGGTGTCAGCAGGCATCACCTGGGACTTGAGGTCTTTGGTGAGTTCCAGCGAAGGTCGGGCGGCTTCCAGCAGCGCCAGAATACGGTACGAACAATTTTCTTTGAAATAGTGATAATTGAACTCGGCACTGATCAGTTCCCAGATATTGGCGACGATCAACTGAACTTCCTCGGGCGTGAAGTTCAGGTCATATTCCCACAAGTCACGGGATTCGAAGTCGTTGTATTCACGAACCTTGTAGTAATACGGATTGATATCAAAGGTGCCGGGCATCAGCCCTGAAACACCAAGGAATGAATAGATAAAAGGATTGTCCGAAACCTTCACCGCAGCATAACCGACACCATAGTCAGAAAGCTCATAGCGTTCGCCGTCACGGGATGAAGCGCTTTTATTGATGCGCAGGAAGGTGTGCCCGAAAGCAGATGCCGGATTGTTCAGATAGTAGGATGAAAACACATAGGTCAAAGACTGTGGCTGCAGGATTTCCAGGAAGCGTTCATAGCGTTCGCAAGATACGGAGGGCAGCTTTTGCCCGCTGATTTTTTCAAGCCACAGTTTACGCGCCGGGAAGACACAAGCCGCAGATTCATTGAACTGGCCATCTTTGGATTTGATTTTCTTTTCTGGATTCATCAGGGCCGAGATGGTGGCCTGAAGTTCCAGCGAAGGATTGTTTTTCCCTTCAGGGTGCAGGAAAAAAGCGGGGTTTTCAGCCGGGCTGGTATAACCGCCGAAGGTGTTTTTGTCGTATTGCAGAAGTCGCAACCACTGGACATTGTCGGCCCATTTTTCCGTGGAGGCGCGAGAGGACAGATCGTTGGTTGCCAGAGCCAGCGAAGAGAAGGTCAGTGAAAAAAGCAAAAGCCCCATTTTCATGAGGCTTTTGTTGCAGAAACTCAAAGTCATTAACCTTGGCAAGATTGAGCCAAAGTAACGATTTTTTCAGAAGAGTTCACGCCTGGAGCGTAGATCTCTTTGTAGTTCTGTTGAAGAGTGCTGTTGAATTTGGAATCACAGCCCAGCATGTTGTTCAAAGTGGACAGAGTCTCACCTTGGCCACGAGCGATGTCGTTTTCCAAAGCTACAGAGTTGGATTCGATGAAGGAGTTCACTTCAGCTTTGGCAAAAAGACCTTTACCGCAGTTGGAAGTACCGGAAGTGATACCGAAAGTTTGAACACCAGTACCGTTCAAAGTTGCAGCGATAACTTGCATCGCGCCTTCTTCGTTACCGAAAACCAAAGAACCCAGACCGCAACCTGCAACGCCATAAACGCCAGTGCCTTTAAGACCGGAAGCAGCTTGTACAGATACCGCAGAACCCAAAACAGCCAATGCTACGATGAATGATTTCACGTAATCCCCTTTTGTAGTCGATCCGACTTTATTGTCGAAGTCCTAAAAATTATGAAAAACGAAGTGAGACTTGGCAAGGATTCATCCGATGTAGACGGATAAACCTATCGCTATTGACCCCGAAGTCTGGATTTTATGTGAAGCAGCAAGACCATTGGACAAGTATGCCTAAAAAAAAGGCTAAAAAAGAACATTCGCATAATCATCTGCCAGATGCTTTTTGACCTCCTGAATAAAAATCTTCACATTGATGTTTTGCTTGTGTCGAATAGGGGTCACGGCCCAGATGTCTTTACGGCCTTCGCTGAAATTCTCAAGCAATGAGATCAACCGGCCTTTCTTGATGTCTTCAAAGGCATAAGAGCCTGGAAGTCTTGCGACCCCCAGTCCCGATAGCGCCGCCTTTTGCAGAACGCGGGGATTGTTGCATTTAAAATTCCCTTTCACAGGAACCTGAAAGGACTTGCCTCTTTTGCGGAAACTCCATGACGATCTTTCGCCAATGCAGTTGTGATTTGCGAGATCTTCAGGGTCCTTTAAGGCCGGGGACGCATTGAGGTAAGCTTTGGAGGCCACAACGTATTCCACTCTGGAAGCGATCTTCTGCGCCAGCAGTGACGAGTTTTCCAAATGCCCAATACGAATGGCTACATCGAATTTTTCTTCAATCAGATCCACCACGCGGCTTGAGAAATCCAGCTCGATTTTCAGGTCTGGATAACGCTTGGCCATGTCAATCACTACGGGGGCAATGTACTCTTCGCCGAAGATGCCCGCCAGAGTGACACGTAAAACCCCGCGAGGAGTGTCCGAAAGATCCAGAATTTCTTTTTTTGCAGAATCAAGATTTTGCAGGGACTGACGGCACGTTTCCAGGAAGCGTTCTCCAACACTCGTCAGTTGCACCTTGCGGGTGGAACGGACGAACAGGGCGACGCCTAGGTCGGATTCCAACTGGCTGATGGTTTTGCTGATATGGGACTTGGAAACTCCCAAAGCTTGAGCGGCAGCAGAGAAGCTGCCCGAGTCGGCAATTTTGACGAAGGCTATGATTCCCTGCAACGATCTTATTGTTTCCATGTGGAAACAGTATTGTTCCTTTCGTTGCCTAGTCAAGAGGGGCTTGGGAATTTATAATTCCTGCTTATTAACTAAGGAGAATTACATGAAAATCAAAGCCGCTGTTGCCTGGAAAGCCGGAGCCCCATTGTCCATCGAAGAGGTTGATCTGGAAGGACCTAAAAAGGGCGAGGTTCTAATCAAGGTTGTTGCGACGGGCGTATGCCATACAGACGCTTTCACATTGTCCGGGGCGGACCCAGAGGGCTTGTTCCCGGTGATTCTGGGTCATGAAGGTGGCGGTATCGTTGAAGAAGTTGGCGAAGGCGTGACCACTTTGAAAAAAGGCGATCATGTGATTCCACTGTACACCCCAGAATGCAAAGAGTGCAAATTCTGTCTTTCCGGCAAAACCAATCTGTGTGTGCGTATCCGTGCGACTCAAGGCAAAGGCCTGATGCCGGATGGAACCTCCCGTTTTTCTAAAGACGGCAAAATGATTCATCACTATATGGGATGCTCCACTTTCGCGGAATATACCGTTGTACCAGAAATCGCATTGGCGAAGGTCAATCCGGCGGCCCCTTTGGATAAAGTGTGCCTGCTGGGTTGCGGGGTCACCACTGGGATTGGCGCTGTTTTGAACACGGCAAAGGTTGAAAAAGGTGCGACGGTGGCCGTCTTTGGTTTGGGCGGCATTGGTTTGTCTGTGATTCAAGGTGCAAAAATGGCCGGAGCTTCCCGTATCATCGCAATTGACATTAACGATGCGAAATGGGAAATGGCGCAGAAGTTCGGCGCAACGGACTTTGTAAATCCGAAAAAACACGACAAACCCATTCAACAGGTGATCGTGGAAATGACTGAATGGGGCGTGGACTATTCCTTCGAGTGCGTGGGTAACACCCAGTTGATGCGTGCGGCTTTGGAGTGTGCACACCGTGGCTGGGGCCAGTCCATCGTGATTGGTGTTGCGGGAGCGGGACAGGAGATTTCAACTCGTCCGTTCCAATTGGTGACGGGTCGTGTGTGGAAGGGCTCTGCTTTCGGGGGTGTTAAAGGCCGTACGGAGCTTCCAGGTTACGTGGAGCAGTACATGTCGGGTGAAATCAACATCGACGACATGGTGACCTTCACAATGCCACTTGAAGATATCAACAAAGCCTTTGATTATATGCATGAAGGAAAAAGCATCCGTTCTGTCATCAAGATGTAGAACGGGCGGAGGATCCATGAATCTAACACCTTTAAAAACACATAAGACATTCCAGGGGCTGACTCAGTTTTGGGAGCATGATTCGGCTGTGACCAAAACCAAGATGAAGTTTTCAACCTTCATCCCCCAGGGCAAAGTCAAAGGTTGCGTGATCTGGCTTTCAGGCCTGACCTGCACCGATGAAAACTTCATCACCAAGGCCGGAGCGCAAAAGTATCTGGCAGAACACCAACTGATGGTGATCTGCCCGGACACCTCACCACGGGGCCTGCAGCTTCCCGGAGAGCACGACAGCTATGACTTCGGTTCTGGCGCGGGTTTTTATGTGGATGCGACAGTGGATGGTTATAAAGACCACTACAAGATGTACAGCTATGTGAATGAAGAGCTTTATTCCCTGATTCAGAAACAGTTCGCAGTTTCTGCTGAGCATATTTCCGTCATGGGGCATTCTATGGGTGGGCACGGTGCTTTGGTTCTGGGGCTGCGCAATCCTGGGAAGTATCGTTCTGTTTCGGCATTTTCTCCGATAGTGAATCCGGTTCAGTGTCCTTGGGGACAAAAAGCCTTCGCAGGATATCTGGGAACAGACACCAGTGCATGGTCCCAGTACGATGCCACAGAATTGGTAAATAGCGGTGCCCGTCATCCGGCGAAAATCCTGATTGATCAGGGGACGCAAGATGAGTTTTTGCAAAAAGGCCAGCTGCTGACTCAGAACTTTGAAGGTGCCTGTAAAACTGCGGGACAGCCTTACGAAGTGAACTATTGTGAGCAGTACGATCACAGCTATTACTTCATTGCGACTTTCATTGAAAGTCACATCAAGTTTCACGCAAGTTTCTAGAATAAAGAGGCCGGATTCCCGGCCACTTTATTTTTCGGCTGAAGCTGATTACCAGCATCGATGGTGGCAAGTGGACGGAGCGCCTCCCGCATTAACACACTCTTCAATGCACTCTTTGAGGAAGTCTTTGCCCCTGAAGCTTCGGGGGATCTGCTTTGAACCGACGTCCTTTGGAGAGCAGAAAATGTAGTCTCCGGCCCATCCGTCACCGGTGGAGCAGATATAGTGATTGCCGTATTCATCGCACGCGCTTTCTGTGTAACTACATACATATTTTGCAGCTTGGGCTGGCAGGGCTGACATTAGTAACAGTCCAAATACTAAGACATATTTCATGGTTATTTCCTTTCCTGACGGGTTCTGCCGCTAAATTAGTCATATTTATTGTTGAATAAAAGTTCATTAAAGTTATATATAGTTAACTTATGGATATAGGACGAGTTCGTTACTTCCAGGTATTTGCAGAGACTGGTTCCTTGGTAAAGGCGTCAGAGGTGTTGCACGTGTCGCAGCCGGCCTTGTCCAAGGCGTTGCGCTTGCTTGAGCAAGAGGTGGGCACAAAGTTGCTGGAACCCGAAGGACGGGGATTGCGCCTGACTCCGGCGGGCCAGCGTTTTAAAAATGAAACAGCAGGTCTGCTGGATCAATGGTTGAAAGTTCCGGAAAATCTTCTTCGTTCCGATTCGGAGAAAGTTCCGTATCGCCTGGGTTCTTTTGAGGTGTTCACCACTTATTTCCTGAGTCACCTGCTGAAGTCCGTCGATCTTGGGCCGCTGGAGCTGCACGAATACCGGCCCGGTCGCCTGGAGCAGGCCATCGCGGAGGGAGTCGTGGATATCGGTATTACCTATGCGCCCATCCCGAAAGCCGGAGTGGACTTTACCGAGGTCACAAAAATTAGAATGGGAATTTTTGGTCTGAAGAAGTTCAAAGGCCTGAATTGGAGTGAGCTTCCGTTTGTTGTGCCCCTGCTGCCGACACAAGGCACGCCATCCAAGGTGCAGGGTTTGGATGGCTGGCCCGATCATGAATACACTCGCCAAATTCTTTACCGCGTCACCATGATGGAATCGGCGATGGAGTTGTGCCGGCAAGGGCTGTGTGTGGCCTATCTGCCAGAGTTTGTGGTCAACCTGCATAACAAGGCGCTGCTTCCGGATTATCGTTTGGTCGAGATGGATTCACCGCTTTCCCAAAAAGACCGAAAGCAGAGTGTGTTTTTAATTCAGCGAAAGAACAATCCGGAAAGCACGTTGTACCGACAGATCGCCAAGAGTCTGCGTAACTTGGGATAGCGGATCAGAGTGGCTCTGGTCCAGCGTAGGGCTGTGGCGAAAGCGTCGGAGCAATCCGGAAGTCTTTTGGCAGTTCACCGGTCAGACTTTGCAGGAAGGCTTTGATCAGGCTGACTTGCTCGTCCGTCAGATCTTTATTGAGCTGAAGCTTGCCCATCCAGCGAATTGCAGTTTCCAGATCCTGTGTCGAGGCATCGTGGAAGTAAGGGGCTGTTTCGTTGATGTTACGAAGCGACGGCACTTTGAAGACATAAAGGTCTTCATCTTTCTTGCTGATCTCCTGGCGTCCTTTGTCCGGATTTTTTGACTTGGTAAGATTCCAGTAGTTTTGATAAACCCCGAATTTTTGCATGGTTCTTCCTCCCACAGCGGTGCCGTTGTGGCAGGAGGCGCATCCAACAGTTATAAATTCGTTCAGGCCTTTTTTGGCCTGATTGGACAGGGCCTTGATGTCGCCTTCCAGGAACTGATCAAAGGGTGCCCGGGTGGTTAAAGAGCGCTGATAAGACCCCAGTGCTGCGGCGGCATTTTCAAGAGTTAATGGATTGCCCGATCCCGGGAAGGCGTCCTTGAACAACGGTTGGTAACCAGCCAGTTCCAATCTTTTAAGGGCCTCTTTTTCCGAAGAGTTTCCAAAGCTTAAATGTGTTGTGAACGAACGCAGGGCCTGGTCTTCGATGCTTGTTCTGTCGTTGCGCCAATGCACGATGTCTTGATATTTCAGATTCAGGATCGATTGGGCGTTGCGCGCCCCTTTGTTGTTATTAAATCCCGCAGATTGAGGCAGTCGGTCCGTACTGTAAAACTGAGGTTGGTGACAGCGAACGCAAGTTGTGCTGCCATCCTTGGAAAGTCTGTAGTCAAAAAATATTTTTCTGCCCAGCTCTATTTGGGCGGCAGTGACTTTGTCAGGGGCCGCTGTTTTCGCCGGAATGATTCCAAAAAGTGCTTTTGCGGTTTTCGCAAGCTCCTTGTCCGTGCCGAAAGCCACCTTGGGGATCGTCAGGAAAATTCCACAGGCTGCCATTGACAAGGTTAAGAACCGTATACGAGCTGTTTTCAAGAGGCCTCCTTTATCAATTGATATCTGCTGTTTCTATCTGGTCCCAATATTCGCGCAAATCCAGCTCGACTTCGAGCTTTCTAAGGGCGGCAAACATTCCCCCAAGCTTGCGGTGCAAGAAGATCAGCTTGTGTGGCGGTGGAGAATACTTGAGGCTTTGCACAAGCTGTCGGGAAAGCCGGGCATTTTCTTTCGCGAATTTGTCATTTTTAAAGTCGAACTTTTGGCCATTGGCATTTTGGAAGAACGGACTCATACCAAGTTTTAAAAGTTCAACGAACACCATTTTCGCATCTTCAGACTCGCGTGAATCCAGCAGTCCAAACTCAACCGCCGTTTGCACGATCTTTTCCGGTGAGGTGCTGCGAATAGAATGAAGAAGCTCGACATAGTTTTTTCTGAATTCCGGCGGATAGCGCCGGGAGGCGCCAAAGTCGAGGGCTACGATTTCCAATTCGGGGACTTGCCGGATCAGGAAATTTCCAGGATTGGGATCAGTTTGCACGAAGCCCCACTCAAAAAATTCCATGACATAAAGCTCTAACAGGGCCTTGGCAATGATCTCACGTTTTTCGACCGGGGGACGGGTGTCGATCCACTCTTTAAGTGTGAGGCCCTGTTCGTAAGTCAGACACAGGACTTTGTTCGTGCTAAGGTGATGCAGGGGCTTTGGTGTTCTGATTCTGGCGTACTTCCAGGCGTGGGATTCAAAGAGCTCTGTAAAGTTTGAAAGGGCCTGGGCCTCGTTCAGATAGTTTACTTCCTGCCGCAGAACTTCTTCAATTTCCACAAAGAGATGTTCAAGATTCATACTTCTGCCAGTCAACAGGCAGAGAGTGGACATCAGTCTTTTCAGGGCTTTTATGTCATTTTCAATTGATTGTTCAAGATGCGGATACTGAGCTTTGATAACAACTGGATTGCCTGAGACGCTCGCCTTATATACCTGCCCCATGCTGGCCGCTGCGAACGGCTTATAGTTTATGTTCTGCAGCAGTCGAAGCTGGTCTTGAGTCAATTCAGCTTTAAGCACCTGAGCAAGATCCAGTTCGGGGCTTTCAAAAGCTTGGTTTTGCAGTTGCGATAAAATTTGAATCGCTTCGGGAGGGAAGTAGTCATCCAGATCAAGGCTTAAGAGCTGACCGGCCTTCATGGCGGCACCTCGGAGGTTTCCCAGAGTCTCTGTAAGAATTTTGGCCTGCTCGATCCTGGATTGAATGTCGCCGGAGGAGAGTTCCTTCAGGCCGATCTTAGTGGCCATTTTGGCCAGTTCAAACGTCCGTTTGAATTGACTGTTAAAGATGGATCCCATGCCGGGCTCTCCTGGTGAATATTGACTTTCAATATGGTTCATACTACTATGAACTAAATTGGAGTTCAAGATGGAAAAGCTAAAAAGCGCGTCTCAATCTGGAATCACCGTTTATTACGATGGCCTTTGCCACCTGTGTTCGCGTGAGATAACTCATTATAAGAAACTCAAAGGGGCCGATCGTATAACATTTATTGACATCACCTCTTCGGACTTTGATGCGATTTCAGAAGGCCTGGATCCATACAAAATTCATAAGAGTCTTCATGTTCGAGATTCTGAGGGTCATATCGTTACAGGGGTTGAAGCCTTTATTGTGATTTGGACTCAGTTGGAAAGTTTGAAAAAGATTGTTCCTTTGGCTTCATTTGGTCCGGTAAAAAAGACTCTGGAGGCAGGCTACTTCTTGTTTGCAAAAGTCCGGCCGTTGTTGCCGAGGAAGGAATGTTCTGACAGCCCTTATTGCCAAACCTAAGCGGCTTTAGAAAGGCGGGAAAGGGTCGGATGGGAATTTCAAAAGAGCTGAAAAAGAAGTTTGCCGGTTTTTCTGAAGAAGATCGCGCCAGACTTGTTCGCATGGGCTGGGAGGATCGCACGACTTTTGAGGTGATTGCCGTGCAGTTTGGGCTGTCGCCCAATGAGTTCGTTCACTTCATGAGATCAGTGCTGTCAGGGAATGCGTTCAGCCGCTGGAGGCGGCGTGTGTTTGTAGTTCTATTTTTCAGCTTTCAGTGCTTCTTCCGTCCAGCAAGCCAGGGATTCTTCGTCACTTTGTCCGATAATAAAATTCAGGGCAAATTGCGCTAAAGTGATCATCTGTCCAAGCTCTTCGACACGGTCGGATTGAAGCAGCGATTCCTGCTCGCCTCTTTTTTCGTGGATCTTGTGGAGTGTCCCGAATTTTTCTTGCGCGGTCGCGATGATTTTGGCTTCTCTCTCTTTAAGAATGTCTTTGATCACAGGGATGACATTCGGGGCCGCCGAGTATCGTTTTGTTTTCTTTCCGTCTTCTGTCATCAGGATGAGGCCATAGGCTTCCAGCTCGGAAAGGGCCGGGCTGATCAGAGCTTTAGATACGCCCAGTCTTTGAGTCAGTTCGGCGCCACTAAGACTGGTCTTTGACAAAAAGACCTGAGTCCAAATTTGGCCGTGAATTCTGCGAAAGCCCCAATAGCGAATAAAGTCCCCAACAGACTCTGACAAGTCGCGGAGTTTGTTAATTTCGGCAGTGCTGGTGGGGATGCTGTTTTTTGGGTCTGCTTTTTTCATTTAGTTCATGCTACCATGAACCATATAAGGCAGCAAGATTTTGAGGAGAGTTTGTTATGAGCAAGTATCCAATGTTCTTCAAAGCAAGGGCCGAAAGCTTGTCGGGAATTCAGACACCGTGGGATTCCAAACCGATGTCAGTAGATGCCGGTCTTCAGATGGCAATACCCGCAGAATTTGAAGGGCCCGGGGGCGGATTCAGCCCTGAGGATCTTTATGTCATGGCGCTGCAGAATTGTTTTGTGGCCACTTTTAAAGTGTTCGCTGAAAAATCAAGACTGGCCTATGAAAGTCTTCGGGTGGAATCAGAACTGACTGTGGATCGGGATGAGGCAGGGCGACCGTGGATGGCCCGTTGTGTTTTTGCTGTGTATCTTGAGGGCTGTGTGCAGATTGAAAATGCCAAAAGAATCCTGGCGAGGACATCCGAAAACTGCATGATTCTGAATTCAGTCAAGACTGAGAAGGTGTTTGAATTTCATGTGTCTTAGAGAGTTCCCGCCAGTTAGGACAGCTTTTGGAATTCTTGCCTTAAGACCTCGCGGAACCAGGCTTTCAGGGGATCTTTATGAGTCAAAGAATGCCAGATCATGCGAATCTCAATCTTGGGTATGTCGACGGGGCATTTTTGTACGTGCACCGGGAAGTGTTCAGCATACTTCTTGAGTAGCTGTGAAGGGGCTGTCAGCACCAAATCCGTTGAAGCCACTGTCCACGCAAGTCCGGTAAAACTGTAAGATCCAAATGCAATATGACGTTCCAGAGTTTTGCCGTTCACACGTTTGCGCAGGCCATCTTTGAAATCCCCCTGCAGCGTGATCAGGGCATGGTCGCACTCGTAAAACTGTGCGGCTTTCAGTGTTCCCTGGATGATGGGATGATTCTTACGATAGGCTGTTGAAAAGCCATCCTCGTAAACCTTCACCTGATAAAAGCCTTCAGGAAGATTTTTGTAGAATCCGGCGATGGCAAGATCATACACTCCGCTTTCAAGTTCTGACTTGGGAAGGTCGCCGCCCGTGGGGCGGAAAGAGATCTGTAAACCCGGTGCTTCATTTTTCAGTCTTTTTAACAAGGCCGGAGCCAGAATCACTTCCACCATATCTGTGGTGGCGATACTGATGCGGTCCTGGGCTTTCTTGGGGTCGAACTTTTCGGACTGCTGGGCCAGCGCACGGGCCTGCTGGGTGAACGCCTCAACAGAAGCACGCATGTTCTTAGCCGTCTGGGTGGCCGACATTCCCTTGGGAACGCGAACAAATAAAGGATCATTGAAGTGATCACGCAGTTTGGAAAGGGCGTGGCTGGCGGCGGATTGACTCATGTTCAGCTCTTCGGCTGTTTTTGAGATGTTCGACGTCCGGTACAGGCTTTCAATGATAAATAACAGGTTTAAATCCAGGCCAGGTTTCATAGTAATTATGATTATTTCAGATAGCCATTATGAAAGCTATGAAATTGATAGATTAGGATGAAACGGGCATCCTTGAGGCTGTAACAAAGGAGATCACTTATGAAAGCTCTGGCAACTATTTTGGCTGTAGTGGGACTGTCGGTCGGCGCCCAGGCCAAGGAAGAGGGTAAAACCATGAAAAAGGCATTGATTGTTGTGACAAACCATAACGTAAAAGGCAGCACGGGCCAACAAACGGGCTGGTATCTGTCGGAAGTGACGCATATTTATTATCCGTTGATCAAAGCCGGATATAAAGTGGACTTCGCCAGCCCCAAAGGAGGAGTGGCCACGATGGACGAATCCAGCCTTGATTTGAAGGATCCTGATAACAAGAAGTTCGTGGAAGACAAGAAGTTGATGTCGCAAATGCAGAACACTCTGGCGGTGAGCAAGGTCCATTCAAAAGACTATCAGTTGATTCACTTTGCCGGGGGGCACGGGGCCATGTGGGACTTTGCAAACTCGCCTGATATGGACAAGCTGACGGCAGCTATCTATGAAAACGGCGGTATTGTTTCGGCGGTCTGCCACGGGCCTGCGGCCCTGGTGAACGTGAAACTTTCCAATGGTGATTATTTGGTGAAAGGCAAAGATGTCAGTGCCTTCACGGACGCTGAAGAAAACGAAGTAGGCCTTAGCAAAGTGGTGCCTTTCATGCTGGAATCCACTTTGCGTGAACGAGGCGCAACAATGCATCCGGTAAAAAACTGGAATTCGCAGGCGATTGTGTCTGAAAGACTGGTGACGGGTCAGAATCCCCAGTCGGGACACGCGGTCGCGAAGAAGCTTGTAGAACTGTCCAAGACGTTAAAATAGTGTCTTTGTCATGCCCCGGTGTTAAGATCGGGGCATGACAAAGACACTTGAAACTATTGTATTGCTGCCGGGATTTTTGTGTGATGAGCGCCTGTGGGCCCCGCTGGTCCCGGTTTTTTCCGAACGCTACAATGTTCGCGTGGTGGATCTGAAGCATCCTCAGAACCTGGAAGCGATGATTGAAGAAGTGGGAAAGACGGCCGACAAAGTTTTTCATCTGGTCGGTTTTTCCATGGGCGGGTATATCGCCGAAACTTTTGCGACCCGTTTTCCTGAACGAGTTCTGTCTTTGTCCTTGGTGGCTGCCAGCGTTGGTGCCTTGTCGGAAAAAACACGGGCGGCACGCCTGAAGATGGTGGGCCTTTTAAGACGTGGAAAGTACAACGGCATCTCGGAAAAAGAGATGGACCGTTACATCCACCCCGATTTTCTGAAGGACCCGCAAGTGGTCGGCCCCATCATGCAGATGAGTGCGGATTTTTCCTCTGAACAGTATATCAACCAAACCTTGGCCACTGTGGACCGGATCGACCAAGGCGCTGCCTTGCAAGAACTGTCGTTCCCGGTTCTGATCGTGGCGGCAGCCAATGACCGGGTGGTGCCGTTGGAGTCTTTGAAGAATCGTCATGCCCAGATAACACGCTCCAAGTTCCAGATCATTGATCATTGCGGGCATTATGTGCCGTTGGAACAACCCGCCGAACTGGGTAAAGCCGTTCTGGATTTTGTCGGTGGTCAGTGGTGAAGCAAACGTGGGGCATCATTGGATTGGGTTGGCTGGGGCAGAAGCTTGCTGAACACTTAAGTCAAAAAGGGATCGAAAACTGGGGCACCCGCAGTCAGGATTTTGACTGGGGTTGTGATGATTTTCCGAATAAATCCTGTGACGTACTTTTCCTGAACACACCTCCGCTGGTGCAAATCAATCCTGAAGACTTCGTTGCCAAAATTCCGACAGGGGACTATCGCCGGATTATTTTTATAAGCTCGATTTCAGTGTATGGCGGCCAAGCCGGCAGCATCACCGAACAAACACCGACGATGCCCACCACGGACAGCGCACGTTGGTTGGTGGCCGTGGAAACGCTTTTAAGTCAGAAGTTCTCGGGCCCACTGACGGTGATTCGTCCCGGCGGCTTGATTGGTGGTGACCGGCACCCTGCCAAAAGTTTGTCGCAAAGCCAGCGGCCTTGCGCTGGGAATTCAGCCGTGAATCTGATTCACCGTGACGATCTGGTGCAGATCATCTGGGCGGCGGCTCAGGCAGAATCCGCTTTGCCTGTTATTAATGCTGTGACGCCATTTCATCCCGTAAAAAAAGAATACTATGGCGAGTGGACGGCCGCGCGGGGAATGGCTCCAATTTTATTTACTGACGTACAAGAGCCTTCCAAGGTTGTGGGCTCGGATGTTCTTGCCAAGATTTATCCAAGTTGGCTTCGTCCGCGTTTGGACTGATGGGTTTTTCAGCAGCACTGCCGATAGATTTGGCAGTTCCGTGTTTTTATTAGCGATGACATCAGAGGCGTGGTAAAGGGATTGCCTCTTATGCATCATGATGTTTCTCTGACGGATGACCAAAATATACGCAAAGATTTGTTCTTTGCCTCGTCGAACCTGCTGAAGAAAATCCGTCAGCTTGAAAAAGACCACACGGATTTTCTGCTCTGGGATCAAATCCTGTATCAAGACTGGTACAATCTGACGTTCCGAGACGAACTTCAAGCCGGCGAGCTGCTTGAAAAACGTCATAAGGTTCTGACCACCTTCCAAGTGCATTTGAAATACGTCGCCAACACCTCGAATGTTCCTTTGGAGCGTGCCTACTGCATGCTGAAAGAGGAGGAAAGCCAGTACCAGGCCGGCGATGATGTGTGGAAGTTTGTTATCGACAAACTGAGAAAGAATCGCTTCGACACCGCGACCAGAAGTTCCGCAGTGCCGGGGGAGCCGCTGCCGATTCCTGAAGATGGACCGGCCGTTAATTTTGCTGAAATTTTCTTTAAGGACGATTCCGCATTGAGCGGTCTTAGACGTCGTGCGCGCTCGGTGTATCACTATCTGAATGATATTGACGATGGCATGATGGCCCGTCATCTGTCCGTTCCAATGGCGGGATATCAGTTGTTTAAAGAGACCTTTCAGATCGCGATGAAGTGCGGGGATTGGAAATTATTGGGGCGTTTGTGGAAAGCGGCTGATCCCGCTTACCAGCAAAGATACCTGCGCAATATGCCGGTCCATTTAAAAGACTTCCTTCAGCAGATCATTGCTGAAAATGCCAGTGAAGAAGCCCTGGAAAAAGAGCAGGCGGAGGCTGAAAGTCTGCTGCGCACCACCTATCGTAAACTGGCGCGCCTGCTTCATCCGGACAAGCAGATCGGTGTTTCGAAAGAGCATCAGGATTGGGCTTCCATCAAATGGCAGCGTGTGCAAGCGGCATACAAAGCCCAGGACCATGACGCCTTGAAACGCATTGAACTTTTATGCATGGCCGAGCTGGGGCAGCTCAATGACTTGACCACCGATGAAATCTATCAAAGTTCTTTGGTGTTGAATGAAGAGTACGAAACGCTCAAGAAGAATCTGAAGGCCTGTCGCAAGCATCCGGCGTGGAAGTTTTCCAGCCGCCGCAGCTATGAGACACTCAAAAAACAAGCCCGCCTTGAGCTGGAAAAGCGCTTTGGTCCCCTCGAGGCGGAAGTGCACATGCTGGAAAGCCTGTTGAAAATGCTTTCAGCTGCAGAAAAGCAGGCTGTCCATTAGGGCCGACTCTTGGAAAATATTCCATAAATCAGGGGGCAAAGAGTGCTTCCCAGGGGCTTCTGTATTGCTGCCAAGCCCCTGTAATTAATAAAAATTTCGTATTTTGAGAAGGGGCGGGGTTTCTGCTTGCGGAATTCGCTGGGTACTGGCTTATTACCGTCCATGCAAACACAAAGCTTCAAACGTCCTGAACTGTTACTTCCCGTGGGTACCAAAGAGATGGCTATGGCCGCCATCCACAATGGGGCTGATGCCATCTTCATGGGTGTACCGGGTTTCAATGCCCGCGGGCGAAGCTATGATTTCCAAATCGAGGAAGTCAAAGAGATCATCGACACCTGCCATCTTTACGGCGTGAAGGTGAATCTGGCCTTCAATATTCTGATCTTCCAAAACGAACTGCACAAGGCAGCCGAGACTCTGGAAAAAATCCTTCCGCTAAAACCGGATGCCTTCATCGTACAGGATCTGGGCTTGGTCCGTCTGATCCGTCAGATGGCTCCGAATCAGCGAGTGCACGGTTCCACGCAGATGAGCATCAGCAATGCCGAAGCCATCACCTGGCTTGATGATCTGGGCATTCAGCGCTTCGTGTTGGCGCGTGAAAACTCTATTAAAGAAATTCATTCGATCAAACAAAACACTGACAAAGAAATCGAAGTCTTCGTGCATGGCGCACTTTGTGTGAGCTATTCCGGTCAGTGTTTCACATCCGAAGGCATCGGTGGCCGTTCCGCCAACCGTGGTCAGTGCGCGCAAAGCTGCCGCTTCAACTACGAAATGTATGTCGACGAAGAAAAGCGCGATCTGGGCGGGAAGTCCTTCCTGGTGTCCCCTCAGGACCTTTGTGGCATCAATGAAGTCCCAAGCCTGCTTGAAGCGGGTGTGGACTGCTTCAAGGTCGAAGGACGTCTGAAAACGCCTGAATACGTCGCGACGGCGGCTCGCAGCTTTGATCAGGCGATTGAGTCGGCGCAAAATCATCAGGCCTTGATGAATCCGGTGCTGCTGAAAAAACAAATGGCCACGGCATTTTCCCGTGGCTTTTTCAGCGGCTGGTTCCATGGGGTGAATCATCAGAAACTGGTGGAAGGCACGTTCAGCGCCCACCGTGGATTTGAATTCGGTAAAGTCGTTCGTGTTAAAGACAGTTCTTTGGAAGTCGAACTGACCGAAGAAAACATCCAGCAGGGACTGAAAGCCGACTTCATTCAGGCCGGTGACGGTGTGTTGTGGGTTTATCAGGACCGCAACGGACAAAGTGCTGAAAAAGGCGGATTTGTTTTCGCCGTCAAATCCCTGAACACGCGCCGCTTTGAATTGGAATTTTCTCGCGACATCAACATGAGTGAGCACTTCATGGGTGCTCGTGTGTTCTACAATCACGACAAGGACCTGAAGCGTGACGTGGCTTTGAGTGTGGAAGACAAGGAAAGAAAGAAGCGTCTTCCTGTGTCTATTCATGTGGAGGCGTCTTTGGGGCAGCCTTTGAAGGTCACTTACACAGATGGTCGTTACACCGTTTCTGCAACGTCTGCCAACGTCTGTGAGCCTGCGAAATCCAAAGGTTTGAACTCTTTGGACTTGCGGGAAGAGCTGTTTGCTTTGATGGGAAGCCCGTTCCGCGGGCATGAGTTCACTTGCGAACTGGATGCTTCCACGCCGCTATTCCTGCCGGCTCGTCAGGTGAAGGAGCTTCGTCAGCAACTGGTGAAAGAACTGACGGATCTGCGCATTCAAAATGGCGCGGCTCCGGAAGTGCTGACCGCCTTGGCGGTTGGTGAATGGATTGAAGGCAACAAGACGGCTGAAAAAGCCGCTCCGGGTGCAAAACTGAATCTGCTTCTGCGTGAAAAAGGGCAGGTTGAAGACTTCGTTAACGCCATCAAGTCCGGCGAGTTGACCACCACGGGTTTGAATCTGGTGATCCTGGATTTCGAGTTCGGTTTGGATTTTGAGCCCAGCTTGAAGCTGCTGAAAGAAAACGGAATCAAGGTGGGTATTGCCACGACCCGTGTTTTGAAACCGAATGAACACCGCAACGTGAAGCATCTGTTCAATTTGAATCCGGATGCGATCCTTGCCAGAAACCTGGGTGCGGTTCAGTGGCTGCAGGCCAATAACTATCAGGGCCAGATCCTGGGTGACTTCAGCTTGAACGTGACGAACCACCTGACGGCGCAATACCTGTTGAACAAAGGTCTTCACAGCCTGTGCCTGGGCTATGACTTAAACAACGTGCAGGTCAGTGAGCTGATTCAAGCCGGTCAAGCCGCGCAATTTGAAGTGACGGCTTACCAGTACATGCCAAGCTTCCACATGGAGCACTGTGTGTTCGCGGCGTTCCTAAGCAAAGGCTCCAGCTTCAAGGATTGTGGCAAGCCTTGTGAAAAGCACCAGGTGAAACTGAAAGACCAGTTCGGCAACTGGCACCAGATCAAGCCGGATCAGGAATGCCGTAATACCATGTACAACGGAACGTCCCAGTCGGCGGCCCGCTATGTGAAGGAATGGGAATCTTTGGGCTTGGGTTATATCCGCTATGAGGCCTTGAAAGAGCGTCACTCTGAGCTGATTACAAAAATTCAGGGGCATTTGGATTTCATCAGCGGCAAAAAAGATCTGGAATCTTTGATCAAGGATCTGGGGAACGTAGAAAGCTACGGTCTTTCTGAAAGCCACTTCCAGAGAGAAAAAGAATACCAAAGCCGCAAGAAGTAATAAAAAAGGGAGTCAGAAGACTCCCTTTTTTTTATTCAAATTTCGAGCGAAGATACTTTTCGTATTCCCGAAGGACCGAGTTCATGACCCCTTTAAGCAGTTCATCCATTGCCGGGTCCTGACCTTGTTTCCCGTCCATATTGACGAAGTCTTTTAAGATCTGTTCTTCACGTTCGGCATTGAAGAAGGGCTGGCCTTCCTGCTGCTTGATCTTCCACACGGCCATGGTCAAATCACGTCGGCGCAGTAAAAGCGCATGCATTTCTTTGTGAACCTGATCAATTTCCTGACGAAGACTTTGGATTGTTTCCATAGATAAAAGACCTTCTTGGTTAGTCCAGACGGAACAGGGCAAACTTCAGATAACGAAGCTCTTCCATGGCCAAAGGGTAGGGGTGATCCACCGGCTGACCGCCAATATAAACCAGCGTGGCCTTCTTGCGGGCGCGGGAAAAGGCTTCCTGGCAGATATCCATAAACTCTTTGGTCGAGATATGGCTGGAACAAGAACTCGCCGCAAACAGACCTTCAGGGTTCACCAGTTTGATGGAGTTAGAGAACACCTTGGTGTAAGCGGCCTTGGCTTGCTCGACCGATTTTTCATTCGGCGCGAAGCTGGGAGGATCAGTGATGACGATGTCGTATTTTTTCTTTTCGGTGTTCAATTGCTCTAGGTAGGCAAAGGCATCGGTCGCCACATCGTGGTGAACCGTCTTCAGATCATTGATTTCAAAGTTGCGAGCCACGGCTTGGATGGCGACTTTCGCGATATCCACACTGGTGACTTCTTTGGCGCCACCTTTGGCGGCGAAAATAGAAAAGCCGCCAGTATAGCTGAACAGATTCAGCACCGTTTTGTCTTTGGCAAAGTGCTGAATCATTTTGCGATTGTCGCGTTGATCCAGGAAGAAACCGGTCTTGGCAGCATCACGGATGTTCGAGGCAAAGAGAACGCCATTTTCCAGGAACTGAACTTCCGGCGCCAGGGTCCCCACGATGTTAACACCTTTTTCTTCGGCGTCGTTACGGCGCTTTAGATAGACGCATTTCACCTGAGGGAAGGCTTCCTGGATTTTTTCGGCAATGGCCGGGGCATTCCAGGTCTTTTCCATGATCGGGTGATCGTGTTTGATTACGGCCGTGTCGTTGTAAACGTCCACGATCAGGCCCGGAAGGCCGTCGCCTTCGCCGTTAATCAGGCGGAAGGAATTGGTGACTGACAGATCGAAGGTTTTGCGAATCTCAACAGCCTTGCGCCACTGGCTTTCAAAGTAAAGTTCCAGGGTGCGCTTCATGTTGTTGCGGCGGAAGATGGGCTCTTCAGCCAACACCAGAACTCGGAAGCGCAATTGAGTGTCGCCCTGCCAGATGCCCAACGCCAGGGCTTCGCCCTTATAATTCAGCAGATGAATCCCCGATTTCAGGTTGCGGCTGGGATCAAAACAGTTAGCGAAAAGCCAGCGATGACCTTGTTTTAAGTGCTTGGTCACGTCACGTTTTAGCTCGATGGTTTCAATGGTGTTTTCAAATGTGACGGCAGCAGAAGTCATAGTTCGGGGTCTCCAAAGCGAGGGCTCTTTTTATGCTAAATCGCCCCTCTTCGCAAGGTGTTAGCAGGGGCTTTGCCGGGGGCACAGAAAGGGGGTGGCAAATTTACAGGCCGGACCTTCTATTTGACTCCCAGATCAATCTCAACGACTCTGGCGCCTTCAAATTTCGCTCTTAAAACGGAGTATTTCATGGCGCAAAAAACCGGCACCCCCAAGGCTGCATCCACCGTGCTTGATCAGAAGTTCTGGCAGAACTTCGCCAAGAACCACTGGGAGAAAAAGCCCCTGGTCGCCCGCAATGTGAAATCCGGCCTGCTGGAGATGACGGATGCCGAGATCTTTGAGCTGTTGGTGGCCTACAGTGACCGTTGCCGCGAAATGAATGATCCTGAAGGATTGAAGTTTTTCATTGAGGGCGTGAAAGCCGACCCCGAAGAAGTTTTGCAACTGCTGCCCGAAACGTCCGACAAGTCCTTGTTGGGCTATCACAAACGTATGAAGGCCCAGTTCCCGGATTACTGCCTGGTCTGCGATGAGCTTTTGCAGGTGAATCTGAAAAAGCAGCATCTGTTGCAGGACTTTACCGACGATCTTTTCCGTCATGTGGGTTTTCCGAATCGTTTTTCTGAAATCGGCCTTTATCTGGGGAACTATCGCAAGACTCCGTTCGGGGTTCATGTGGATTCCTGCGGGGTCTTCAGCTTCCCGGTGGCGGGGGTGAAAAGATTCCGTCTGTGGCCTGCAGCTTACGGCGATGAACATCCGGAACTGGATCGCACGTTCAATTATGAAAAGCACAAGAAGCATTCCCAGCTTGTCGAAGTCGGTCCGGGGGACATGACCTATTGGCCGTCTTCAGAGTGGCATATCGCTGAATCTGACGGCTCTTTCAGTGCGACCTGGAGTCTGGGCGTGTGGGTGGATCAGCCCCACGGGGATATGTTTGGGGCGGCATTGAAGGATCTGGTTGATGCGAAGCTGGGCTCAGCGGGGTTGAAAGTCACAACACCCTTTAAGACGTTGCATGACAAGTCCGGTGAAGTCGGAGAGCTGCCAAAGATTTATCAGGACTCTTTGAAAGCGCTGAAGTCCCTGAGTGCCGCCGAGCTTGAAGAGGCGCTCTTGAAATCCTGGATGAAGCACATTTCGCTTCAAGGATTTAAGACCGTGCCTGTATCCGCAGTGAAGGTCACAGCAAAATCGCGTTTGCGGCTTCGCAGTGTTCGTTCGCCTGTTTTGTGGCAGCAGAGTGCTGTGAACAAAAAAGCTTTCAGTCTGAGTTATGGTGGGGTTTTGGTTCAGAGCTCTTCCGCCGGACTTTTGAAGATGGTGAAGGATTTGAATGCTGGCAAGGAGTGTGTTCCGGCTCAGTACCTGAAGATTCAGGGGGCGAAGCGGGACCTTGGCTTGTTGCAAGAGCTGGCTGATGCCGGGGCGTTTCACGCCTGACGCTTTGGGTGCCGGACACAAAAGTGGTCCTGTTGCCCAGAAAACAGGCATATTTTTCCGATTTTCCCATGACAGAGGCTTTCGGCGGGTTTAAATTCTTCGGGATAGCTAAATCGACAATCTTTGAAAGGAACCAGCTTATGAAAGCTCCTGTTCGTGTAGCAGTTACCGGCGCTGCCGGCCAAATCGGTTATGCACTTCTTTTCCGTATCGCCAGCGGTGCGATGTTGGGTGCAGACCAACCAGTGATCCTTCAACTTCTAGAGATCCCAGACGAAAAAGCTCAAAAAGCGCTGAAAGGCGTGATGATGGAGCTTGAGGACTGCGCGTTCCCTCTATTGCACTCTATGATCGCTACGGGTGATCCAGCAGTTGCATTCAAAGACGCTGATGTGGCCCTTCTTGTTGGTGCACGTCCTCGTGGCCCAGGTATGGAGCGTAAAGATCTTCTGACTGCAAACGGTCAGATCTTCACTGTACAAGGTGAAGCGATCGGCAAATACGCTAATCCAAATGTAAAAGTTCTGGTTGTTGGTAACCCGGCAAACACGAACGCCTACATCGCGATGAAATCTGCGATGAAACACGGTCGCGTAAAAGCGAAAAACTTCACAGCAATGCTTCGTTTGGACCACAACCGTGCATTGTCTCAGTTGGCGACTAAAACCGGCAAACCAGTTGCTTCTTTCAAGAAAGTGGCAGTATGGGGTAACCACAGCCCAACGATGTACCCGGACGTTCGTTTCGCGACTGCTGACGGTGCAAAAGTTCCTGAGTTGTTGAAACTGGGCACGGCTGAAGGTGATGCTTGGAACAAAGACACGTTCATCCCGACAGTGGGTAAACGTGGTGCTGCGATCATCGAAGCTCGTGGTTTGTCTTCTGCAGCTTCTGCGGCTTCCGCAGCTGTTGATCACATCCGTGACTGGTGGTTGGGCACGAACGGGGAGTGGGTTACTATGGGTATCCCTTCTGATGGTTCTTATGACATCCCAGAAGGCATCATGTACGGCTTCCCAGTGACTTGCAAAAACGGCGAATACGAGATCGTAAAAGGTCTTGAGATCGACGCTTTCTCTCGCGAGAAAATGAACAACACACTGAAAGAATTGAACGAAGAAAAAGACGCTGTTGCTTCTATGCTTTAATTCTTAATTCAAATATTGAATTGAAAAAGGCTTGGCGCCCAGGGCTTCAATCAGAACCAGAGCTTCCGGAAATGAAAAATGAGCATCTTTGATTTTTGTGAACTTGGGATCGATAAAGTAGTCACGCGCACCTCGGAAGTCGGCTTTTTCAATGTTGGCATTGGTGAACGATGTCCCGGCCAGAGAGGATCCAGCAAGGCTGACCTTGGAAAGGTTGGCACCGGCAAAATCAGATTCACGAATCATGCAGTTGACGAAGCCTGATCCGCGCAGGTCCACGCCTTGAAAACTTGTGTAATCCAGTTTGCATCCGCTGAAGGTATAACCACCATTCTTGCGCACTTCGGTCCAATTGGTGCCCATCAGGTTGCAGTCTTCAAATGCGACCCCGCGAAATGCGACGTTCATCAAAGAGCAGTTGGCAAAGTTACAGCTGACAAACTTGCAGTCCAGGAAAAGCGAACTTTTCAGATTAAGCTCTGTGAAGTCCATCTTGGTGAACTCAAATCCGGAAATTTCTGTGTCCGGGTTGCTCAACATTTGCAGCATCTGATTTTCGGTGACCTGGATGTATTTCATTTCGTCTCCCTTTTTTAGGAAGCTAGCATTGTTGGCGGTGTGAATTGAAATGTTTTTATGGGGGGGCAAATGACGGTCTTGAAAGCGTGTCGCTGTCTTGAAAGAGTCAAATTGCAGCCACTTTAGAATCGATAAAAAAGGGTCCAAGACGCGAGATTTTGACCCGGGTGTTTATGCCGTAATCCAAAACTGAAAACAGCTGAAGGACGGCCCCTTGGCGTGCGCGTAAAGAGCTAAAAAATAGTTTTCCCAGAGGGGGATTTAACGCCTAGCGGTTGAAGTTGAATTGCTCGGGCTCGCCGATTTCAGTCGTGGGCCATGGGGCGGACCAATCCATTTCGGTAAGTTTCTTTTTGTCGGCGCTTAAAATCAGCTTCACTTTCTTCACGCCGTTAAAGAATTTCTTATCAGTGCACAGGCGAACCGTCGTTCGGCCGCTGAGCAGTCGGTTTTGTCCGTTATTAAGATTTAAAACCGGAGTTGGGTTGGCAGTAAGAGTATGTGGGGTTTTCTTGCCGTTCACAAACACAGTCGCCGACCAGGCTGTTTTGGAGTAGTCCTTTTGCTCTTTGGACTTGATGTCCCCCTGGAAGCAGAGGTGCCCATTGTAGGGGTGAACACCGTCGTCCTTATCAAAGTTTGTTCCAAACTTTTTCGCCATTTTTTCCCTGGTGGCAATGGAGACTTCTGGCAGCTGGAAGTATATTTTTATCGTCAGCTCGTCATCGCTCATGGGAACGATTGCCGTTTTATTTAGGGCAGCATCGCGTTCTTTGTCTTGCGGAGTGCTTTTGTAACCAATGAAGACCCCTGATCTGCCGCCCTCGGGTGGTTTGGGGGCTTTTTGTGCGCAGGCTGTGGCCAAAACTACGGTCAGTGTGAGAAGAAATCGCAAGATGTTATTCATGGGTTTTAGTTTAGTGGGGGTGCTTGGATTTGCAAGTCCGGGAAAGTCCTCGCCTGTCTTTGCAGAAAGAATCAGGACTTCTGTTTTTGTAATTGCACCGGAACAGCCTTATTGGTTTGGCAAAAGCGAAGTAAATCGTAACGCTGAAACGTGTGTCTTTTGTCTCAACCAAGAGGAACTATCCATGAATTTCAAACAGCGGCTTTCAAAGTTTTTGGATCAGGTCAGCAAGCACGAAGTCTTTATTCTTGCTTCATCCATTGCCTATACGACAGGGCTTGCTCTGGCTCCCTTTGTCTTGATTCTTTTGTCCTTGGCGACTCTGTTCGGGGAAGGAACCCGTGATAAGATCTTTGCCGGATTTGCGGACGTTGTGGGGCAACAGGCCAGTGGCTCGATTCAGCTGATTGTCGAAAATGCAGAAAAGAATCCTCAGGGCACTGGGATCTCTGGAGTCATTGGCTTTGTGGTTCTGCTGATATCGGCGTCGGCTATTTTTTCGCAGCTGCGATACGCTTTGGACAAAATCAATGAGCACAAGGCCTCTGAGCAGGAACAAGGGGTGATGGGTTTTGTTAAGGATCGTTTTTTATCCATGGGGTTGTTACTGGGTTTCGTTTTTTTGACGATCACCTCGATGCTTCTGACCACGGCATTGATGGTGGTTTTTCCCGCACAGCAGGGGTGGTTCTGGCAGAGTCTGGTTTTTGTTATCACCTTGATGGTGTTTGCCGGGCTGTTCACGGCGATCTATCGATTCGTACCTTCAGACAAAGCCTCGTGGAAACGATGTGCGGTGGCGGGGGTTACCAGCACCGTATTCTTTAATATTGGCCGTACCTTGATTGGTTTGTATCTGGGGACTGCAGGATTGGAGAAATCCTATGGAGCGGCAGGATCTCTCGTGGTTTTTCTGGCATGGGTTTACTATAGCGCTCTGACCTTGCTGGTTAGCTATGAGTTTGCTAACCAGGTCTTGTTGCGGGATAAGTCGTCCCAGGCAGAAGTAAAGTCGGAGGTGGCAGTAAGAAGACCTCGGGATTTAGATCAGACTTTTCACTGGCCCGTAATCTAGACTAAAACTTAGAAATTTGATCAACGTATTCCGGATGATCAATGAACGGATTGCGATTGCCTTGAATTCTTTCAATGGCATTGTTGCGCTCTACTTCTGCTTGGTCTACGGGATCAAGCTTGTTCCAGCGGCGCAGGGTTGCTTCCTGTGCAGCTGGGATTGGGAAGTCGTAGCGAACCGCGAAGTAGAAGATCGCTCTGGCAACATTGCCTTTGTGTTTTACAGGTGGTTCAAACACCAGCTCACGTTCGCTGCCGCTGCCCAGTTTGGATTCTGTGTCGATGTCATGTCTTTCTTCATCAAAACACTTCGGTATGTTTTTAATTGTGCCCACGTCCCCAAATGCGAAATTGCCGCGCATGGAATTGGCTCTGGAATCAGACGGGTAAAGGTGGTGCAGGTCTGCTTTGCCGACATTGAAATAGTGTCGTCCTTTGAACCAGGATTGAGCGACTGTGTGTTCAACGTTGATGATCGTGGAAGCAGGTTCTTTTCCTGGGCCGACGCCGTTTCCGAGATGGGTTTTGCCATAAGGTGTGGAGCAATAGACTTCATCGATGGCATAAGAGCCGTCGGTCATTCGTATCAGAGCGACGTTGCCAAGCAGTTCTACTTGGGCTTTGTCGTAAGAAATTGGATCGTGCTTGGAAGTGACTTCTTTTTTAAGATCGCCGCGAAGATCGGCTTTGGCTGCGATTGAAGTTAAAAGAAGTACAGATGACAACAATAATAATGAACGGCCCACAGTTCCCCCCTTGTAGACATTTCACGAGTATCAAAGGGGTGCGGACGTTTCAATCTTGAAAGGTTGGATGTCTTCGTGCGGCGAGCTATCTAAACGAATTCCTGACAAAAGAGTTAAGTCATTATGATCTTGAAATATATGAGGTTTCGTATTGTCGTAAGTCGTAATGTGGTTCAGGTTGCGCTCTCACATGCATTAAATAGTAGGGAGCCTGCCTCATGCGTTCTTTTCTCATTGCGGTTGTTATTTTCTTTGCGACAACCTTCGCCCATGCAGAAACTTTCGTGGAATTTATCGTCGTCGGCAAGGTATGGCCCGAGCACAAATGGGGTCATGTTTCCTTGCGTGTGAAAGATGCAGAAACAGACCTGGTTTTTGATTTTGGTCGTTATGGTCGAATGTGGGGCCTGTTTAATTCACAGGGTGAAGCTATTTTGCGTGTCTGGAAAAATGCACGCAGCCATCTGGATGCGCAACGTGAAGGAGGCCCGGTTATTCGTGCGATTCGCTTTCAGGCAACCTCTGCCCAGGCGCAGAGTGTGTTAAAGTATTTCGAAGGTCTCTCGGGTGCGAAGCTTTACCATCGTTCTGCAGATGCGGATTGGTACCATATCAGCAGCACGGTTTTTCATCCCATTAATAATAACTGTGTCACTATGGCGATCAGAGGGTTTATGAGGGGTTTACCCGCTATAAACGTCAATCGCAGCTCTTATGCAAGGGGTGATGGGCTTTACATGTGGGCTCGTGGTAAAGCCAGAGGTACGGCTTATAACTCTTCAACAAAAACCTGGAAGCATATCTGGTGGCCCCAGGATCTTTTGACGCTATTGCAGAGAGAATACGTGGCAAAGGGGCTGGCTGCCCAGAAGGCTTACTGAGTCGGACCTAATACTGCGTTACGAAGTTTTCTTGTAGAGTCGATACAGGTCTGTGGGCACACCCAAGAGTTCGATTCTGCGATCCAATTTAAAACCCAATTTTTCTGTTAGTTTTTTTGAAGGAAGATTGTCGGGTGTAATTGTCGCTGTGATTTGATCAAGAGATAACGTGTTAAACCCATAATCAATCAGAGCTTTTGCCAGTTCTTTGCCATAGCCTTTTCCTTGGGCGGAGGACTTAAACCTGTAGGTAATGTCCGTCAGTGCCTCTCCAGCATAGCTCCACGGAGTCAGGCCTCCCATGCCGATGATCTTTCCGCTTTGTTTTTCGATGACAGCGAATTTGGATGTGTTCTTTCTGATCCATTGAAGGGCGGATTCGACACTTGTTTGGCGGTAGTCTGTAATCGTAAAAAGAGTGAACCCCGAATCCATGGAAAGATCAAAAAAGTCTGAAGCCATATCTTCGGTCCATTTTTTAATTATGAGACTTTCCGTGGTCATCATGATGCACATCCTTTAGGCAGCTCTCTATTTTTTATTTATTCTGCTTAAAGATCTCGTCGATATTGGCGTGAAGCTTTGAGGTCAGACTTTCCATCAGCGTCTTCGTGAAATCCTCAAGGGTGTCAGCGGATTCAAAGTTTTCTTCAAGCAGTTCCGCCTCGGCAGTCAGTTGTTCAGAAGTATTGACTGGCAGGGGCTGGTTTTTTGGATCTTGAGGCTGAGACATAATTGCTCCTGAAGCGAAAAAAGCCTTTTGATTTCTCAAAAGGCTTTGAATAAAAACAATCTTTAGGAACTACTTCGGCAGCGCCGAAGTGCAGGCGGCCATTTTTCCCAGCCAAAGGCTGGAGAGAAAAATGGTCGGGGAGATAGGATTCGAACCTACGACCCTCTGGTCCCAAACCAGATGCGCTACCAGACTGCGCTACTCCCCGACAGAGTCAGAAAACTACATAATCCCTAGGCCTCTTGTCAAACTACTAGATTCTAACGCGTAATATTAGTACCCTTTTTTTCATGGAAAACTTTCTGAACTCTTTGCCGAAGCCTGTTCTTGCCATTTTGGTCCTGGTGGTTGCCATCATTGCCTTCATGATCATGAGCCCGCCTCACTCAGTTTGCGACACCCAGGCTGAAGCTTTCAAGGAGTTGCAAAAAGGCAACATCTTCCCAACAGACTACAAGAAATCGAAAATTCCGCCGACCATCGTGCGCGCCAAAGAGGCCTGCCAGCTCGGGAACAGTGCGGGGTCTTGCTATGAGTACTTCACAATCTTGCGTGAGGTGGCGGAAGGTGTCGGCAAATCCTCTGCCGAATGTACCTCCCAGTTGTATGGGATTAATGAAGTTCGTTCCAACTTGAATGATGGGATTGAATTGATGGCGCGTTTGGCCTGGGGAACCAAGCCTCCAGAAATGGGGCTTGAGCGTTTTGGATGGATGCAAGATGCCGAGATCGCGATCTTCTGTCGTCTGAAGAACATCTATACTCGGGCCAATGGGGAAGAGGCGTGGACGAACTTCCGTAAAAAAGTTTATGAAAAGTTCCCGGGCGAAGAACTGCCGCCGTCCGCGGATCCGGCTCTGGTGGCTGTCGAGCCTCGTAAGGCCACGCAGGTTCTTTCAGAGCAGGATATCTGGAATCGCAGCTTGTTCTCGGTCCGTTGCGAAGTCTATTAAAGCGACACCACCTCCAGGGACTTCCAGCGAGGTTTTTTGTCGCGGTATTCAAGTTCTCCGTACATAGCAAATTGTTCGTCCTGGGTGTTTAGAAGCAGGTAACCCAGGGCCTGGATCTTTTGCAGGCTCCATTCGGCCGGATTCAGGCCGAAGGTTTTCAGTTCCGTTTGCAGTTTCAAAAGTCTCAATTCGTTGGTTTCCATTTAAGCCCCCTTAAAAGGTTTCGTTGTTCGAGTAACCCCTATTGCAAGGCGGTGGCCGGACGGTTCGGGCTTCAAATCAAAATAAACGGGTGCTGGGCGTGCTTACCCCTTGAGTTGTCTGGTGGGGTGGACTAGCTTCTTGGATATGAGACGAAATGCTTTTCTTGGATATCTAATAGCGGAAGTGATTGTGATCCTGGCGGTGATGGCCCTGTTCAGGGGGGTCCCGGATCGCCAGATCGCGGCGACCTTGGCGGGGATTCTTTTTGTGCTGCTGCCAGTCATTATGATGGTGGTCGAATACCGCCGGGCGGAACTCAGCCAGTTTGTCTGGTTTGTGGTTGTGATGCAGTTCTGGACCCTGTTTGCGTTACCTATATTAGGTATCCGTTTGATGAACTGGGGCGTGCCGTTTGAGCAACTGTCTTTTATCGGAATTCCGGGCCCGGTGCTGCATCAGTGGTCGAGTAAAAGTTACATGCTGATGATGGCGGCGACGGTCTGGAGCTGGTGGAAAGTCAGCCGGGAAAAGGTTTAAAACGCAAAAAAGCCGGTTTTCACACCGGCTTTTTTGTCTTCCCAAGCAGGAAATCAGTTCTCTTGTTCGCTTCGGATTAGATCTCGAAAGGAACTGGAGAGATTGCTTCTGCTCTGTGGAATGTATCGTAAGAGTCAGAACCAGATGGCAATAGAGCCAAGTTACGGGATTTCTTAACTGCTGCTGCTACTCTTTTTTGTTGAGCAACGGACAATTTAGAGATTCTGGATGGAGTGATTTTACCACCGTCACCGATGAAACGAGTCAAAGATGCTGGATCTTTGTAATCGAATACGTGGTCACCAGAGAATTCCTGACGGTATTTGCTACGAGTTGTCTTTTTCATTACTATCCTACTTTCGATTTCCTGTTGGTTAGCGAGTTCTTGTGTATACGAGAAAAAAGAGTTGCCATCAAGTGTCTTTTTACTTTATATGGTTGTTTCTTGTTTTTCGCGCCGTTAGGCGCCAACCCAGACTTGTAGCTAGTTTTAAGGCATCCGAAGGGGTGCCCTATGTAAGAGAGCCAGAGGAGCTTAGAATGAGCAAATGTGAAGTAACCGGAAAAGGTCCAGTTGTTAAAAACTTGGTATCCCACTCCAACATTAAAACAAAATCAACTGCTCTACCAAATGTTCAGAAAAAACGCATCTTTAGCCGCGTTTTGAACCAAATGGTAAGACTTTCAATCGCAGCTAGTGCTATCCGTGATATGGAGCACGTAGGTGGTTTTGATAATTTCATCCTTAATCAAGACGACTCCAAGCTTTCTAAAAGAGCTTTGACCGTTAAGATGAGAATCAAAAAGAAAATTTCTTCTAAGAACTAATTAAGGTTGGCCACAATGAAATTGAAAATCAAAAAAGGCGCGACAGTTCAAGTTATCACAGGCTCTGACAAAGGTAAGAAGGGCACTGTTATCGCTGTAGACGCTAACGCTATGAAAATCCAGGTTCAAGGTGTGAAAGTACAAACACACTACGACAAAAAAGATGGTCTTTTGAAAAAAGAAGGCTTCATCGACTACTCCAACGTGAAGTTGGTAGAAGCTGCTTCCAAAGAGAAGAAGACTTCCAAAAAGGCTGCTAAGTCTAAGTCCGCTTAGTCTATAAGTCCGGTTGTCAGTTAAAGGTCAACCGGGCAAAGTTTGCCTAAGACAAAGTCTAAATTTGGTCCTTAAGGCGATCTCTTCGTTTTAGTCTCTTACATAGCTGCGTAAAATCTAAGTTGGGTTTAGAAACATTAATTTCGCCCCACTTGTTAAAAGAGGAGAGCAGCTTGAAACAGGACCAAATCTCTAAAGCAAAAAACATAAAAGCACTGTTGTCGGCATCGATCACAGTGCTTTTTTTTTCGTCTTTCAGTCACGCGGCTGAATTAGGGGAGTCTCTTGTTCTGTGCAAACATAACAAGACGGTTCGCACTCTGCGTGTTGAGATTGGTGCAGACCAAATCTGCCGCGCGATCTACACAAAACAAGGTGTGGATGAAACCATCGGCTCTGGACAAAATCATCAGTCCTGCCATGACTTCGTAACAAATGTGCGAAAAAATCTGGAAGAAGCCAAATGGAACTGCCGCGAAGTCAAAGAAGCGCGCACTTCCAATGTTCTGATTAACAGCGAAGAGTAAGAGGTCCCCTGATGAGCTCAGAGTTGGTTGTCGCAGCAGTGCAAATGACTTCGGTCGATGATGTAACAACCAACGTGGCTCAGATGGAAGAGCTCTTGAAGGAGACCTTCAAAACCGCGCAACCGCGCTTTGTTTCCTTTCCTGAAAACTGCCTTTATTTGCGTCTGAAAGAGGGCGAAAAGATCGAGGGGCTTACTCTCAGTCACCCGGCCTTTGCCCGTCTTTCCGAACTGGCCAAACACTACAATACTTATCTGCATCTGGGCTCGATCCCTCTGTATCTGGAGGGGCATCTTTATAATTCCTCGGCGCTGATCACTCCGGAAGGGGAGGTTCAGCCGACTTATCAGAAAATGCATCTGTTCGACATTCAGTTGGAAGGGCAACAGCCTATCCGCGAATCCGATGTGTTCCGTCACGGTCAGACCCCGCATGTGATCGACATCGATGGCTGGAAGGTCGGCGAGGCCATTTGTTATGATGTGCGCTTTGCGGAACTGTTTTCGCAGTACGCCCGTCGCGAAGTCGATGTGATTCTGCTGCCGGCGGCATTCCTGGTGAAAACCGGCGAGGCCCACTGGGAAATCCTGCTCAGAGCCCGTGCGATTGAGAATCAATCTTATGTGATCGCAGCCGCCCAAGGCGGCACTCATACAGGTCTTCGCGGGGGCACCCGGGAAACCTATGGTCACAGTCTGATTATCGACCCTTGGGGGGCCGTGGTAGGCCAAGTTGAAAAGCGCCAGCCTGGGGTGACGATCGCTAAATTCACACGCGAGCGGATTGAATCTGTTCGACGCCAAATACCGATGAAGTTCCACCGCAGACTGCCGGTGGGTTGAGCTTTTACCCCCGAAAAACATGGGCTGGGCCGCGCCAGAGTTCTGGACTGAAAACCAGAATTCCTGCACTATTTCTAATGACAACTTTCTCAGTTAGCTTTTAATATGCGCGCGAAGCGCGGAAGACAGGAGCGGGTTATGATCCGAGTTTTCTTATGTTTGTTTCTGCTATCCTCAGTAGGTGTTCCATTTGCGCACGCGCAAGACACCACCGAGCCTCAGTACGATGAGGCCCGTGAGGCAGAGATTGCGATGAAGGCCAAGAAGCGTCTTTATCCTGGCGGACGGGATGAAGAGGAACTGAAGGTTCAGTCCCAACTGGCCACTCCGGCGCGCAAGCTGGCTCCACAGGCGGAAGTCAAAGACGAGCCGATGGAAGAATAGGGGAAGCCAGCCCCCGGGTTTCGAGTTTTTGTATTGAATTGAATGGAGAGAATATGTCTGTATACGATCAACTGCCAGAAGGTGTAACACGCGAAACGATGGACGTCGATGTCCTGATCGTCGGTGGTGGTTCCGCGGGCTTGTCCTGCGCTTTGCATCTGCAAAATCAAATTCAAAAACACAACGAAGACGTTGCTGCTGGTAAAAAGCAGGGCGAACAAATCCCGGAACAGATGATCGTTGTTCTGGAAAAAGCTTCGGAGGTGGGCGCGCACAGTTTCTCGGGCGCGGTTTTGAATCCGAAGGCTTTGACTGAACTTATTCCCAACTTCAAAGAAGAAGGCTGCCCGATTGACTCTGAAGTCAAAAAAGATGCGGTTTACTATCTGGGTTCTGACTTCTCTTTCAAGCTGCCAATCACGCCTCCGCCGTTCCACAACGAAGGCAATTACATTATCTCTTTGAGCAAGTTCAACCGCTGGTTGGGCACTAAGTGTGAAGAAAAAGGCATCAACATCTTCCCGGGCTTTGCGGCAGTTGAGGCGCTTTATGAAGGCGACAAGATCGTCGGCGTTCGCACTGGCGACAAAGGCCGCGACAAACATGGCAATCCAAAAGCGAACTTCGAGCCGGGTCTGATTTTGAAATCCAAAGTCGTGATCTTTGCCGAAGGGACTCGTGGTTCCCTGTTCCGCCAGGTTGAAAAGAAGCTGGATCTGCGCGCCGGTAAAAACAAAGAAGTCTTCGAAGAAGGCGTGAAAGAAATCATCCAGATGCCTCCGGGTACGGTGGAAGCCGGCCAGGTTATCCATACCATGGGCTTCCCTCTGTCCAAATCCATCGGTGGTACTTTCATTTACACCCTTCCAGGGGACAAGATCATCGTGGGCCTTGTGGCTTACCTTGATACTCAGGATCCGTTGCTGGATCCACACCGTGAACTGCAAAAGCTGAAAACCCATCCGTTCCTGCAAAGCATGCTTAAAGGCGGCAAAGTCATCGCCTACGGCGGTAAGACCCTGCCTGCGGGCGGCTGGTATTCCATGCCGAAGCTTTACGGTAACGGCTTTATGGTCTGCGGTGACTCTGCCAGCATGGTGGACGTGCAGAAGCTTAAAGGGATCCATTTGGCGATGAAATCCGGCATGCAGGCGGCGGAAGCCGTCGTTGACGGCTTGATCAAGGGTGGCGATTTCTCTGAGGAAGTGACCAAGGGGTATTCTGACCGTATTGAAGCCGGCTTCGTAAAAGAAGAGCTTTACCGCGTTCGTAACTTCCACCAGGCCTTGAGCAAGGGCATCGTGGAAAGCATGCCTCTGTTGGCCCTGCAAGAGCTGACGGGCGGTCGCGGTCTGCAGGACCCAATGCCGATTGACCATATCGACGCTGAAACCACCGAAAAAGTCCTGGATATCTGGGGCCCTTATGGCCTGGATCACGAAGACAACAAGCTTCCGAAGCCGGATGGCGAGCTGTTCTTTGATAAGCTTTCCAGTGTTTACCTGACCGGGACCATGCATGACGAGGACTCCCCAAACCACCTTATTTTGAAGGACGGGGACATCTGCCGTACCGTATGTGAGCCTCAGTACAAATCACCATGTAATCATTTCTGCCCGGCGGCGGTTTATGAGATGGTGCCGTCTACAAAAGAGGCAGGTAAGAAGGACTTACAAATCAATTATACCAACTGTATTCACTGCAAAACTTGTGATATTAAGTGCCCATTCGAAAACATCGAGTGGACCGTTCCTGAAGGGGGCGGTGGACCACAATACCGCGAAACATAGGAAGCCTGGCGTTCGGACTGGGCTTTCTTAACAAAGGAAAGGCTCAGTCCCATGCCTCAGTTTTTTGCCTCCACAGCCCGTGGACTTGTTGAACCCCTGGAACTTGAATTGAAAGAGCTTGGCCTGAAGGTCACAGACCGTTACATCGGTGGTGTGTTCTTCGAAAGCAACTGGGAAGGCTGCTATAAAGCGAACCTTCACTCCCGTTTGGCCAGCCGTATTCTGAAGCCTGTCCTTGATTTCACGGCTTATCAGCCGGAAGAACTGTACAGTCAGATTCTTCGCCACGATTTCACCAAATACATCAAGCCGAATCAGACCATCTCCATCGACGCCAGCGTCAATGAATCCAAAATGCGTGACCAGCGTTTTGTGGCGATGAAAGTCAAAGACGCTATCGTGGATCAGTTCCGCGAAAAATTCGGCGTGCGCCCGGATGTTGATAACACCAATCCGGACCTGCGCATTCACGTGCGTGCGATCAAAAACCAGTTCAACGTCGCGATCGACACCTCCGGTGACAGCTTGTTCAAACGTGGTTACCGCAAAGAAGTTGGCGATGCTCCGCTGAAAGAAAACCTGGCTGCCGGTCTGCTGCGCTTGTCCGAGTGGGATCGTCAAAGCCCACTGGTGGACTTTATGTGCGGTTCCGGAACATTCCTGATTGAGGCGGCGATGATGTCTTTGAACATTGCCCCTGGTATCAACCGCAAAGGTTTTGGTTTCCAGAACTGGTTGAACTATGAAGAAGAGACGTGGGAAAAGGTTGTTCAGGAAGCCATGGACGCGGAAAAAGAAGAACTTGATTTCAAGTTCTATGGCTTTGATATCGACAAACGCGTTTTGATGAATGCGAAAGACAATGCCAAGCGTGCGGGTGTTGATCAGGTGATCGAATTCAAAAAAGAATCTGTGGCAACTGTCGAGCCACCGGTTGAAAAAGGTCTTATTATTGTGAATCCGCCCTACGGCGCGCGTATCGGTGATGAGGACAATCTGCGTGACGTGTACCGTGACTTGAGCTTCACCATGAAGCACAGATTCAAGGGCTGGGACGCGTGGATCCTTTCCGGTAACAAAGAGCTGATCGCTGATTTGAAACTGAAATCCACACGCAAGCACTTCGTGTTTAACGGAAACATCGAATGCCGCTTCCTTAAGTACTCCATGTTCTAAGGAATAAAGGGGGGGATATGAAACTGCTTTTGGCTGTGATGATGCTTATGCCGGTTTCGGCGATGGCGGGACTGACGTCCAAGGATGTCTATCAGAAAATCGACTGCCGTCTTTTGAATGACGGCGTGGTTCTGAAAGAGCATTCCGAATACATGATGAACGTTAAAACCGATATTGGTTATGCGAAATTTTCGCAGATCCAGTTCGGGGATGCCGAGCTGAAGATTCAATATCAGCTTTTCATCGAGGACGACATCAGCGGAGCGATTCCGGAGTCCCTGATCTTTTTGCAGAACCTGATGATTGGTGAAACAGAGTCTTCTGTGGAAATATCCGGTCAGAAGGTTTCCTGGGTGAAGTCGACACTGAAGGGTTTCACTGTTCAGTGTGAGCTGGCTGAACCGATTCAGTAGATTGTTTGAATTTTTGCAGTACGTTTAATTGGAGTAAAAGATGAAAAAATTGATGTTGGCGATGGCAGCACCCTTGTTGTTCTCTGTTCCTTCCTTGGCGGCTAAGAAGTTTTCCTGTCAGGGGCTGACGGAAGAGCAGGTTCCGGTGTCCGTCACGATTTCCGTTGATGTGAATGACTATGCCGAAGTGAATTTTTCCAGTGCAGACTTTGAAAACAGTTGGGTGGGTGAGCACACTCGCCTGTACCGCACTATTGGCGGCATGACGAAGCTGACCACGGCTTTGGGCGACCGCACAGAGTACTTTGTTAAACTGGAAGTGGCCGACAACGGTGAGGGCACTCTGGAGTATGAAGAGAATGATTCCGGCTGGGAATACTTCGCTTCAGCCCGCGTTCAGTGCACTCGTCAGTAGAAAATAAAAAAACCGAGGTTCATCACCTCGGTTTTTTGTTTTTAAGGCCTGTGATTTAATTAGAACGGTTTGTTGATCGCAAAGATCGCTGCCGTGGTTCCCAGAACCAAAAGCAGGATGGTGATCGGCCATCCGATATAGCCTTTTCTTTTGATCAAAGAAACCGCCAGACCCAAAAGCATCCAGATGATCAATTTGCCGTACAACCAGCCTGGCATAGCGGCCATGATACCCAATTTAGCCATCATCCCGAAGCCACCAATCAAAAGCAGCATCAAACCCACCCCGTGAGTCACAAACGTCATGATGCGGGCTTGTTTGGTCAAAGTCACTTTTGCATAGTTGGCAACCAGCAGACCGCCCAATCCGAAGAACAGGGTCATCAAACCCAGGAAGTGCATGATTTTATAAAACTGATATGTCATTGAGGGATCTCCTTGTTATTCGTCTTTCAGACCCAGATGTTTAATCACGCGGGATACGTCTTTGCGCAGGCGCGTGAGGTGGGTTTTGTTGGTCAGGGTTTTCAGGGCGTCACGCAGGGGCTCCAACGGGTAGCCGCCGTACTGGCCAGGCTCTGTCAGGTTGTAAGTCACAGCACCACGGCCGGCGATCACAATGCGGTCGCCGACTGTGATATGGTCAGAAACCGCCACTTCGCCGCCGAACATGCAGTTGTTTCCGATTTTGCTGGAACCGGCAATGCTGAATTTTGCCGCCATCACGTTGTTTTCGCCGATAATCACATTGTGGGCAATGTGACAGAAGTTATCCATCTTGGTGCCGTTGCCGATGCGGGTTTCAGTCAAAGCAGCGCGGTCGACGGCGCAGTTTGCACCCAGCTCGACGTTGTTGCCGATAACCACGCGGCCGATCTGCGGGATCTTTTTCTGAGTTCCGTCTTTTTGCATCGCAAAGGCGAAGCCGTCCGAACCAATGGTGGTGTGCGGGTGGATTTCACAATGAGATCCTAAAACGCAGTGGGACCCCACAAAAACATGGGGATGCAAAAGGGTGTGGTCACCGATTTCTGCAAAGGATTCCACCACGGTGTGGGCTCCGATGGTGGCGCCATCACCGATCTTGGCGTGTTCGCCGATGACCACATAAGGACCCAGGCCCACGTTTTTACCCAGATGCGCAGTTTCGTGAACGATCGCCGTCGGGTGGATTTTGGTCGCCTGGTTGAAGCGGTTCATCTTGCCGTCAAACAGCGGAAGGATCGCGGCCATTCCCAGTTGGATAGAGCCTGCAGTGAAGAACGCCGCTTTGCTGTCGGTCGGAACTGTCAGGGATTTGTGAGCCACGATAATCGGGGCCTGGGCTTTCAGTGCCAGGGCCAGTTGATCGGGCTTGGACACAAATACCAGGCTTTCAGAATCGCACTGTTCAGGGGGAAGGACCTTCGAAGCTACGGCGGAAAGTGAGCCGGAGACGAAGTTCAAATCGGAAGAATTTAACTCTTTAATGACTTCTGCTGTGATCATAGTGATGCCTCGCGCTAACACTTTACTATTATTTTTTTGATGTCAAGACACTGGGTGATAGTATAAAGCTGCTTATATAGACACTTTTTGATTCTTTCTCACCTTTAATTTTGGAGAGGAAACGCGATGGCAAAAAAGGCAGCGAAAAAGGAAGCACCTGCGGCAAAGAAAACGGCGAAGCCTGTGGCGAAAAAAGCCCCGGCTAAGGCAGCCCCTGCGAAGGCGGCAAAACCTGCCAAGCCGGCTGCGAAACCTGCTGCTAAGCCTGTGGCAAAAGCTGCTCCGAAGCCAGTTGCAAAACCGGCAAAGGAAGTGAAGGCAGCCAAAGCTCCTGTTAAAAAAGAAGCTCCAGCCCCGGTAAAACCAGTCAAAGCGGAAAAGCCGGCTCCGGCTCCGAAAGCTGTGAAAGCTGAAAAAGCTGCGAAGGCGGAAAAGCCCGAGAGAAAACTGAAGCTGGTTGAAGAGGCTGCGGCAGTTGAAGTCGAAGCTCCGAAAAAAGAAAAAAAGGTCAAAATCGACAAAACCGGAATGTCAGACGATCAGGTGAAATGGCACGAGCTTCATGAGAAGTACAAGGCCATGAAAGCCCCGAACTACAGCATTTCTGGTCAATTTGAGGCAAAAACTCCGCTACAGCATAAGATCTTTGGCTGGGGTTTCATCCTTTCCAATGAATATGATCGTTTGGAAGTCCTTTTTGAGGACGGAAAACGCATGCTGATCAGCAATAGAAAGCTGTCTTAAGTTAATCCAAATCTCATGTTTCGGGGTGCGATGGGCAGAAAACTATTGCAAGGCCCCGGAAACTGACCTAGAAATTTATCTGCATGGCAAAAGACGATTTGGTACAAATTGACGGAAAAGTGATCGACGCCCTGGCGGGTGGTCTATACAAAATTGAACTTGATAATAAAGTTATCATTAACGCAAAGCTTTGCGGAAAAATGAGACGCTTTAATATCCGCGTGGTTGTTGGTGACCGTGTGAGCGTAGGGGTATCTCCTTACGACCCATCTCACGGCTTGATCCAATTCCGTCACAAATAATACCGATTTAATATCTTCTAACATTTCCAATTAAATCTAGAGGTTCTATGGATCAGGCTCTTCAGAGTTATTTGGCTCGTATTGCTCCAACCGTTACCGCAAAGTCAGCACAGGCTGTGATCGAACTTGCGGCAGAAGGGGCAACCGTTCCGTTCATCGCACGTTACCGTAAAGAGAAAACCGGCAATTTGGACGAGGTTCAAATCCGCGCGGTTATCGAAGGTCACGAAACTTACAACGAAATCGTCAAACGTAAGGCGTTCCTGATTAAAGAAATCGGCGAACAAAACAACCTGACGGCAGAAATCCAGAAGCGCATCGAGCTTTCCTGGGATCTGGGCGAGTTGGAAGAAATCTACAAACCATTCAAAAAGAAAAAGAAAACCAAAGCGACCATCGCACGCGAAGCGGGCCTGGAACCTTTGGCAAACTGGATCTGGGATATGGGCCATGGCACGATCAAAGACGATCAGACCATGGAGATGAAGGCGAAGAACTTCCTCAATCCAACTGCAAAAATCAACACCTACGAAGAAGCGCTTAAAGGCGCGCAGGACATCCTGGTCGAAAAAGTGGCCAATGATGCCGACCTTCGTGCGATGGTGGCGAAAAACTACAACGACAGCGGTCGTGTGGTGGCCAAGGCGGCCAAAGGCTACAAAGCAAACTCCAAGTACGAAATGTACAAGGAATTTGAAGAGCCGGTTAAAAACCTTCTGGATGCAAAAAACAATCACCGCTATCTGGCGATGAGACGTGGCTGGCAGGAAGAAGAGCTGACCGTTGACGTTAAAGGCGACGACGAAGCTATTTTGAAATCCTATGAAAACTTCGCGACGTCCACTCCGGACAATGCGATCGGCGACTATCTGAAACAGTGTGCTCGTCTGGCATTGAACGTTTATGTTCTTCCTTCTGTTGTGAACGAAGTTCACCGTCAGTTGAAAGAAAAAGCGGATCAGGATGCGATCACGGTCTTTGCTGAAAACGTGCGTAAGCTTTTGCTGGCTTCCCCGTACGGACCAAAATGTGTCTTGGGCGTGGATCCAGGTTTGAGAACAGGCTGTAAAGTGGCTCTGATCGACAAATCCGGTGCCTTTATTTCCCACACGGTTCTTTACACTTTGGGTGACGATGCTGACAGAAAAGCCAAAGTTCTGTTCGGTGACGTGATGAAGCAGATCCAGATCGAGGCGATTGCTGTCGGTAACGGAACTGCCGGTCGTGAGACCGAAGCCTTCCTGAAGAAAGTTCTGAAAGACCTGGGTAAAAACATCCCGGTTGTGATGGTGTCTGAGTCCGGAGCTTCCGTGTACTCAGCTTCTGAAGTGGCTCGTGAAGAGTTCCCGGATCTGGATGTGACGGTAAAAGGTGCGATCTCTATCGCGCGCCGTTTGCAGGATCCGTTGGCCGAGCTGGTTAAAGTTGATCCAAAATCCATCGGCGTTGGTCAGTACCAGCACGATGTGAATCAGTCCCAGTTGAAAAAATCCCTGGAAGCAGTGGTTGAGTCCTGCGTGAATAACGTGGGTGTTGACGTGAACACGGCTTCAGCAGCGCTTCTTTCCCACGTGGCGGGTATCGGTCCGGCACTGGCGAAGGGTATCGTAGAGGCTCGTAAGAAAGCCCTGTTCAACGACCGTACTGAGCTTTTGAAAGTTCCCAAGTTCTCTGCAAAAGTTTTCGAACAGGCAGCAGGTTTCTTGAGAATCCCGCAAAGTAAACAGGTTCTGGATTCCACCGGTATTCACCCTGAGCGTTACCAGGCGGTGACGGACATGGCGAAAGACCTGGGTGTGTCTTTGTCTGATGTTATCGGTGAAGGCGCGAAAAAACTGGCTTCCCAAAGAACCAAATGGGCGCAACTGGTGGGTGAGTTCACCTTTGATGACATCGTTAAAGAGCTTGAAAAGCCAGGCCGCGATCCGCGTGATCCGTTCAAGGTATTCCAGTTCCGTGATGACATCATGGAAGTGAAGGATCTGACGGAAGGTATGATCTGCCCGGGTATCGTGACGAATGTGACTAACTTTGGCGCGTTCGTGGATATCGGTGTTCACCAGGATGGTCTGGTGCATATCTCTGCATTGTCTCACAAGTTCGTGGATGACCCTCGTAAAGTGGTAAACCCAGGTGACCATGTGACAGTGAAGGTTCTGAAAGTGGATGTGGTTAAAAACCAGATCTCTTTGACGATGAAAATGGACGATGCTCCGGAAGCCTCTGCACCTCGTGGTGAAAGACGTCCGGAAAACCGTGGTGCTTCCCGCCCAATGGGTCAGGGGCAGCGTCCGCCGGCAGGCAAACCTGCTCAGGCTCCAATGAAACCTGCAAACCCGTTTAACAACCCGTTTGCAGCTTTGATGAATGTTCCGACAAATAAGAAATAATAAGGAGAACTAAAATGGCAGCAAAAGGTAAATCCAGAAAAGGTATCCGTCACAGAAAAAAACGCATCTTGACCAAGAAGCGTATGTACAGAGCGAAAATCCGCAAGTAATTCGCTTTCAAGTTTGAAAATAAAAAACCCACAACTTTAACCGGTTGTGGGTTTTGTTTTTTAAGGAAAGAGTGAAACCCAAGCCTTTAAGGCTTCGTCGTCTGCGCCGCCTGCTGAAGCAGCAGCAGATCCCTGTACGTGAAGATGCGGTCTTCGCGGGTCGTCTTCAAATCATGATCGGTGACGTTGGCATAGGAAGCCGCGAAGATACTGGCCCCCAGATCCTTGCCCTTCATTTCAATCGTGCGTGAGGCAAAGCGGATGCCGCCTTCACGCAGCGCTGTCAGGCTGGTGAAGCGGGCCGCCGCCACCGTCGGCAGATTCGACAGCGTTGCCACAAGGCTTGTTTCTATTGCCAGCAACGTGTTACCCACGCTCTGTCCGGCAAAGAACAGCGCCAATGTCGAATACATCACGCGGGCTTCGGACGTTTTCAAAGCCGTGTGGCTTTGGGCTCCGGTCAGCCACAGGGCGAAGTTGTCGCGCATGCGGTGATAGTCATCGTAAAGCTGCTTGCCGGTGATGGCTGCGGCGGTGCCTCCGCAGGCTAAGGATACCGGCCATGCCTGAAGAACTGCTGCCACCAGAGAACATGTGGAAAGAGCGGCCAGTTTGATGCTTGGTGAGTTTCTTTCAATCCATGCTTTCAGACCCACGGCGTGCTTTTGCTGGCGCAGCAGGTTTTCGATGATGATTTTACTTTGCGGATTTTCCTCCACGATGCTTTTTACGATCGGTTCATACACCAGAAAACTTTCCAGCGGATTTTTCTGGGTGTCATAAAGTTCACCCAAAGCCTTGTTCACGCGCTCGATGTATTTCCCCAAAGCCACGGCGATTTCCTGATCCGGGGCCTTGTCGGTTTTCATGTAGATCACAAACGGCACCTGATGAATGATCAGCAGGGCCTGCATGTTGTAAAACTGCGTGGCGGTGGAAAGTTCGTTTTGAATGATATAGCCTTCCAGGTTCACATACGGACTTTTTGGTTTGTCCTTGAACATCGCGGCGGCTTTATCGGAAATTGCGCGATAGTCTTCCTGATACAGGCGACGGATCAGTTTCATTTCTGTCTGATCCTTGTCGAATCTTCTTTCATACTGCACAAATGGCAGGGTCATGCCGATGCGGGCCGCGGATGCTGAAGTCATCAGGCTTTGTGCGTTTGCCAGACCCACCAGCAGGCGGTATTCCTCGGATTTTTGTTTGATGGCGTTGCGGATCAGCGGCAGTTTTTCTTTTACTTCCGCATCACACAAAGTAACAAAAGCAAAACAGCGGCGCAGTTTTTCGGCTTCCAGCTTTTGCTTTTCCACCAGCTCGATGGTTTTGGTTTTAATATCGATCAAGACGGCTTCTTCCGCTGCCGTGAAAGACGGAGAAGAGGCGGCTTGCGCCGAGGCCGAAGCGACCAGCAGGAGAGTCAGTAATACAGCAGAAACGTTCATGACTTAAATTTCCTCAAAGAAAGGAAGCGGAAGGCCGTCTTTGCCCTCCGTTGTTCCCATCAGTTTTAGTTTTGGTATTTTAATTTTATTGCGATCCTTGATCGTGACCTTCAGGAAGGTCCATTCTCCACCAGTCCAGTGGTAACCACCACGGAACAAGCTGGTGTTCACGCCGGGAATCTGGCGCAACCACTGGCGCAGGGGCATTTGCGTTCCGTCTTTTCTCATGACCATGCTGTCAGATCCGAAGCCGCCGTATTCTTTCCCCGTGTACAGATAAATCTCGCCTTTGTTGGACAGGGATTCCAGATAGCGGCCCAGCACAACGTCCGGGGCGAAAGAGGACATAAAGTCCCCGTGATAGTCGGTGATCAGTTTCACATCGCGCACGTCTTTCAGAAGGCCTGAATCCGCGACAGGGGTGTAGTTGATTTTATCGGTGTTGATGCGCGAAGCTCTCCAGCGAATAAACTTTTGCGCCAGCCCAACAAACACGGACGTGCCGCTATAGTCATAGTCTTTGGATTTCATCCCGGCAAAGACCTGGGCACCGACTTCGGAGGAATTCACCCAGCGGTCTTCGCGTTTCAGGCCCTTGATGCTGGCAATCAGCGGATGGCGCAGTTCGCCGCCGCGGAAGGCATCCAGGAACTCGGTGGCTGTGATGTTTTTGCTTCTTTCGCGGAAGGTGGCGCGGGCTTTTTGCTGCAAAGAAGCGTGGTTGGAAAGACCCTGATTGGCGACTTCTTTAAAGGACATCACCGGCGGTGCGCCTTCCTTAAAGTGAATCATTTCAACGGCAGGCACTTGGGCGTTTTCATCGGTCTTGGTGATTTTGATGGTCCACATCTCGTAATGAGTGCCATCGTCCTCTTTCGGGGTTTTTACAAGTTCAGCGCGAATACCGGGAATCGTTTCTAGCCACTGGCCCAAATTCAGAACTTCGCCTTTGGCCGTGATCACCTTGTTGAATTCACCATAAAGTTCATGACGGGCCCCGAGGAAGATGAAGATTTCTCCGTCGGGCTTAAGGTTGTTCAGATACTTTTGCATCACCTGATGAGGCTGGCCGGAATAGGCCAGGGGGCCGAAGACATCGGTGATCAGATCGCTTTTGGCGATTTCTTTGTCGGCAATGGTTTCAAGGAACCGGCCGGAAATCACATTCAGGCGTTCCGCAGATTTGGCGGAGGTTTCATAGGCGACAACAGTGGACTTCAGATTTTGGCCTTCCGGGGACTGCAGCGCCTGGCGGACCGCGAAGGCATGGCCCGCTCCGGAATCAAACCAGTGACCGTCCTGCTTTTGCAGAACGCGGGACAGGGACTGGGTAAAGTCCTTTCCCAGAACAATCTTGTAAGTTTCAAGACCACGACCTTTGGTGAAAAGCTGTTCATATTTCGTCAGGTTTTCAAAGGCGCGGGGATCGTTTTTCTCGACCTTGGCAAAAGTGAATATGCCTTCACAACGGGCCGCAACCGACGCCTGTGCCGCAAAAGGCAGCGCCGTTGTCAAAAGGCTCGACAAGCTCAAGACGGCTAGCGTTGTTTTAATGCTCATAATCACTCCTGCGTCAGAGGTATTTCAAGCATCGTTCCATTTGGCCCCATAATATCGAAGGGATCATAAGATGATACCGGATCAGTTCTTCAGGCCTCTGACGCGACCTCCGGGGATTTCCCCTTGGGAGGGGGCAAGACTTGAGCTATCCTTTGAAGATCTTAAGGAGGCCCTATGATTATTCAACCTCACATTCTGTCCAAGGCTCTGGATGCGGCTCTGAGCACGGGTGCTGATTTCGCTGATATCTTTGTTGAAGACACTTATTCTTCCCAACTGACCGTTCTGAATTCCAAAGCCGACCAGGCCATTGTGGGCCAGTTGTACGGCGCAGGGATCCGTCTGTTCTTCGGCCATGAGATTGTCTATGTGACAACGAATGATCTTTCAGAAGCCGGCCTGGTGAAGGCGGCGTTGAACGCAGCTCAAAGCCGTGGCACGGGTGCGGCCTCCAAATCCATGCCGCTGATGCAGGTGCCTTTTGATTCTGTTCACACCTTTGGTGAAAAACCGTGGGAGATGAACCGCGACCGCAAGTTCAAGTGGTTGAACGGCATTGATCAGCATGCCCGGGCCCGCAACTCGGCGGTGACGCAAGTTGAAGCGGGTTTGAATGAAAAGTTCCAGCGTGTGCAAATCGCCAACTCTCGCGGTTTGATGGCATATGATGAACGTGCCTATTCCCGTATCCGCATGCAGACCTTCGTTGAAAGCAACGGCGTGAAAGAAAGCTCCGCCGACGATGAAGGCCACATGGGGACTTCGGAAGTTTATGATCAGATTGATTTGAAAGCTCTGGCAGAGGGTGCTGTGGACCGTGCGATGTTGCTGACCACTGCGGCTTATGCACCAGCCGGGGACATGCCGGTATTGATCGACAATGCCTTTGGCGGTGTATTGTTCCACGAAGCTTGTGGTCACGGTCTGGAAACGACCGGTGTGGCCAAGGATTCTTCCGTGTTCTGCGGCAAGATGAATCAGAAAATCGCGCATGAATGTGTGACGGCGATTGATGATGGCACCATCGAAAATGGATGGGGCTCTTTGAATATGGATGACGAGGGCAACAAGACCAAGAAAACAACCTTGATTGAAAACGGTATTTTGAAATCCTATATCGTGGATGAAATGGGCTCCCGTCAGACCGGTTATGAAATCACCGGCAGCGGTCGCCGTCAGTCTTACAAGTTTGCTCCTGCGTCCCGCATGAGAAACACTTTCATCGCGGCCGGGAAAGACAAGTTCGAAGACATGGTTCGCGATGTGGATTACGGCCTTTATGCAAAACGCATGGGTGGCGGCTCGGTGAACCCGGGCACAGGTGATTACAACTTCCAGGTGGCGGAAGGTTACATCATCCGCAATGGCCGTATTGAAGAAGCGGTGAAGGGTGCCTGCCTGATCGGTCGTGGTATCGATACGCTGGGTAAGATCACAAAAGTTTCTGATGATCTGAAACTGGCGCGCGGTATGTGCGGATCTGTCAGCGGAACAATTCCGGCGGCCGTGGGTCAGCCTCAAGTTCTGGTTTCCAGCCTGATGGTTGGTGGGAGAGCAAAATAATGGACACTATTAAAACGAACTTCCAAAAAATCGCAGACCAGGCCCGTAAAGACGGTGCCAAAGTCGAAATGCTTGTTTCCGGCGGAGAAGCACTGAGCATTGGTTATTCCAAACGCAAGCTGGAGTCTTTCGAATCCACCCAGTCGCAAATGGCGGGCTTGCGTGTGATTCTGGGGGCCAATCAGGGTTATGCATACACTGAAAACCTTTCAGAAGAATCCTTGCTGCGCACTTACGGAGAGGCTTTGAATAATGCCAAAACCGTTCAGACGGGTGAAAGCAAGCCGGTGGATCTGGTGAAACCTCAGGCTGTGAAAGCCATGCCGGAACTTTTCAAGCCAGAGGAAATTTCCATGGACCGCAAACTGGAAGTGGCAAGGCTTCTTGAAGAGAAGTGTCTGGCTAAAGATGCGCGTGTGGCGAATGTTCCATACTCGGGCTTTAACGAGTCAGTCAGCTTCAAACGCATCTTGAATTCAGAGGGGCTGGATCAGGAGTTCAAGCAGAACTATTACTCTGGATACACTTATCCTTTGGCCAAAGAAGGGGAGTCCTCCAAAATGGATGGCGAAGGTTTCTTTGCCCGTAAGTTTGAGGACATCAATGCCACGGAAGTGGCTGAAGAAGGTGTGCGAAAAGCGATTGCCCGCCTGGGGGCGACAAAGCTTCAGACGGGGAACTATGCTGTGGTGATTGATCGCGAACAGTTCTCGACAGTTTTGCAGATGATTTATGATTATTTCTCTGCCAAAGAAGTGCATGAAGGAAAGTCCCTGTTCAAGGGTAAGCTGGGTCAGAAAATTGCCAGCGACAAGTTTGAGCTGTTGGATGATCCTTTTGAAACTCGCGGCACTTCAGTTCGTCCCTTTGACGATGAAGGGGCGCCTTCGCAGAAAACCGTGTTGTTTGAAAAGGGTGTTTTGAAGAACTACCTGTCCAACCTGGAGTATGCCAATAAAATGAATCTTCCCCACACGGCGCACGCTCGTCGCAGCCCGGCTTCCCAGCAGGCGATTGCGCCGACAAATCTTGTTGTGGCTCGTGGGGAAAAGTCTTTGCAGGATTTGCTGTCTTCTTATGACAAGGTCATTCATCTGGCCAGTTTTGAAGGCGGACTTCATGCGGGCTTTAAGCAGTCGACCGGGGATTTCTCGATGCCGGCAGAAGGGTTCTTGTATGAAAATGGCAAGAACATGGGGCCGATTGAACAGTTTGTGATGTCTGGAAACGTGCTGGAGCTTCTTCGTGACATCGAAGCGGTGGGCCGTGACTATAACAAGCCGGGTAATTCCTTTATCTGTCCTGATGTTTTGATCAAGTCTTTGAGTTTTGCGGGAGCCTAGGCATGAAAAAGTTCGCACTTATTACAATGTTGTTGTTTCAGATGGTGGTAAGTGCGGGCTGCTCCAGCCTGTTTGGTTATTCCGAAGAACCCAAGGTTCAGTTGAATCAGGTGTATTTGCGTGATGCGGACTTTACCGGGGCGACACTGATCTTTGTGGTTAATGTGCAAAATCCAAACAAGAGCGATATCAAAGTCAAAGAGATCGCTTACAAGGTTTTTATCTCGGGTAAAGAGCTGACCGAAGCCAAGACCGAAAAGCCGATTCTGGTTCCGGCCAATGCTGCCACCGACATTGAAGTTCCATTGCCAGTCAAATACACAGCGATCCTGGGTAATTTGGGGGACATACTGACGGCTCGTGAAGTGGCCTATCGTATTGATGGCAGCGCGAAGACGGGCTTCTTCAGCATTCCATTTTCCAAAGAAGGCAAGGTCGAGCTTCGTTAAGATTTCTTGCTAGGCCTTCGCGTGACTTTCTAAAATCGCTTTTGCTATTTCAGTGAAACCCAACCCACCTCGGTCCTTGGAGACATAGGTGGGTTTGTTTTTTATCTGATCGATAAAGTTCTGGATGTTGGCTACGGCAAAGCTGTGCGGGAAGTAAGCAAACATCGGCTCGTCATTCGGGGAATCGCCGCTGAAGCCACAGACTTTTTTCGCCTCTTCCGCGCTGACACCAAATTCCCTTTCCAAGAACCTAAGGGACATCGTCAGTTTGTCATAGCTTCCGAACCACCCATTGACGTGGATCGAGCTGACTTTGGCCTGCGCCCCCACGGCATGGAACAGGTCCACGATCTTTTGCACTTCGGATTTTGGCAGGGGTGGGACGTCCTCGCAGAAATCAATGGCCAGATCCATCAAGCGGCAGAACTGGTCGCTGGCCAGATCGCAGCCGGGGACCTTTTGCAGCCTTTTGCAGAATTTCTTTTTCAAGTTGCTGAAGTTTTGTGCGATTTTCTTTTTGGATATTTTCATCAAAGAAGAAATGACGGTGCATTTTCTTTCCATGATAGCGGAAATAAAACCCGCCATTTTCGCCAACGATCCCACTGACCGGCCAGACGCGGGCGATCATTTCACACCAGCCGGCAGGGCGGCCTGTGACGGGAATCACATGGATTCCGGCATCATGCAGGTTCCACAATGCTTGATAAGCCTCCGGACCCAAATGTCCTTCGTCAGTCAAAGTGTCGTCGATATCAGTCAGCAGAAAGCGCAAAGGGCTGGAGAATTCAGAGGCATTTTTCATTTCTGCAGTATATCTGTTGATCTTGCGAAGGTCTAAGTTGATATGGCTCGTCAAAATTTAGACTTGCACGGGCGGGCATTCGCCTTCATGTTTTGTCTATTATATAGGGGTCGCTACAGATCTTTTCTGGAAGGTGACACCTAGACGAAGGACTTAGCATGGCCAAAAAAAGTGACGCAACAGATGGTATCAAGCTTGTCATCGTGGAGTCTCCCACGAAGGCAAAGACCATTCGCAAGTTCCTGGGAAGAGATTATGTGGTGGAGTCCTGCATGGGCCACATCCGTGACCTTCCTCAGTCCGCAAAAGACATCCCGGAAAAGGTGAAAAAAGAAAAGTGGGCGCAACTCGGCGTGAACGTCGATAAAAACTTCGAGCCTCTTTACTGCGTTCCCAAGGATAAAACCAAGGTCGTCAAAAACCTGAAAGACAAACTTGAAGAAGCCTCAGAGCTGTACCTCGCGACGGATGAAGACCGCGAAGGGGAATCTATCAGCTGGCATTTGTTGGAAGTTTTAAAACCAAAAGTTCCAACCAAGCGAATGGTGTTCCATGAGATCACCAAAGACGCGATTCAAAAAGCATTGAAAGACACCCGTGAGATCGACTTCAACTTGGTGCGCGCCCAAGAGGCCCGCCGTGTGCTGGATCGTCTGGTGGGTTACACGATTTCTCCGTTGCTTTGGAAAAAAGTAGCTTACGGTCTTTCTGCGGGCCGTGTTCAGTCCGTGGCGGTGCGCCTGATTGTGGAAAGAGAACTTGAGCGCGTGCGCTTTAAAAAGTCCTCTTACTGGGGTGTGCTTGCGGAACTCAGCAAAGACGGTGTCAGCTTTGAATCCCGTCTGCAGCAATACAAAAATCAACGTGTGGCCACCGGTAAGGACTTTGACGGTCTGACCGGTCAACTGACGGCAGGTAAAGACGTTCTGGTTCTGGATGAAAAGACCGCGGGCAAGTTGTCCATGGATCTGAAATCCGGCAACTGGCAGGTGACGGATGTCGAGGAAAAACCGACGTTCCGTAAACCAGCGCCTCCGTTCATCACGTCGACTTTGCAGCAGGAATCCAATAGAAAATTGGGTCTGAGCTCGCGTGAAACGATGCAAGTGGCGCAGAAACTGTACGAGCAGGGTTTCATCACCTATATGCGTACGGATTCCACGTTCCTTTCCAACGAAGCTATCACGGCTTCCCGCGATTGCATCGAAAGCAAGTACGGGAAAGAGTATCTGACTCCGCAGCCGCGCAATTACGCAGCTAAAAAAGTCAAAGGCGCTCAAGAGGCCCACGAAGCGATCCGTCCTGCCGGGAACCAGTTTATGGATCCGGATGAAACAGGTCTGACCGGGACTCAGTTCCGTCTTTATGACCTGATCTGGAAACGTACGATTGCGTCCCAGATGGTCGACGCCCGTCAGAAACAAGTCAGCGCAAAAATCACCGTGGGTGATGCGTTGTTTGGTGCTTCCGGTATGACCATTGAATTCCCGGGTTTCTTGCGAGCTTACGTGGAAGGCAGTGATGATCCAGAAGCGGATCTGGCTGAACGTGAAGTGCGTCTGCCGGCTTTGAAAGTCAAAGACGGTGTGAAATGCGCGAAACTGGATCCGACATCCCACGAAACCAAACCACCGGCTCGTTATACAGAGGCAAGCCTTGTTCAAACGATGGAAAAAGAGGGCATCGGCCGTCCTTCCACGTACGCTTCTGTTATCGGAACTATCATTGACCGTGGTTACGTTCGCAAGAACGGCACGGCGTTGGTGCCGACGTTCACGGCGATGATTGTGTCTAAACTTTTGAGTCAGTATTTGTCCCAGTATGTGGATTTGGGCTTCACTTCCGAAATGGAGCAGAGCCTGGATAATATCGCAGACGGGGAGCTGGATTGGGAAAGTTACCTTGCGTCTGTGTACAAAGGCCCTAAGGGCTTGCGTGCCATGGTCGACAATCAAGGTGATAAGATTGATCCAAACGAAGCCCGTACAATGACTTTGGAAGGCATGGATAAATACAAATTCCACGTCGGCCGTTACGGTGCTTATGTGACCACTCAGCGTGACGGTGAAGACGTCAGTGCTTCGTTGCCGGACAATGAATCTCCGGCGGATATCACGCCCGAGATCGCGGAAAAACTGATCGACCAGAAAATCAACGGGGCGGATTCTTTGGGTAATGACCCGGAAACAGATCTGCCGGTTTACGTTCTGAATGGCCGTTATGGACCGTATGTTCAATTGGGGGATGTGACTCCGGAAGACGACAAGCCGAAGCGTGCGTCGTTGCCTCCGGGTACTCAGCCAGAACAGGTGGATCTGGCGATGGCGCTAAGCCTGCTTTCCTTGCCAAAAACCCTGGGAACTCACCCGGGAACTGGCAAAGAAATCAAAGCGGGCCTGGGTCGTTTTGGACCGTTCGTGGTTCACGATGGCGACTATCGTTCGATTCCAAAAGGTGAAAGCATCTTTAATATCACCTTTGAAAAAGCGATGGAAATGCTGGCTCAGCCGAAAAAGGGACGTGGTCGTGCGGCTCCATTGAAAGAGCTGGGGGCGCATCCGGATTCAGGCGATGCGATTCAGGTCTTCAATGGTCCTTACGGTCCGTACATCAAGTGCGGCAAGGTTAATGCCTCTTTGCCAGAGGGTGCGACGCCAGACACGGTGACCCTGGAGCAGGCCGTTGCTTTGATCAACGAAAAGGGCCCGGCAAAAGGCAAAGGCAAAGGAAAGGCGAAAGCCGCTCCGAAAGCCAAGGCTGCAAAAGCTGATGGTGAAAAGGCGGCTGCTAAAAAGCCGGCTTTGAAGAAAGCTGCCAGCGCCAAAGAGAAAGCCGAAGCTCTCGGTGTCAAAAAAGTAGTCACTCGCAAGGCCAAGAAGTAATTTGTTCACCCCCCTTTTCCGAGGGGGGAATCTCTGATAAATTCGTTCCGCATAGTTACAGATCCCATCACTGGGCATCGAAAGGTGTGTTATGAGCGACAGTCCCCTGAAGGGACAATTGGAGTTAGGAATCAACCGTTCCAAGGAGAAGGATAGAAACTTCCACCTTGGCGGTCGCAGTTTCTATTTCTTCGATTTCGACGACAACATCGCCTTTTTGACGACGCCGCTGATTCTTTTCCACAAAAACGACAAGTCTGAAATTCAGATCTCCAGCGGGGACTTTGCCCAGCATCATCAGACTATCGGCAGCAGCGGTCCTTTTGCAGACTACAATATTGATTATTGCGACATGACCGGCACTTTCCGTAATTTCCGGGACCACCATGTGGATGAATTGGAAAAACTGGAAGGCAAAAAGCAGATTTTCGTGCAGGACGTGGCGGCCGCTCTGGGCTATCCCGACTTCCAGTGGAAGGGGCCTTCCTGGGAATGTTTCTATCACGCGGCCTTCAATCAACGTCCTTTGTCTGTGATCACAGCCCGTGGTCATCACCCGGAAACCCTGAAAGAGGGCATCCGCGTGTTCGTTCAGAAAAAGGTTCTGCCATTGGAGCCCAACTATCTGAGTGTGTATCCAGTGAGTCATAAAGAGACACGTCAGTTGTTAGGTGATTCGGCCTTCAAAGAAGGCACTGCAGAATTAAAACAAAGAGCCATCCGCGCCAGCGTGGAGCAGGCTATTGAGCTGTATGGTTACAACCCGCATCACCGCTTCGGGATGTCGGACGATGATCCCAAGAACATCCAGTTGATTGTTGAGGAAATGACTCGACTAAAGGCGAGATTCCCCGAGATGTCGTTCTTTATGATCGAGACTCAGCATGGCAGTTTCATCAAGCATGAGGTCAAATTGAACGGCCTTCGTGGCGACAAAGTGGAGAATCTCTCCCAGCTTTCCTTCTTCGAAGAAGATCGACGAAAGTCTTAAGAATCCTTTCTACGTCCTAATTTATGACGTGCTTCATAAATTGAATGCTCTCAGCTAATTATTTGATAATCTAATGCAATTAGGACTGCTCCCGTTCGGGGAGCCATGGAAGGATCAGCATGAGTTCATTCTCAAAAGGCGTTAGAGGTTTCATCATTGCCGGATCATTGGCAGTTTCATCTTTGGCATCGGCACAACTGAAAGAGGGCCTTGAGTGCCGTTACCTGACAGTGATTGAACAGGGCTTCCTTGCCAACCACGTGAAGTATTCCAACCGCGACACAGACTTGCAAAATCGTGTGATCGAGCAGTATCTGAAAAGACTGGATCCTTCCAAAATCTATCTGACTCAAGGTGATGTCGATGCGATTCGCAAATCCGCGGGCAACGTGTTTGATAAAACCAAAAACCGTGACTGTTCATTCCTGGATGCAGCTCAAAAAATCGTTCTGGAGCGCGTGAAAGACCGCTCTGAGTTTGCAAAAAAATATCTGGGCAAAGATTTCAAGTTTGAATCCGCAACGGAATTCACGTTCGATCCGGAAAAGAAAACCTGGCCGAAAGATTCCGCAGAAGCCAATGAATACCTGAAAAAATACATTCAGTTCCAGATCGGGAACTACATGGCGACAGACATGAAAATGGATGAAGCCAAAAAGAACGTGATCAAAAACTATGAGCGTGCAGTGAAAAGAACCGCTGACACCACTCAGGATGATCTGTTCTCGGGTTACCTGGATTCCTTTGCTCGTGCGTTGGATCCACACTCCAGCTTCTTCTCTCGTGATGTGCTGGAGGACTTTGAGATTCAAATGCGTTTGTCTTTGGAAGGTATCGGCGCGACACTTTCCTCCCAGGACGGTTTCACAGTTGTTGAACAACTGGTTCCGGGTGGGGCCGCTGCAAAATCCGGCTTGATCGAACCACAGGATAAAATCGTGGCTGTCGGTCAGGAAAAAGGCGCGATGGAAAACGTGATCGACATGGATTTGAAAGACGTCGTCAAAAAAATCCGTGGTAACAAGGGCACGAAAGTGCGCCTGACAATCCTGAGAAAATCCGGTGAAGGCAAAAAACGTTTTGATGTCACATTGACCCGTGAAAAGGTGAACCTTGAGGACGAAGCAGCGTCCATCATCTATCAGGATCGTGAAATCAACGGCCAGAAAAAGAAAATCGGTGTTATCAACTTCCCATCCTTCTATGCGGATTCCCGTCGCGGTGGCAGATCTTCTGCGGCTGACATGAAAAAGCTGATCAAGGAAGCCAACGAAAAGAAAGTTGACGGCCTGGTGCTGGATCTTTCCAACAACGGTGGTGGTTCGCTTGAAGACGCGGTGAAAATCGCGGGTCTGTTCTTCCAGACCGGAAACGTGGTGAAGCAGTCCTCCAAAAATGAAGGCCGTGCGGAATCCGCACTTCGTGACACAGATCCAATGGTGGACTGGGCGGGACCGCTGGTTGTTTTGACCAGCCGTATTTCTGCCTCCGCTTCTGAAATCGTGTCCGGCACTTTGCAGGATTATAAACGTGCCGTAGTCGTGGGTGGTGATCACACTTATGGTAAGGGCTCAGTTCAGTCTGTCCTTCCAATCCCGAACAATCTGGGCGCGATCAAAGTGACTGTGGGTATGTTCTTCGTGCCGGGTGGTAAATCCACTCAGCACCGTGGTGTGGATGCAGATATCGTGTTGCCAGGCCCGTTCAGTGCGGATGACATTGGCGAAAAATACATGGATTACTCTTTGCCGCCAAAAACGATTGAATCCTTCCTGTCACCGGATGCCTACGTGAAAGAAGGCCCGGGCGCTTGGAAAGAAATCAAACCGGAGTGGCTGAAGTCCCTGCGTGAAAGATCCGGCGAGCGTGTTGCTAAGAACGATGAGTTCAAAAAGATCGTGGAAGAGCTGAACAAAGCCAAAGCCCGCGGTAAAGTGATCCGCGTGAGCGAAGTTCTTAAAGACAAGAACGAAAAAGAAAAGAAAGACAAAGCTAAAAAGACCGCTAGCAAGGCCAAGAAAAACGAAGAGTATTTGAAGCGTCCTGATATCATGGAAGCAGAAAATGTTCTTCTGGATCTGATTCAGCTTGAGGACGGGAAATCCCTGGTGCCTCAGCAGAAGCAGGCTAACGCCAAGTAGTGTTCCGATAGATTAGAAAAACGTGTTGTTGTTGTTTTAAGCCCGGAGGCCATAAGCCCCCGGGCTTTTTTATTTTGGGGCGGTGAAAAAGGCGCATCTGACGGCGTGAAAGCTTAAAAATTAAGCAATATTGGGGTGGTTTTACAGGGTTTGGGGGGTTTTTAGGGGTTTAATGGCAGGTGGTTTGCGGGGGCTTGAATGGACGTGACAAAGGGTTGTGTTTTCGCTTAGATAGACGCGAATATGGAGGCCCTTAACATGTCTAAAAAGACCACTGTGAAAGCAGGGGGTAAGGCGGCTGCTGGTAAGACTACCAAGAAGGCTGCAAAACCTGCTGCAAAGTCCACTGTGAAAGCTTCTAAAAAAGCGACTGCTCCTGCAAAAAAGAAGCAGAGCTTTGGTGGATTGTCTGAAGAAATTTTGCTTCGCATGCACAACCTGATGGTTAAGTCCCGCGTGCTTGAAGAACGTCTGATCAAAATTTATAAAGCCGGTGAGGCTTACTTCTGGATTGGTGGACCTGGTGAGGAAGCCTGGGGTGTTGCTTTGGGTATGCTGGCGCGCAAAGGCTCTGGCCCAGAGAACGACTGGTTGCACCTGCACTATCGCTGTACTCCGACGATGGTGGCTTTGGGCATGGACATGATTGATTCCATCCGCTTGATGATGAACCGTGCGACGGATCCATCAACAGGTGGTCGTAACTTCTCCAGCCACTATTGCTTCCCGCAATGGAACGTGGCTCCGGTGACGTCTCCTTTGGAAGTTCAGTATCCGATCGCGTGCGGTACGGCTCACGTGCAAAAGCGTGCGGGTAAAGGTGCGATCTCCATCGTGACTGGTGGTGATGCCGGGACTGCTGAAGGTGACTTTGCATCCTGTTTGATCCTTGCGTCCCGTAAGGGCCAGGAACTTCCGATGCTGATCACTGTGCAGAACAACGGTTACGGTATTTCGACTCCGTACGAAGGTCAGCACGGTGAAACAAACATCGCGGATCGCGCTGCTGCGTTCAACATCCGTTCCCGCGTGATCAACGGCAATGACCCGATTGAAACTTATCTGGCTCTGAAGGAAGAGATGGAATACATCCGTAAAACCGGCAAACCATCCTTCATCGAAGCGAAGGTGACTCGTTTGTACGGTCACTCTTCCGCGGACGGCGCCAATAAAAAACCACACTTGTTTGATCCGGTGCTGACTTTCGAAAAGAACCTGATCGATGCTGGTATTCTTGATGCGAAAGCGGCGAAGAAGATCTGGGAAAATTATGAAGCCGAAGGCGTCAGCGCCCAGGAACAAGCCCGTCAGGAACCGGTACCGACTCCGGAATCTGTTTGGGATCATGTTTACGTTAACAGCGAAAATGCAGATTGGAGAAAATTCTAATGGCAAGTATTGCTCAGGCCATCAGAATGGCCCTTCACTATGGTGAAGCCAACATGGGAGTTAAAGACATCTTCGGTCAGGACGTGGGCGCACCACTGGGGGGCGTTTTCACAGCGACTCAAGGTTTGGAAACGGCGTGGAACTCGACTCTGGATGAGCGTGGGATCATCAGCATGGCGATGGGTATCGCGATGGGTGGTGACCGCTGCGTGGCTGAAATCCAGTTTGCGGATTATATCTTTAACACCATCGATCTTTTGAAAATTGCCGGCAACACTTTGTGGTGCACGAACGGTCAGATTCAACTGCCGATGGTGGTGATGACTCCGGTGGGTGCGGGGATCTTTGGTTCCGTTTACCACTCTCATTCCTTCGACGCCTGGGCATCCCGCCTGCAAGGCTGGAAGATCGTAATGCCGTCCAATCCGTTGGATGCTTACGGCTTGATGCTTTCTGCGATCGAGGATCCAAATCCGGTTCTTTATTTGAAATCCAAGGCGTTGATGCGCCATAAAGGTGATGAGCTGATCCCGGGTGAACCTGCGGATGAAAAAGAGCTTAAAGCCATGATCGACAAACCAGTTCAGAATTCTGAAGGCTGGAAGCCGCGCTGGCCGGAACTTGAAAAATACATGGTTCCAATCGGCAAGGGCAAGATCACTCACGCGGGTGAACACATCACGGTTGTCACTTACAGCCGCATGGTGCACCTGTGTGACGAAGTGGCGGTGAAACTGGCAGAAGAAGGCATCTCAGTTGAGGTGATCGATCTGCGCTCGATCTATCCATACGACTGGCCGATGATCAAAGCATCCATCGAAAAAACCGGTCGCGTGCTGTTCGTGAACGAGGACACGGAAGTGACTAACTTCGGCGAACATTTGGCTTACCGTGCGACTCAAGAGTGCTTCTATCAACTGATGGCGCGTCCGCGTGTTCTGGCTGGTAAAAACCTGCCGGGCATCGGTCTGCACCCGAACCTTGAAAAGAACTCTGTGCCACAGATCCATGACATTGAACTTGCGATTCGTGAAGTCGTAGCGGAAGTGCCGTAAATGAAAAAAGAAATGTCCCACAGGAAAAAAGTCCGCCGTCGTGTGAATAAAAAAAGCACGGCTTTGGTATTCGATAAATACGAACTGTACCGCAAGGCGGTTCAGTCGGCGGAAAACGATGTGGTCTTTATCTGGAACACGTTCCGCGAGCTGAAAGGCAAGCAGCCCCGTGTATTCCGTGAAGACTTCTGCGGGACATTTGCTCTTTCCACTGAGTGGATCAAGCTGCATCCTCGTCATGAGGCGGTGGGTGTGGATCTGGATCCGGAACCAATGGCCTACGGCAAAGCCAACTATCTGACGAAGCTAAAGCCGGAACAGCAAAAGCGCATGAAGCTGGTTGAAGGCAACGTGCTGGATCCGAATCTGGCCAAAGCCGACATCGTGGCCGCGATGAATTTCTCGTACTTCTGCTTTAAAAAACGTGAGGTTTTGAAAAAGTACTTCGCCAATGTGCTGAAGACTTTGAACAAAGACGGCATGTTCCTGGTGGATATCTTCGGTGGCAGTCAGTGCTACGAAGCCATTGAAGACGCGATCAAACACGAAGGCTTCACTTACTACTGGGATCAGACGAACTTTGATCCTGTGACCAATGAGGCTCTGTTCCACATCCACTTTAAAGTGGGTGGGAAGAAGATCGAACAGGTCTTCACCTATGACTGGCGTATGTGGTCCATCTCTGAGGTCCGCGACATCATGGAAGAAGTGGGTTTTAAAAAGACCCACGTGTACTGGGAAGGTACGGCTCCGGATGGTTCCGGAGACGGCAACTTCACCCGTGTAGATCACGGCGAAGCTTGTCAGTCCTGGATTGCCTACGTAGTCGGCGAAAAATAGGCGGTCGGTGAAAAAGGCCCATCTGACTGCGTTGTCGGCGGGCCTTCTCGCTTCGACGTGCTTGGAGCACGCCTGCGCTGCGAGGGCCCACCTCCGCCTTGCATCTGAGCCTTTTTGACCAACCTTGGTTGGGTGGGTCGCGGTGGGGATTTTCTGGTTTTCTTAAATGTTTTTCTTTGGTCTGCCTCTTGCTCCTTTAGGGGCTGATGATATTCAAATCCAAATTAGCCTTATTTAAGCCTCGCAAGGGACACTGGGTGTCGCTTGCTGTCTATTTATTGGTCACTATGGTGGCTGGGCAGGGGTTTGCTAAAAATACGCTGAAAGACTTTACCAGCGATGGCTGCAGCATGAGTCCGGACGGGTTTGCCTGGTCGGTGAATGCCTATTTGGACTGCTGTGTGGCGCATGACGTGGCTTACTGGAGCAGATTTACGATTCAATCTTTTTAGGAAACAAAAAATAACAGGAGACGTCCATGAGAAAATACATCGCTTTACTTGCCGGATTGATGTTGTCAGCCTTTGCCGAAGCCAAGGTGCTTGTGGTGTCTGATATTGATGACACGTTGAAGGTGTCCCACGTGCTATCCAAGAAGGGTGCGGCAACCTCTTTTGCCGATGATGACAGTCGTTTCGTGGGTATGTCTGAAATCTTACAGATGTTAAATCTGCAGCATGAAGACATTGAATTCCATTATGTGTCTTTGGCGCCAAAGCTTCTGATGAACGAGCAGCACACGGATTTCCTAGAGGAAAACGGCTTCCCGATCACGAAACTGCACATGAACTCGGGCATCAAACAGGATCCTGAGCTGAAGCAAAAAGTCATCCGCAAGGTGCTTGCTGAAACCAACCCGGAAGTGGTGATCTATTTCGGCGACAACGGTCAGTTCGATGCGGTTGTTTACGACCAGATGGTGAAAGAATTCCCGCACATTCCGGCTGTCAGCTATATCCGCGAAGCTTATTCCAGACTGGATCGTTCCAAGTTCCCAACGATGGAAGGTCAGATTGGCTTTGTCACCAGCGTGGAAGTGGCGATTGATTTGATTTCCAAAGGTCTTTTGATGAAGAAGGCTTATGGCCCGATTGAGCAGATCGTTTACAAGCGCATAAAGAAAGACGACAAGGATGAAAAATTCGGTCCCATGGTCTTCCCATGGTGGCAGGACTGCCGCGACTTCAAATGGCAATGGGACGTAAGGAACCCTTCTGTAAAGCTTCAGAAGATTCAGTCTGTGATTGCTGAAAGATGTGCGCAATAATTTGATTCAAAACTAAAAAGTGTCCGCTGCCGGATCTTGATGGCATTGGAGGAGGTGGAGGTTGTGGTCTGTAGCCGCCGCCGCCATCGCCGCTGAATACTGGCGGCTGACTGATCGGGGAGGATGCTGGTTTCAGCGCCATACCTTTCAAAATACAAAAGTCTTTTTGAGAGTCCAAGTTCACTCGAGCGATATCGCAGGAGTTTGCCATAACGCCACAGAAGGCATGGGTCTCTTTGTCACCCATTGGCTTCTTCATAAACTTGGCATTTATGTCGGCCAGACAACGAGTCAGGCCTTGGTCTTTGTCACCTTTGGCAATGAACTCTTTGGACTTTTCCTTCTTTTCACCTGAGACAGTATAGTCTGACTCAAGTGCCTGTCTTAGTTTTTCTTTAAACAGAGCACGTTTCTCGTCTAGGCTGCGATTTTCAAACATACCTTCAAACAAGTAGTTCATGTTTTCAAGTGCTGGCGTGCTGGAAGTCCAACCAGTTTTAAAGCCCAGCCTTTCAGCTGCGTCGGCCATTTGCTTTTCCGATGGTCTTGCATCTCGATTCAGCAATTGATTGAAGTAAGTCCAGTCGACATGACTCATGTCTTTGTATTCTCTTGAACGACCCACTTTTTTAGTGTCTTTGCCGAGGTATTCTACACAGAAGCCATACGTTTGAATGCGACGGATGACCTCTTTTTGGAAGTTCTCTTTATCAACGTCAGAGCGGACAGTATTGTAGCCGTATTCTTTTTGCACGTTTAGTGCAATCATTGCCAACCATTTATCAGAAACATCAACGGGAGTGCCCTTGTCGGCATAGTACTTCTGAATGCCGCAAGTGATGCACTCGAGGCCAGCATTCTTCATCTGATTGTTTGTCCGGCAATCAAACTCATCGTAGCCCGCGAAGGACGGGCTGGCGGTGAAAACAATAGCTGTGGCTAATAGAGCCTTTGAGAACTGTTTCATCCTGTCTTCCTCTCGATAAGATAAACCAGTTCTCTTTATCGGCTAGAAATCGGATTTCTTGAACAATGGACGAAGGTCCAGGCCGATCTCAGTCAGCTTGGGTTCGGGGAACTGGGGCCCGCGGTGGATCACACACAGAACTGTGGAAATCTCAGCTCCGATAGAGCGTAAATCCGCCGTGGAAAGCACCACCTGACCGCCAGTGGTGACGACATCCTCAATCACACAGACCTTCTTGCCTTTGATCTCAAGGCCTTCGGCAAACTTGCAGGTACCGTATTCTTTGGCCTCTTTACGAACGAACACACAAGGGATCCCGGTTTCCAGGGACAGGGCCGTGGCGATAGGGATGCCGCCCATTTCAAGGCCCGCCAGAACTTCGGTGCCTGCAGGAATTAATGGAACCATTTGTTTGGCGATTTCACGCAGCAACGTCGGTTGTGCCTCAAAACGATACTTGTCGAAGTATTCGTTCGAGATCTGGCCTGAGCGCAATTTGAATTCACCCGTCAGGTGAGCAATGTCGTAAATATTCTTGGCAAGTTCTTGTCTGGTCATGGCGATAGCTCCTTCGCTTTTCAAAGCTAGGGCTATCTTTGACTTTCTTCAAGCCAGTTCTTGAATGCGGGATTGATTCCCAGGACGGGGAGAGTCATGACACACGGGACTTCATAAGGATGAAGCTCTTCGACCCTTTTTGTGATTCTGCTCTGTGCATCAGGGGTGTTCAAAGCCTTCAGAATCAGGATATGCTCGGAGCTTGTCTCTAATTTTCCCTCCCACCAGTACATCGATTCCATGCCCGGAATGATGTTGGCGCAACCGACAAGTTTTTCTTCAAGCAGAGTTCTTGCGATACTCTGCGCAGAATTTTTGTCAGGACAGGGGATATAAAACAAAATCACAACCTAGCTCCGGCGCAGTTTCTGTTTGCGCATCTGCCACTGTTCAAGAGCGAACTTGCGCATGTCTTCAACGTTATCCAATTCATCGACGATCTCAACACCCAGCAAGGTTTCAACGGCGTCTTCCAGACTGACCAGACCAGCCACGATACCGTACTCGTCAACAGCCAAAGCCACGTGCTCTTTTTCTTTGATAAAGAAGTCCAGAACCTGGGACACAGTCATGCGTTCCGGGATGCTGGAAATCGGAGTCACGATTTCACCGATTGTCTTGTCGTGCAGATCGTTGGAAAGAGTTTCGTGAATTTTATAGCGATAGGTCATGCCTATGATGTTATCCAGGCTGCCGTCGTAAACCGGGATGCGCGAGAAGCGCAGCGGACGGTACTTGTTAAAGACCTCTTCCACGGTCAGGTCCTTGTCCAAAGCAAAGAACACGGATCGCGGGGTCATGATGTCAGACACATAGATTTTGTCCAGCATCAGCAGATTTTTGATGATGTTGGATTCTTTGCCTTTCAAAGTTCCTTCTTCCACGCCGATTTCGGCAGTCATCAGGATCTCTTCGCGGGTCACTTCCGGGTCTTCAGAGGTCTTTGCAAAGAAACGGCCCAGCCACTCGGACATGATCACCAAGGGATACAATAGCAGGATCATGAACTGGATGGTGTAGGCGGCAAAGGGAACTAGAGCTTTCCAGTGGGCGGCTCCTACAGACTTGGGAATGATCTCAGACAAAATCAGGATCAGGAAGGTCAGGGCAAAAGAGGCAACAGTGACGGCTTCTTGCCCGTAGTGAATCTGGATTTGGTAGGCGATCGCAGCGGAACCAAGAGTGTGGGAAACGGTGTTCAGGGTCAGGATGGCAGAGATGGGGCGGTCGATGTTTTCTTTCAGATGTTCAAGAAGCTTTCCGCTTCTTTTATTCTCTTTGACCAGAACCCCGATGTACGCGGAGGTCGACGTCAAAAGAACAGCTTCCAGCATTGAACATAAAAAAGAGATACCGATGGTACTGATGAATAGGACAATAATGATCGTCATAGAGTGGTGCTTAAATCTGAGAAGTTAAATGTGACGGGCCTAGGCCTGTGGTATTCCATAGAGACTAGAGTGTATCACATCCGGGAAGGGACCTGTCTATAACGCGACTTGCAAGAAGTCCTGATATAATCGAGATAAAACAGGAATTTGTGACTCATCAGGGCCTGAAAGAGGGGTTTTTGACCTTTTGCCGGGTCCTTCTTAGACTTTGGTAAAGCTTAAAAGGAGTACCTAAGATGATGAAGAGTTTGGCGGCAGTGGTGTTGGCGTTCGGAGCCTTTATGCAGGCTCATGCTGAAGTGAAAACTGAAACGGTTGAGTACAAGGATGGCAAGACCACTTTGGAGGGTTTCCTGGCGCAGGACAATTCGGCCAAAGGCCCTCGTCCGGCGATCATCATTGTTCACCAGTGGATGGGACTGGGTGATCATGAAAAAGCTAGCGCTCAGCGTTTGGCGGAAAAAGGTTATGTAGTTCTTGCGGCCGATATCTATGGCAAAGGGGTGCGTCCTGGTTCCCCGGCCGAGGCGGGAAAACTTGCCGGCACTTACAAAGAGGACGTAAAGCTTTTCCGTGCGCGTGAAAAAGCGGCCTTTGATTATCTGAAGAAAAATAAAAACGTCGATGCCAAACAGATCGTGATCATGGGGTATTGTTTTGGCGGGACCGGAGCCCTTGAGGCCGCTCGTGCAGGCTTGCCGGTTGCGGGTGCCGTGAGTATTCATGGGGGCCTTGCCAGCAAAAACCCCAAAGACGTTAAAAATATCAAAACTAAAGTGTTGGTGTTGCACGGGGCGATCGACCCTTACGTACCACCGGCGGAAGTCGACGGCTTCATGAAAGAAATGAACGAAGCCAAAGTTGACTATCAGTTTGTAGCTTATTCTGGAGCAGTTCATGCCTTCACCCAGAAGGACGCCGGCAACGATCCCTCCAAGGGACACGCCTACAATGAGGCGGCTGAGAAGCGCTCCTGGTCTGCTTTGGAGGCCTTCTTGAACGAGGTCGCGCCCGTTGCAAAATAATGCGAACTGAGCTGTCCAGAGTTTGAACAATCGTGAAAATATGGAAAGGGTGGTGACGGGGATTGGCCCTTCACCACCCTTCGTGCTAAAGACTTCGCTTTGAATACAAAAGGAGTCTTCATATGAAAACAATCTTGCTGGCGGCCCTGCTTTCTCTTTCTTTCGCGGCGCCAACCTTTGCCAATATCTCTGACAATTCCCAGGACGTGGTTTCTGCTAAAAAAGGAAAAGGCAAATCCGAGCCGGCTCCGAAGGAAGACGACGGTGGTCGTGGTGAAGAAAAAGACCCTCGTGAAGAGACCTATGAAGGCAACGACCGCAACAGCGGTGGCGCTTTTGATGGTGGCGGTTATGGCAACGGTGGATTCGATGGCGGCGGCTATGGCGGTGGTGACGGCGGCGGCATGATCGGTGAAATCTTCTCTGTTCCAGGCAAAGGCAAAACTTATCCTGTGACGTCCAACACCACAGTTGAAGACCGTGGCGATGTTCTGGTTTACACAACCCGCACTCAGGAAGACATCAGCTATGATGAAACCTGCACAACTGTATCTGTTCTGGTTGTGGCTAAATCCACTGGTAAAGTGATTTCTTCTGACAGCAACGAGTATTGCAATCGCTGGCCGATGTAATTTCTGAAACCGCTTTCTATATAAAGCAAAAGAGCTGACCATGACAGTCAGCTCTTTTTTTTGGTCTTAAATTCCTCGCAGGAATTATTTTTTGTCGGTTACTTCGTCGACTTTGTCTTTCACATAGTCGGCACCTTCTTCAACGCGGTTCTGGCCTTTTTTTGCAAGGCACTTTACATCGCCTTCCATGCACACAGCTTCTTCCGCACGGTTCATGGCTTTCTTCGCGCCACGTTTCACGTCATTGGCGGTGGATTTCGCTTTCTCAGAAACAGTTTCTTCCGCGTGAGATACAGACATAAAACCAAACAAAGCCAATACCACGATAATGTGTTTCATTTCGGATTCCTTTCGTGAATCAAGTGTTGCTGCTGTTAAAAGCAACCCAAGTGCCACGATGAGGCCGGGTTTAATTTGAATTGAAGGGGGCAGGAAGGGCGCATGGGACAAAAATCCCCGTGTTGGCGGGGATTCATGGGACAGGTTTAACTGGCTTCTGATGTCTTTGCGCGCTTGCTTTGGCGCTCTTCCACATAGTCCATCACCAGTAAGGCCACGGCATTTTCCAGGGCTCCGGATTGTTTGGCGGCCACAGGCTTTTCAGCAAAACCCAAAGCTTTCAACCATGTTTTCTTGTTCAGGCTGTAGATCAGAACACCCACAGAAATCACGGTCATTACCAGGTACACAATCATGCCTCCCGTGATCTGGAATTCCTCGCCCTTGTCGAGCTGGCCGGCAAGGCTTGTGATCAATAGAGAGACGCCCACACAGCTTAAAGCCAGAGAGCCGATGGTGGACACCAGCACGAATGTCAGCGCGCGCAGATGCAGCACCAGTTGTTGGGTGAAGGCAATGCCCGGTTCTTTGAACAGGCTTTTCGCGTTACCGATAAAGAATGAAATGATGGGCAGAAGAAAGTTCATCTAGTCATCCTTTCTTTTGTACAGCATGCGCGCGATCACAAAGCCCGCCAGGGCGGCAATGCCGACCGAAGCCCATGGGTTTTCCTTCATGGTTTGGGTCAGGCTGTCTTTCATGTCTTTGATTTGCTCTCGCTGTTCGCCGGGGATTTTGTTCTTAATGGCGTCCGTCTGACTTTTCAGTTCTTCCTGAAGCTGCTTTTTGATTTCGGCAATAAGCTGGTCGCGATCCATGGCTGTCGTCCTCGGGGCTGAAAGATGAATTTACGAATCTCTTTTCGGCACAACCGGCGGCGATGTTTAGTTTTTCTGGATATAAGTCGGGGCAGGGAAATAAAAAAAAAGCCCGGTGTTTCCACCGGGCTTTGAAGTTTGAAGATCAAACTTAGCGGGGACGCAGTCCAGTGCTTCGCACCTTCTGCGCATCCGCGCGAAATTACTTCTGCTCAGCTGCGCGCTTAGCTTGGTATTTCTTCGCAAGCTCTTCCTGGATGTTACGAGGTACTGGAGCGTACTTCGCGAATTCCATGGAGAACTCACCTTTACCTTTGGTTGCAGAACGAAGGTCTGTAGAGTAACCGAACATTTCTGTCAGTGGCACTTCAGCTTCGATCACGCAGTTACCTTCGAATGCAGTAGTTGCAACGATGGAACCACGGCGTTGGTTGATTTGACCAACAGCGGAACCTTGGTATTCGTCTGGAACTGTCGTCTCAAGCTTCATGATCGGCTCAAGAACAGTTGGTTTTGCCGCAGAGTACACTTCACGAAGAGCCGCCATACCAGCGATTTTGAACGCCATGTATGAGGAGTCGACATCGTGGTACGCGCCGTCTTCCAGAACAACTTCAACACCAACGATCGGGAAGCCAATCAGAGGACCTTTAACAGTCTGCTCTTTGAAGCCCTCTTCAACCGCAGGGATGAATTCTTTAGGGATACGACCACCGACAACTTTGTTTTCGAACTTGAATACAGAGCCGTCTTCTTGTGGAGGCAATGGAACGATCTTACCAACGATTTTCGCGTACTGACCGGAACCACCAGTTTGTTTTTTGTGAGTGTAGTCGTACGGAGCTTCAACGGAGATAGTCTCACGGTAAGCAACCTGAGGTTGACCCACGATAACTTCACAGTTGAATTCACGTTTCATACGCTCAACGTAGATTTCCAAGTGCAATTCACCCATACCGGAGATGATAGTCTCGTTGGATTCCTCGTCACGGTGTACGCGGAATGTAGGGTCTTCCTTACGGAATTTTTGAAGTGCTTTGGAGAAGTTGTTCGCCGCAGTTTTATCTTTAGGCGCAACAGCCAAGCTGATAACAGAATCTGGAACGTGCATGGATTGCATGGACGCCTGGATTTTGTCGTCACAGAAAGTATCACCGGACGCGCAGTCGATACCGAACAATGCCACGATGTCACCAGCGTAAGCAGTGTCGATGTCTTCCATCTTGTCAGAGTGCATACGAACCAAACGAGGAATCTTAACAGATTTCTTGTTCACTTGGTTGATGATGAAGTCGCCTTTGCCCATCTTACCTTGGTAGATACGCATGTAAGTCAACTGACCGAATGGAGTTTCCTGAAGTTTGAACGCCAGGGAAACCAATGGTTTTGTTGAATCTGGGAACAGGTCGAACTTCTCTTCGTTCTTAGTGATATCAAGAGCTTGCTCTTTTTTCTCAGCTGGAGAAGGAAGATAGTAAGTAACCGCGTCCATAAGACGCTGAACACCTTTATTTTTGAACGCGGAACCGCAAAGAACCGGAACCAACTTCAAGGCGATAGTGCCTTTACGGATAGCTGCGCGGATTTCTTCTGTTGTTGGCTCTTCTTCCATCAAGAATTTCTCTTCGATAGCAGAGTCAACGTCAGCCAGTTTGCCGATCATGATCTGACGGTATTTTTTTGCAGTTTCAACAAGGTCCGCTGGGATTTCTTCTACAAGAACGTTCTCACCGGATTCACCTTGGTTGATGTAAGCTTTCATGTCAGTCAGGTCAACGTGACCTCTGTGCTGATCTTCCAGACCGATTGGGATCTGGATCATAACTGCGTTCAAACGCAATTTTTCGATCAAAGCATCAGTAACACGGTATGGGTTGGCACCTTGACGGTCCAATTTGTTCACGAAGGCCAAACGAGGAACGTTGTAACGTTTCATCTGACGGTCAACAGTGATGGACTGAGACTGAACGCCGGCAACACCGCAAAGCAACAGGATCGCACCGTCTAGAACGCGAAGAGAACGTTCAACTTCAACTGTGAAGTCCACGTGCCCCGGTGTATCGATCAAATTGATTGTATAATCCTTCCACTGAACCTGAGTTGCAGCAGACTGGATGGTGATCCCTTTTTCTCTCTCTAGATCCATGGAGTCCATTGTCGCACCAACGCCGTCTTTTCCACGTACTTCGTGGATGGCGTGGATTCTTCCTCCATAGAACAGAATACGCTCAGAAGTTGTGGTTTTCCCGGAGTCGATGTGCGCCGAGATACCAATGTTTCTGACCATATCAATATTCCACTTTTTGGACATATCTTTACCCTTCGTTTATATGGTTTTAATCGCTGTTATTATTTAATCGCTGTTATTATTAGCAAAAATTAAACAAATTTTATGAAAGTACTCGAATTATCATCAAATACTACTAAGTGCAAAAAAAGATTCTAGGCCAGAATCCCAACGCACCGCATCCTCGAGGCGGTTGGCTAGTCGGGCCCCTCTCAGTAGCGTAGACTGATCGGCACTATGAGCGATCTTCTTCAGCTTTTAAAAGCGAACTTTCCTTTTACTTCCTTCCGGGGCGAGCAAGAGCAAATCCTGCATAAAGTTTGGGCAAACCAAAACCTGCTGGCTTTAATGCCCACGGGAATGGGAAAAAGCCTCTGTTTTCAGTTTCCGGCAAAGACCCGCGACGGCCTGGTGGTCGTTATTTCTCCGCTGATCGCTTTGATGCAGGATCAGGTTTTCAAGGCCCAGGAGCTGGGGATCAGCGCCACGTTCTTAAGTTCCACTTTGAGCCGGGAGGAAAGGGAGTCCCGCCAGAATCGTCTGGCCAAAGGCGACTTCAAACTGATTTATGTGACCCCCGAGCGCTTCCGTAAACCTGAGTTCCTTCAAGCTGTTGAAAAACGCGCGATCCAGCTTTTGGCCGTGGATGAGGCGCACTGTATTTCCCAGTGGGGGCATGACTTCCGCCCGGATTATTCGCGGGTGGGGGAATTCCGCGCCCTTTTGGGGAATCCGCCGACGCTGGCTTTGACCGCCACGGCAACCCCCGAGGTTCAAAAAGACATCCTGAAAAAACTGAACATGGAAGACGCTCTGATTATCTCGGCCGGGATCGAGCGACCGAACCTGGCTTTGAATGTTCACGACATTTACGGGATTGACGAAAAGATCCGCGCCATTGTCGGGCTTCGTCACCAGCAACCGGGCACCGCGATCATTTATTGTTCTTTGATTCAGACGCTGAAAAAAATCTCTTCTTCCCTGAATCGTCTGGGCATGGCGCATCTGGTGTATCACGGCGATCTGCCGCCGCATGATCGCAAGCGTAATCAGAAGGCCTTCCAAAATGAAGAGGCTCCGCTGATGATTGCGACGCCGGCGTTCGGTCTGGGCATCGACAAAAGCAATGTGCGTCTTTTGATTCACGCCGAAACCCCCAATGCGCTGGAATCATATTTTCAGGAAGTGGGTCGCGCGGGCCGGGACGGGGCAGAGTCTTCTTGTCATCTGTTGTATGATCAGGACGATGTCAGCATTCAAATGGAGTTTTTGAAATGGTCCCATCCCGAGCCTGATTTCATCCGCAAGATCTATCAACTGATAGAAGACAAAAGAATGCAGGTGGATCAGGGCGGGTTTGACTTCCTTCGTGAACAAATGAATTTTAGAAATCGCCGGGACTTCAGGTCCGAGGCGGCGGTCAGTATTTTGGAGCGCTGGGGCTGTCTGCAAAAGTCCGACGATCCGTTCCCTTATGCCTGTGTCAATGCGCCGACGGATGAACAGTTCCTGGCTGAAAATGGGGAGGCTATTTTGCGTGCCCAGAACACCAAGCTTTTGCAGATGGTTCAATGGGCCAATCAGGACAGTGAGTGCCGCATGAATCGCATTTATGCTTACTTTGGGCATGAGCACCTGGAGCCTTGTGGAAAGTGCGATGTTTGTGTCGCACGTGGAAAATAGAGATTAGAGATTGGGTCGGGCCAAGGAGGGGATTGTGAGAGCTGGATGGATTGTTTCTTTTGGGCTTTTGGTTTCGCTTTCTGTGGGGGCGAAGCAGCTTCCTTTGGAAAAATTGAAGATGCCTCCTGGGTTTCAGATTTCGGTGTGGGCGCAGGTGCCGGGGGCTCGGTCTTTGGCGCAGGCTCCGGATGGCCGGATCTTTGTGGGCTCTCGGTCCGGTGATAAGGTTTATGTGGTGAAGGATGGCAAGGCCAGCGTCTTTGCTCAGGGCCTGGACACGCCCAACGGTGTTGCCTATAAAGACGGAAAACTTTATGTGGCCGAAATTGCGCGCATTCACGAATTTGATGCCGGCCCCAGTGTGAAACTTCCGGCAAAACCTGTGCGCACCCTGCCTCAAACCTTTCCTTCAGACACTCACCATGGATGGAAGTTCATCCGCTTTGGTCCGGATGGAAAGCTCTATGTCCCGGTGGGGGCTAATTGCAATATTTGTGATCCCGGCACTCAGTATGCACGCATTTATCGCATTGATGTGAACGGCACCAGCAAAGAGGAAGTGGCCTCCGGAGTGCGCAACACTGTGGGCTTTGATTTTCATCCTCAGTCGAAAGAACTTTGGTTTACCGATAACGGTCGCGACTGGATGGGGGATGATCGTCCGCCGTGTGAAGTGAACCGCCTGACCAAAGAAGGTCAGAACTTCGGCTTCCCGTTCTGTCATGGCAAGGACACTCTGGATCCGGATTTTGGCAAAGGCAAAAAGTGCTCAGACTATGTGGCTCCGGTGGTGGAGCTTCGCGCCCACGTGGCGCCGTTGGGTATGCGCTTTTACACGGGGACTCAGTTCCCGGCACAATACAAAGACAGCATCATTCTGGCCGAACACGGTTCCTGGAACCGATCCACACCACAGGGGTATCGTCTGACGTTTGTGAAGCTGAATGGCTCCAATGTTGAAAAGACAGAGTCCTTCATTGAAGGCTGGTTGCAGGGGGATTCCTCCTGGGGGCGTCCGGTGGATGTGGAAGTTTTGCCCGATGGGGCGATGCTGATTTCTGACGACAAGGCGGGGGTCATTTACCGTCTGACTTATAAGGCGAAGTAATGCAGGGAAAATTACGATCCTCGGTCGACTTTCCAGATCCGCGCGAAACCCTGGCTGAAGGGATTTTGGCTATTGGGGGATCTTTGGATGTCGGCACACTTTATACGGCCTACAGCAAAGGGATTTTTCCCTGGCCCCAGCCTGGCTTGCCGATGCTGTGGTTTTCCCCGGAAGAACGGGGAGTTCTGGAGTTTCGGGATTTCCACGTTCCGGAAAGTCTGCGCCGTTTTCGCAAGCGTCATCCGGAAATTCATTTTTCAGTGAATCAGGATTTTCATCATGTGCTGGAGGAATGCTCCAAACAGCCGCGTCCTGGTCAGGATGGCACCTGGATCACGGGACAGATGAAACGCGCCTATATGGAATTTTTCAAAGCCGGTTACTGCATGTCGGTGGAGGTTCGCGAAAACAATGTTCTGATCGGCGGCATTTATGGAGTGCTGGTTGAAGGCGTGTTCAGCGGTGAAAGCATGTTCTATAAAAAGCCCAATGCTTCAAAACTGGCGCTGTGGCGCCTGGTGGAAGTTTTGTCAGAACAGGGGCACGAATGGATCGATGTGCAAATGGTGACGCCCGTGGTGGCCAGCATGGGCGGGAAACTGATTGATCGGGAGCAGTATCTGGAAATGTTAGAACAACGACATTTTCAATATGAAACAACCTAAAAGGTTCCCGAAGAACGAGAACCTTTTGATTTATTCCAGAACGACTTTGGAAGCCTTGCCGTCTTTGATTTCGTAAACAGTTGCCGGGCCCAGATATCTTTCCACCTGAATGCCGACTTTTTTACCGAGCTTCTTGGCGTGTTCTTCCTCAGCGGGAAGGACATACAGCGGGATGCCGGTTTCTTTGGTTTTATCCTCTTTTTTCAGAACTGTTTTTTTGATGTTCGGAATGTTCCAGGACTGGATTTCAATGGCCTGCCAAGTGCCTTCTTTTTTGGTCAAGGCCACCGCGTACTGGCGGTGCAAATCACTTCCCAGCAGCACGATGTCTTTGTCGCCGTTGTTATCAAGGTCGGCAATAAAGGCCATCGGAACACCACCGGGTTCGACTTCCTTGACCAGGCTCAAGACCGATTCCGGATAATCTTTCAGATCGAAAGTCAGAAACTCCGGGTTCCAGTCAATCAGGGCTTTTTTTGCCTCGGCAGGCAGGGTGACCTTTACATTTCCATCCTGCACCGTGATTTCAGCGGCGTTGGTTGCCGAGGTTGTCACCGGAGCAGCCGAGCTGCAAATGCTGTAGAGAAGAGTTGCGATCAAAGCGTTCATCATTTTGCACCTGTGCTTTTCTTGCTTTGGCTGCTTGCGCCGGAAGAGGAATACTTGCCAATCACGCCCAGCTTCCGAGGGCAGGATTCACCGCGCGGAACCAGGAAGGTGTGATTGCCGACCTTTCCACAGTTGGTCATGCGGCGGGCCCAGTAGGGACGGGCGATGCTTGGATTGTAGTAATAGATGACGTCATTGGGACCTTCTTTGACAGAAAGGTTGACGGCTTTCTTGCACATCTCCAAAGCTTCTTTGTCTTCATCTTTGGTGGCATTGATGTTGTTGCCGATATTGTCCTGAGTCCAGCTGAACTGGGCATCGTCATAAACGACTCCGCAGATGGAGCTCGGATAGGCATCGTCTTCCGAACGGGACAACACCACCTTATTCACGGCCACCATGCCTTCGAAGGATTCTCCGCGGGTTTCATGATAGCAGTTGCAAATCATGCAGTTGGTGGCGGATTGTCTTTTGTTGCAGGTCATGGACGCCGCAAATGCAGACGAGTTTATAAGTGACACACAGGCAATTATGAAAAGGGCAACGATCTGTATTTTCATTTATATGGGAAGTTTTGAATTTGAAGAATTCTTTATTTTCCCCCTCGACCTTCAGTGAATATGTGTTCCGAATCTTGGTCCAAGGTCCTGAAAAGGGTGTGTCTTATAGTGAGACACTGAACGCCGTTAATTGTTCCTCGTTCAATCTTTGGACACCTTTTTAGGGTCAAACCCCGTGATTTCACGGGCATAGCCGTTGCAATCACCCCTATTGAATATAAAAACAATACGGAGGATTCCATGTCCAAAAGAAAACTGATCGCAAAGGGCCTTGTGACTTTGTCTTTGTTCACCCAGCATTTTGCATGGGCGCAAACAACCACCACAGTTAAAAGACCACCACAATTTGTGATGTTTGCCTTTGATGGATCTTACAACAACGAGGTATGGCAGTACTCCCGCGATTACACCAAACTTAGAAAAGATGCGGGCGTGGACACACGTTTCACATTCTTTATCAATCCGGTTTATTTCCTGAGCCCTGAAAACAAAACCTTCTATCAACCACCGGGTCAGCGTTTGATTCTGGATGGCGCCGGCAACGAAGTGGCTACGAAAAACCGTGGTTCCGCGATCGGTTGGGGCGATGACAGACGTGATATCTCCGATCGTATTGATCAGATGAATGCAGCTTATCGTGAAGGCCATGAAATCGGTTCCCACGCCGTGGGTCACTTTGATGGTGGCTTCCGCAATAAAAAATGGGACCTGCGCTGGAGCGAGGCGGACTGGAAATCTGAGTTCACTCAATTCTATGCAATCCTGGATCGCGTGTTCGACCTGAATGGCATCTCTAAAAAAGAATCCAAAGGTTTGTTGTTCAGAAACGAAATCACGGGCTTCCGTGCACCGGTTCTGGGGGTCAGCCCGGGCCTGTGGCCGAATCTGCCGAAGTTCGGTATTCAGTACGACACTTCCAAATTGAATTTCGTAAACTACTGGCCGCAAAGAAATGAATTCGGCACATGGAACTTCCCTTTGGCGGAAGTGCCGGAACCAGGTGGCGCGCGCAAGTGGATCTCTATGGATTACAACTTCTGCGTTCGTGACTCTGCCCGTGTATTGAAGGAAGAGCCTCAGACAATGCAGATCATGAAGCGTGACAAAAGCGGCAACACCGTTAAAGCCAACAAGGCCCGTGACTGCTTGAACGAAGTTTCCACTGCGCAAAAAGCACAGGTTAAGGCTAACATGCTTTCAATCTATCGCAGCTACTTCAACACGAACTACTATGGCAACCGTGCTCCGGTTCATATCGGTCACCACTTCTCTAAATGGATGAGCGGTGCTTACATGGAAGCATTCTTTGAGTTTGCCAATGAAGTGTGCTCCAAGCCGGAAGTCAAATGCGGTACTTACAATGAACTTCAGGCGTTCATGGACAAGTCCTCTGCATCTGAAATCGAAGCTTACAGAAAAGGCACTTTCGCAAAACTTCCGCGTCCTAAGTCGGCAAGCGTTGCTCGCCACCTGGATCTGAAGATCGACATGACTTCCGACCGTGACTTCATGAACATCTCCCTTGCGGGTCGTGATGCTCAGATGGCGGGTCTTAAGAAGTTCGTGACTGTGGGTGATGTGACCAAAGAAATTGACGGCACGATCGACCTGAAAGACATCCGTGAAGTGAGCGAGGCGGGTAAAGACGCTTTGGTTCGTATCTCGGTTGAAAACCGCATGAACAAAGAAATCGCCACGGCGACTTATACAGTGAAGGCGGTAGGCACGCAGAACGAGGTTGTAGACTCTGAAAACGTGGAAGGTCGCTGGGAACAAGGCCACATGGCTGAAGCTCACCGTGATGACGTAGACTTCACTAAAGGACACTAATGAATCTGTGGAAGGCCATCCTTAGCGGGACCCTTATCATGAATCTTGTCGGGTGCGGAGGAGACTCTGCACCTTCGGCATTTGTAAACACCGACGGGACACTGACCCAGGGTGTGATTTATGGCGAGGACTCCATTCAGGAGGTTTCCACTCACACTCGCAACACCCGGGCAAACGTTGCTCTGGTTCATGCTGACAAATGGAATGATATCATGAAGGGCGAAGCTGTATGGACCGTGGATGAAGTCTACGGGACCGGTCCGCAGTTGGCCTGGAGTGACCAGGAATCCAAGGCCTTTTGTTCCGGCACTTTGATTGGGCCGAATCTGGTTCTGACGGCCGGGCATTGTTTCACCGAAGATCATACTTGTGAAAACACCGTGTTTGTCTTTAATGACGAGCAAAAGATGGAAGGGGCCACCACCCGCAAGGGCTGGCAGTGCAAATTGATCGTGGCTCAGAAAAATGATTTCCAGGGCGGGCTGGACTATGCCCTTGTGGAAATTTCCATCCCTCGGGATGAAGTCGAGCCCGTGGTCATATCCGAGACTTCGCCGGTGGTCGGGGATTCGGTCTATTCCATCGGTTATCCGCTGGGCAGTCTGAAGAAGACCGCTCAGGGTAAAGTGCGCCGTGTGAATGAAACGGGATCCTTGGAGACCAATCTGGATGTTTTCGTCGGAAACTCAGGTTCGCCGGTGTTTGACAGCAAAACTCACGAATTGATTGGTGTTTTGCACGGTGGTGAGGATGATTTCCAGGAACAGAGCGCGGAAGGCGGTTCTGTTGAGATCATGAAGTGCGCAGAGGATGCCTGTAAGGGCGAATTCGTCATTCCTATTCAGAAAATTCTGGCCGATATCGAGAAACAGAAGTAAGTTGGGCCATGCTTCTCATCAATACACATAAGCTCGAAAAATCCTTTGCGGGGAAAACCCTGTTTAAAAACGTCTCTTTGGGCATTGAAGAGGGCGAACGTGTGGGCCTGGTTGGGCCCAACGGTGCCGGTAAATCCACTTTGCTGAAAATTCTGGCCGGCACCATGACTCCGGATGCCGGGGACGTGACCGCTAAAAAGGGTTTGCGTCTGGGGTATCTGGAACAAACTCCGACATTCAAAAAAGATGAAACCATCCTGGATGCGGTCCTGAGTAAAGCCCAGGACCCGCATGAGGCGATTGGATCGGCCTATGAATGGATTGCCCGTCTGGAGCTGACCCAGTTCGGAGAAAACTTCCTGGTCAGCGATCTTTCCGGGGGATGGAAAAAGCGTGTGGCTTTGGCGCGCGAACTGGTGCGCGATCCAGAGCTGTTGCTGTTGGATGAACCGACGAATCACCTGGACGTTTCAAGTATCATGTGGCTGGAGGATTTCCTGAGCCGTGCGCCCTTTGCCACTTTGACGATCACGCACGACCGTTTGTTCCTGCAACGAACCGTCAACAAGATCTTTGATCTTGATCCGAAGAATCCGAACTATCTGATTTCCACCACCGGTGGTTATCTCGAATATCTCGAGGAAAAAGCGATTCTTTTGGCCGGGCAGGAACAGAAGGAGCTGGCGATGAAGAACACTCTTCGTCGTGAAACCGAGTGGCTGCGCCGCGGGGCCAAGGCCCGTCTGACAAAACAAAAGGCCCGTATTGATCGCGCCGGCACCCTGAAAGAGGATGTCGAGGAGCTTTCCGCGAAGAACGCCGCTCGCAAAGTAAAAATTGAATTTAAGGAAACCGACCGTAATCCGCAAAAGCTGATCGAAGTCGATCACGTTACAAAGGCTTATGACGGTCGTGTGCTGTTCAGTGACTTCAGCTATCTGGTGACTCCTAAAACACGTCTGGCGTTGTTGGGTGATAACGGTTCGGGAAAATCCACGCTGATTCGCATGCTGCTGCAGCAGGAAGCGCCGACTTCCGGCCGTGTGGTTCAAGCGGACAAATTGAAAATTGCCTATTTCGAACAAAACCGTGAAACCTTAAAGCCGAAAGAGTCCGTTTTGAAGAACATCTGCCCTGATGGCGATTATGTCCATTATCAGGGACAGTATGTGTTTGCGCGCAGTTATCTGGAAAGATTCCTGTTCAACCGTCAGCAAATGGATCTGCCAGTGGAAAAGCTGTCAGGTGGCGAGCAAAGCCGCTTGCGTTTGGCGCAACTGATGCTGAATGAAGCCCAGGTGCTGATTCTCGATGAACCGACCAATGACCTGGATGTGGCAACATTGACAGTGCTTGAAGAATCTCTGAAGGAATTTACGGGGGCCGTGATTTTGGTCACACACGACCGTTTCTTCATGGATCAGGTGGCTTCTGACATTCTGGCATTGCACAAGAACCTGGATGGCTCCACTTCCATGGAGCGTTTTGCGGGTTATCTGCAATGGGAAGAATGGTTCGAAGAACAAAAAGAGCTGCAAGCTCAGGAACTGAAGAAAGAGAAGAAAGCCGAAAAAGTGGCGGCCAAACCAGTGAAGCTCTCGTTCAAGGAAAAGTTTGAACTGGAAAACATGGAAGCCAATATCTTTGAAATGGAAGAAAAATTGTCAAATCTGCAGACCGAAGCGGGGAAGCCCGAGGTCGTCAGCCAGGCCTCTAAAGTTCAGGAGCTTTTCTCCGAGATTTCCGCTTTGCAAAGCAAAATCGAAACCGCTTATGCCCGTTGGGCAGAGCTGGAAAAGAAATCCCACGGGCAGTCTTAGCCGGTCGAGGCTGGTGCATTCTTACATATTGCTGATCTTCAGGGCGCCTTCAATCATAGGCTGTTGAGCAAGGAGGCTCTCATGAAGATCCAATTCGTCAATCTGGCCGTTGTCCTGACGGCCGGGATGCTGATGGCATCCTGTAGTTCTTCCGAGAAAAAAACAACCGCATCAGTTAAGACCACGGCCAGCCCCGCGGAGATCCAGAAGCTGGCGGAAGAGGTTTATATCTATGGCTATCCGATGGTTTTGGTTGAAACCAGTCGTGAGGTGATGACCAATGTTTCCCGTGTGACCGCGGATGCGGCACCGGTGAATCAGTTCCTGCACAAGGACCGCTTCCCTGATGCGAGCTTCACCCAAGTGGTCAGTCCCAACGCCGACACACTTTACAGCTCTGCATTTCTGGATCTTTCGCGCGAGCCGGTCATCTTAAGTGTGCCGGAAATGGGGAAGCGCTACTATCTGATGCAATTGATGAGTGCCTGGACGGATGTGTTTGCATCGCCGGGCACGCGCACCACAGGGTCTCACAAAGGGGACTTCGCCATCACGGGACCGGATTGGAGGGGAGAGCTGCCAACGGGTCTTACTGAGATCAAATCACCGACCAACACTGTATGGATCATCGGGCGCACCCAAACCAACGGGCCGAAAGATTTTGCCGCAGTTCGGGAAATTCAGAAAAAATACCGTCTGACCACGCTCAGTTCGTGGCAGCAGTCGGACAACGAGGTCATCGCCACCCCCACTCGTCAGGTCAGCTCCACGGTGGACATGAAAACACCGCCGGTGGCCCAGGTGGAGGCCATGGACGGGGTTGAGTTCATGGAAAAATTCGCAAGTCTGCTGAAACAGAATCCTCCGAAGCCGGAGGATTCTGCCATGGTTGAGAAAATGGCACGACTGGGTATTTCTGAAACCGGGCAGTTTGATGGCCGGGCCTTAAGCGATGCTCAGAGAGTCGCATTCAATCGCGGGGCGAAGATGGCGTTGGAAAAAATCGTGGCCCTGAATCAGGCGCCTCCGGGCGTGGAGGTCAGTGCGGGCTGGGTGTATTCCTATCACATGGGGGCCTATGGTGCCGATTACGAAAACAGAGCCTATGTCGCCAAATATTTTTTAGGTGCGAATCTTCCCCAGGATGCGGTCTATCCGCGCGCTTCAGTGGATGCCAACGGCATGCCTTTGAAAGGGGATAACAAATACACCCTGCGCTTTGCCAAGGGGCAGTTGCCTCCGGTCCGGGCGTTCTGGTCGCTGACAATGTACAATTCAAAACAGAACTTCGTGAAAAATCCCCTGAACCGATACGCTCTTGGGGATCGTGACAAGTTGAAATACGGCAAGGACGGGTCACTGGAGATTTACATCCAAAGCGAACGTCCTGAGGCCAGCAAGGTGGCCAACTGGCTGCCGGCGCCGGCGGGGGATGATTTCAATTTGCTGATGCGTTTGTACTGGCCGAAGGACGAAGTTCTCAGTCATCAGTGGCGAATGCCTGGAGTGCAGCAGGTGCAGCCCGCGACGGGTCTGAGTCTGCGATAGGCAGAAAGAAAAAAGGGGCTTGCAAAGCCCCTTTTTTATCTTGGTTGTACGCTGTAGTTGGTGACGTCTTCTTTCGCCGTTTCATTTGGATATCGAACGGTTTTGATGTTCAGGATCAGATCCAGAACCCCTTGGTCACCTTCACACACATAGTACTTTTTGTACTTGCAGATGTAGTTGAAGCAGAATTCGTTTTTCGAGAAATGAGAAAAGGAACACTGAACGTTGTAGGTGTATTCCACAGAATCAACCACCGAAGGCACACTCAGTGCCAGAGCAGGCTGAGTCGTGAATCCGGCAATCACGAATCCAATTGCAATCACCAGTAGTTTCTTCATCTCAAATCTCCTTGGTTAATCCTTTGCAGGATTATTGTTTTTTCAGGATCAGCTTGCCTGACATGGAGTAATTAGATGTCAGAGCGCCTTCCAAAACACCATTTACAAGTTTGCCATAAATAGCCGCTTCAAATTTTGAATTCAGATCGCGAGCCGGTTTGCCGGTCAAAGTCAGGCGTGGCTCAGCCAGGTCCGCTTCGTAAACACCCGTCAAGGTCAGGTCCGCCGTGTGGCCTGGATCGTCCGCGCGGTTCAATTCACCCATCAGACGAGGAATGGTCACGGTAGATCCTTCCTTCACAGTTTCCTGAACGTAAAGGCGCAATGTGATGCCCACAACACCCTTTACCGGACCGGAGTTGCCCTGATCCATCTGGCCCACGTAAGTTCCGGAAATCGCGGTCAGTTGCGCGCGCAGTCTTTCATAGTAAGCAAACTCTTCCTTGCCGCCACCCGTGGATTCATTTTCACGCGCTTTCAAGGAAAGTTTGACGATACCTTTCGGGCCCGAGATCGCCTTGGCTTCACCCAGGATGTTGTTGCCGCTGATTTTAGCGTCCACAGTCTGGATTTCGTCACGGCCCAAAGATTTGATGTCTTTTACGTTCACCAAAGTCAGGTCGCCGGTTTCCGGAGCGAAACCAACAACAAAATCGTAACTTTCGCCTGCCGGATTGATGCGCTTGTAAGTTGCATAAAGAGTGGAGTGCAAGCGGGTGGAACCGTCAGAGTTTTTCGCGCCGTTATCGACTTTCAGTTCGAAGAATTTCACTTCCAGATCCTGAGTGCCGTCAGCGGTCGTGATTTGGCCCACGTAAGTGCCGATCACTGGTTTGTAAGTCTGTTGCAACTTTCCGTTTTGCTCGATCTCGCGCTGTTTGCCGGCGTTTTTGTCCTGATCAAAGGCGCACGCGGCAAGGCTTAGAACCGTCGCTGCAAGAATTAGTTTTTTCAACATGGTAACCCCTCTTATTATTTATTTTCAGTGTAATCAGCTGACGAAGCGTCGTCAGGAATCAATTCGTCACGGGAAGCCGCCCATTCATTCAGCGCAATGGCGTAATCACCCATGGCGCGCATGTATTGAACTTCCGAGTCGAAATAGTTGTTCATTGCCGTGATCAGGATCGAGATGTCCGTACGCCCCTGATTGTAGGAACGGTTCAGTTCCTGAGAGGCCTTCTCGCGATAGCCTTTCTGTTTTTCTGCGCTCAGCACCACGGCATAGGTGGACTGTACTTTACGCTGAGCTTGGATCTCCAGGTCCTCGGCCTCTAGCAACTGGCGGCTCAGACGGGTGGATTCAAGATCCTTGGAAAGCTTTTTGTTGATGATCTGCTCGTTCTGGATGTCAGAGCCGAAGTTGTACTGGAATCTCAGACCCATGTAGTACTTCGGACGGGTGCCAGACACGACGTCAGAATAAGCATCGTTCGCGTTTTCATCCACACCGGTGGTGTAAACCTTGCCGACGAAGTTCAGCGTCGGATAGCTTAAGGATTCCGCCGCCGTCAGGGATTCCTGAGCCGCTTCGACCTTCAGCTTTTGGGAACGGATGGTGCGAAGCTCTTCCACTTTTTTCATTGGCAGTTTTGGCACCGTCGGGATATTGCCCGGGATCTGGAAGCGGATTTCTGTGCCCGGTTCCAAAGAAAGCAACGTCACCAGATTTTCCAGATTGTCCAGATACTCGGTCGAGGACGTTTTAACTTTTTGTTCGCGTGTTTCAAACTCCGCCTGAACCTGTGGCAGGTCCCCTGGGTTGGAATAACCCAAAGAGGTTTTGCGTTTCACCGCATCGACCAGTTTTTTATAACGGTCACGGGAAGCCACGGATTCTTTGAAATTTTCCTGTGCAACATAAGTGTTCCAGAACTGACGGATCGCCTCAAGCACGACGTCTTCCAGTTCGTTGGCGCGGTTGATGCTTTCTGCCTGATAGGTCAGTTCGGCCGCATTCACGGTGCCACGGTCCGCAACCCCGAAGAAGTTCCCCAAAAGGGCTTGTTCCAAAAGCAATCCTGCGCTGTCCAAGGTCTGCTCGCCCGGCGGAGGATTCGTCACGACACTGTCAAACTCAACTTGTTGGGAAAGACGGCTCAGCTCAATCCCCAGCGTGGTCCCGGTGGTGAAAGGTTTTTTCAAGCCCACGGTGGTGCGATAACGTTCGTATTTGGCTTCGACCGGAGTGGAGTTGGAAAGAAGACCTGCGGATTTGTCGTACTCAAAACCGGTTTCTGCGTTCAGAACCCAGTCATAGGCAGAAAGCGCCAACGCCGGAGTCAGGCGGAACTGCTGGTACTTCAAATTGACTTCCTTGGTTTTAAGACCCTGTTTTAAAACCAGCTCCGCCACATCTTTTTGAGTCAGCGTGATCTCTTTCTTTGCAGGAGCCTGCTGGGCATACGCTGCCTGGATTGTTGTCGTGCTAAGTAGTGCAAGAAGGATTTTTACCATGTTACTTTTGTTCCTAGCTCAAAGTTGTCTTTTTGAAGTGCGATCTCATTGTTGTCTTTAAGAGTTCTTTGGGACCATTCAGTGAATACAGACCATTTCTTACCCAGCATCACGTCGACTCCATAGTTCATGGATTCGTAAGCGCCGGACTTGCTGAAAGTGGCAAAATCGTTGGAGCTGCTTTGCGTGTAGCTGATGTTTCCGAACTGCGGGGACACGTTCAAAGAAAGCCAAGGCAGGCGTTCCCAGCCCATGCTGATCACGGGACCTGCGCTGAACATGATGGTGTTCAAACGGGCGTCGTCGATTTCATAACCGGAATCCAGTTTCACCTGGGCGCTTTGAGACGCGAAGCCACCTTTGGCGCGCAGGCCCAGTTTCCACAACACGGCTTTCGTTTGCAGAGCAGGGCTCATCACACCCAGTTCAAGACCCGGCATCACGGTGGTGCCGTTTTTGCTCATGTCAAAGGAACCGGAGCCATCTTTAGTGGCGATGCCTTCGGGCTGGAAGCTTTGCACAGAGAAGCCGGCGAAATACTTCCAGTTGCGCGTGATGATTTCCGGACGGGGATCTTTCAGCGTCAGCATGCCGGACACCTGAGCGTCGGTGGCACTTTGTTTTGCAAGGCCGTCGTATTTGGCTTCAGCAACTGCCATGTCTCGCAAGCTTTGAGCGTTGCAGATCGCAGAAGAGAAAATAACGGCTAACAGAAATCCCCATTTCATAGTGCACTCCCCGAATAAATGTGCGTCAGGAATAGTCCGAGGGTTGGGGGCTGTCAACCTCTGCCCGTGGTCCTTTGGGGGCCTTTATAAATCCTTTAATATCAAGGCCTTATGAGCCGCTGTGTTGATAGGAATCCTAATGACTAATGGGGGTGGATTGCCTACAGTGTCCCGGTCTTTAGAGGGGTATGTATGAGACTGTCGGATATTTCTATTAAGAATCCTGTATTTGCGTGGATGCTGATGTTCGGTCTGATGATTTTCGGACTGATTTCGTTTTCCCGCATGGGCGTCAGCCAGATGCCGGATGTCGATTTCCCAACCGTGACGGTGAGCGTCAACCTTGATGGCGCAGCTCCGGAGGTCATGGAAACCCAGGTCGTGGATCCGATTGAATCCTCGCTCATGACTGTGGAGGGGATTGAATCCATCAAGTCCAGCAGTAAAACCGGCAGTGCCAGCATCACGGTGGAATTTGATCTGGATCGCAACATCGATCTGGCGGTTCAGGACGTGCAGGCGAAAATCTCGGGCATTCAAAGAATGCTTCCGGATGATGTGGACCCTCCCTCCATCTCCAAAACCAATCCTGATGATCAGCCGATTCTTTGGCTGGCTCTGACTTACGATAAGGAAGACCCTGAATTCCTGATGCGCTATGCGCGTGACTATCTGAAAGACCGCTTCACCACGGTGGAAGGTGTCGGGGACATCTTCCTGGGTGGTTATACCGATCCGGTGATGCGTGTGCATGTGCGTCCGAAAGATCTGCTCCGTTATAACATCTCTGTGAATGACGTGGTCGATGCCATCCGTAATGAGCACTCCGAGCTTCCGGGTGGTTACATTCAGACCGACAAAAAAACCTTCAACGTTCGCACCATGGGCGAAGCAAAAACGGAAGAGGAGTTCCGCAATATCGTGATCAGCCGTCGTGCGGGTGTCACGGTTGCTGATCCGACCAACATGGTTAAGATCCGCCAGGTCGCCGACGCCAGTATGGGCCTGGACAAGATTGAGCGCATGTCCCGCTTCAACGGGAAAACCGCTTTGGGGCTGGGGATCCGCAAGCAGCGTGGCACCAATGCCGTGTCAGTCGCGCGTGCGGTGAAAGAGCAAATCACGGTCATTCAGAAAACCCTGCCTCCGGGGATGAACCTGCAGGTGAACTTTGACAGTACCAAGTTCATCGAACAATCCGTGGGCGAGCTGAACCATCACTTGATTCTGGCGGTTATCTTTACTTCTTTGGTGTGCTGGATGTTCCTGGGAAGCTGGTCGGCGACGTTTAACGTTTTGCTGTCGATTCCGACGTCGTTGCTGGGTGCCTTCATCGGTCTTTACTTCCTGGGTTATACTCTGAACACGTTCACGCTGCTGGGGCTGACTCTGGCAATCGGTATCGTCGTGGATGATGCCATCATGGTTCTGGAAAATATCTTCCGGTACAATGAAAACGGGCGGGGGCGTATTGAGTCCGCGATCCTGGGCGCGCGCGAGATCTCGTTTGCTGCGATGGCCGCCACTGCGGCCGTGATTGCGATCTTCCTGCCGGTGGCCTTCATGAAGGGTATCATCGGGAAGTTCTTCATGCAGTTCGGGGTGACGATCTCTATCGCCGTGTTCCTGTCGTTGGTGGAGTCTTTGACGATCACGCCAATGCGTTGTGCGGGCTTTGTTCATCACGGTGAAAGAAAAACCAAACTGGGCAAGGGCTTTGAAGCTCTGATGGAAAACACGCGAATTGGTTACGACCGCTGGCTGCGAGTGAGCTTGCAGCACCCGTGGAAGGTGTTGATTGGCTCGCTGGTGTTTGTGGCGGTGTCCTTTATTTCCATCAAGTTCCTGAACAAGGAAATGAGCCCGGCGCAGGATCAGAGCATCTTTATGGCCCGTTTGATCATGCCGGTGGGAACGTCCCTGCAGTACACGGACCAGCAGACGAAAAAAGCGGAAGCGTGGCTCTTGTCCCGTCCGGAAATCAAACAGGTGTATGCCGCCCTGGGGGGCTTTGGTGGCGGTGTTTCTGATTCCAACGTGACGATGATGTTTATCACCATGAAAGAAAAAAACGAACGCGGCAAGGATCCTGAAACCGGGAAGGTTCTGTCCCAGCAGGAATTCATGCAGGTGGCGCGTAAGAATCTTTCCAAGATCGAAGACATGCGTCCGGTCCTGATGGATTTGTCGCAGCAGGGCTTCTCGGGGGGCCGTGGTTATCCGATCGAGTTCACGATCCTGGGTTCAGACTGGGATAAGCTTGCGAAGTACACTGAAGACATGATGAAAGCCATGAACGACAGCGGACTGATGGTGGACGTGGATTCCAACTATCTGTTGGGTATGCCTGAAATTCAGGTGCAGCCGGACCGTCTGGCGGCGGCTCAGCACGGGGTCAGCATTGCCTCCATCGGTTCCACGGTCAGTGCGTTGATTGGTGGGGTGAAGGCCGGCGAATATCCTCAAGGCGGGCACCGTTACGACATCAAGCTGAAACTGGTGGATCAGGGTGATCCGATGGGTGAGATCAAAACTTTGTTCGTCGGTAACAGCCGCGGAAATCTGATTCCGCTGCCAAGAGTGACGAAAGAAGTTCAGACGTCGAGCCTGCAGTCGATCTCTCGTTCCAACCGTCAGCGTGCGATCACGGTGACAGCGAATATGAAGCCGGGCGTTTCCCAGCAGGCGGCGATGGCTTACATCGAAGACGTGGCGAAGAAGATGCTGGAGCCGGGTTATATGATTGATCAGGGCGGAAGCTCGAAGACCTTTAAAGAGTCCTTCCAAAGCCTGATCTTTGCTTTGGTGATGGGTCTGGTGATCGCCTACATGGTTCTGGCCAGCCAGTTCAATTCCTTTATCGATCCGGTGACGATCCTGATGGCATTGCCATTTAGTTTCAGCGGGGCATTCTTTGCACTTTTGATCACGGGGCAGTCTTTGAATATGTTCTCGATGATCGGTTTGTTGTTGTTGATGGGGATCGTGAAAAAGAATTCCATCTTGTTGATTGAATTTACCAACACGGTTCGTGACCGTGGTACCAGCAAAGCACTGGATGCGCTGATTGAAGCGTGCCCGACGCGTCTTCGTCCGATTCTGATGACGTCGGTGGCGACGGTCGCTGCCGCCGTTCCGTCAGCCACAGCGCGCGGGGCGGGGTCTGAGACCATGCGTCCGATGGCGATCTGTCTTATCGGTGGGGTTGTGGTTTCCACCGCACTGACCTTGTTCGTTGTTCCAGCGGTGTATCTGCTGATGGATAAATTCAAGAAGCGCGACGAGGTTCGCGAAAAAACCAAACAAGCCTTCGCCGCTGTTGGTGAAGAGGGCCTGGAGGCCTAAAAGCCAAAAGCAAAAAGCCCAGTGGCATGGCCGCTGGGCTTTTTTTATTTCCGGCATTGTTCTTTCAGGCGTTGGGCGCCGGTGCCTTTTTTGCCGTAACGGTCATCCGGGTTTCGTAACGGGCAGTCTTTTAATGACATGCAGCCACACCCAATGCAGCTTGCAAGTTGTGATTGCAGAAGCTGCAGCAATTTGATGCGCTCTTCAAGGTCGTCATTCCATTTCTTTGTCAGTCGCTTCCATTCCGCCGCCGTCGGTGCGTGATCCTGGGGCAGCGATGAAAGGTGATCTTTGATTTGCTCCAGACTCATTCCCAGGTGCTGGGAGATCTTAATTATTGAAATCAGACGCAAAACCGAGCGGTCATAACGGCGTTGATTGCCGTTGTTGCGATGACTTTTGATCAGCCCTTTGGATTCATAGAAATGCAAGGTCGGGACCGAGATGCCACTGCGGGTGGCGATTTCTCCAACGGACAGGGAGCTTGCAAGGACAGGGGTCTTGTTTTTTACAGTCATATTTCTTTTGACCTCAAGTTAACTTGAGGTTGTAGCATCAGCCCAAAATCACGCAAGCAATTTAATCGGGCGGCTTAAGCCCAAAGGAGATTTCGTGAACTATTTTACCTATAAGATGATCCATCTGATCAGTCTGACCCTGATGTTTGTAAGTTTTGGTTTCATGCTGGTGGCGGTGGCGATCGGGGAGCCGGCAAAGAAGTTCAGAAAATTCAGTTATGCGCTTCACGGGGTTTCGTGGCTGGCGCTTTTCGCCAGCGCCTATGGCCTGGTGGAAACTTTGGGGATGGGTGCGAATTTTCCCAACTGGGGCCGGGCTAAAACCGCGATCTGGGTGATGCTGGGGATCTGGGCATTTATTGTGCGCAAGAAACCACAATGGACTTTCACCAATATGGCCGTGCTTTCAGTGTTGGGAAGTGCCGCAATCTGGCTGGCGGTTGCCAAGCCTATGTTCTAGCGGCTCCACATTACCGCACGCATCGACAGGGAGCCCATTTCAAACCCTTCATAAGGGTAGGAAATGCGGTCTTCCTCGGTGCTGGCACCAAACGCATACAGCAATGGCAGATAGTGTTCTGGGGTGGGCACGCTCAGCGTGGCACTTTCACCCAGGGCTTCATAGTCGGTCAGGGTTTTGGTGTCGCGTGTTTCCAAGGCGGCTTTGATTTGGCCGTCAAACTCTTCGGCCCAAGGATAGCTGCCGTCTTTGTTTTTCCATTGAATCAGTCTTAAGTTGTGAACGATGTTGCCGCTGGCAACGATCAGAACACCTTTGTCGCGCAACGGGCGCAGCAGTTTTCCCAGCTCCAGATGTTGTTGGTTTGTTTTCGTCACATCCAGGCTGACTTGATAAGTGGGAATATCGGCGTGTGGGTACATGTGTGCCAGAACTGACCACGTGCCGTGATCCAAACCCCATTTGTCATAGAGCTCAGACTTTGGCAGCAGTCGTTGGGTTTCATGAGCGATGCTTAACGGGCCTCGCGCCGGGTACTGCATGTCGAAAAGTGCTTTCGGGAATCCGTAGAAATCGTGAATGGTGGGAGGGTCGGGATGATAAAGAACTTTCGTTCCTTCTGTCTCCCAGTGAGCAGAGACAGAAAGAACGGCCTGTGGTTTTGGCAAGGCTTTGCCTAGTCTATGAAGGCTTTCCGTGAAGGCATTCTTGTCCAGAGCATTCATCGGAGAACCGTGACCAATAAAAAGCACAGGCATCGTCGACATATTAACCTTTCTTAGGAGCTGGTTTGCCCGCCTGGATTTTAAGGATCAAAGTCACCTCATCACCCACAACCGGACCGGCTTCCACAACACTGCTCCAGTTCAGACCGAAATCCTTGCGGTTGATCTTGCCGGTCGCAGTGAATGCCACTTTGTTGTTACCGTAGGCGTCGTTCACGTCACCCAGGTACTTGGCATCCAAAGTCACTTCTTTAGTTTTACCCTTCAAGGTCAAATCGCCAACAATTTTCAGATTGTCCGGCGTGCCAGTGATCTTTTTTGTGACAAAGGTCATTTTAGGATTTTTGGCCACATCAAAGAAGTCCGGGCTTTTCAAGTGATCGTCACGATCTTTGTTTTCGGTGCTGATGCTGGCCACTTCGATGTTCAATTTGGCTTTGGATTTCTCAAGTTTTGCGTCCACGTCCAAAGTTCCATCAAATTGAGCAAAGCGACCTTCCACCGTGGAAATGACCAAGTGAGGAATCTCAAAGCCAATTTTAGAGTGGGCAGGGTCGATGTTGTAAGAACCCGCCGGGATGGATTTAGCGAATGCGGACATACCAGCCAAGGTAACCAGGGAACCAAGAATAAGTGCTTTCATGTGAATTTCTCCTTTTATGTTGTTTCAACGGACTTAGTATCGTGCGTTTTTGATTATTGCGAAAGGTGACATATTCGGAATATACTGTTGCATATATGGAACAATTAGATCTCAATCAGATACGCACCTTCGTCAAACTTGTTCAAAGCGGCAGCTTCACCAAAGCGGCAGAAGTTTTGAAGCAACCCAAGTCCCGCGTCAGCCGCAGGCTGTCAGCGCTGGAAAAAGACCTGGGCGTGCAGTTGATTTACCGCACCACTCGGCAGTTCCAACTGACCGAAATGGGACGCATCTATTACGAACGCGCTCGCGGTCTGATTGAAGGCCTTGAAACCCTGACCGGCGAGGTCAGTGAATCCACAGCGGAAATTTCGGGCGTGATTCGGGTCACAGCCTCGGACGATATGGGTGTGAAGCAGCTTCCGCTGATTGTGGATGAATTCACCAGACAGTATCCACGGGTGCGCTTTGATCTGTATTTAACTCAAGCCTATGTGGATCTGGTGAAAGAGTCTGTCGATGTGGGGATTCGTATCGGAAACCTGAAAGACAGCTCCCTGCGGGCGCGTAAGATCGGAACGGTCAGAAACCTGCTGGTGGCTTCGCCGGGGTTTTTAGAGCGCTATCGTGTGGGGGAGGATCTGGCCAAGCTTGCAGCGGCGCCTTTTCTGGGTTTGACTCAGCAACCGAAGCTTGAAGTGGTGCGCGGGTCTGACGGCAAACGTTTGACGTTGAAGACCAATCCCATCGTGACGGCGAACAATCCCGAGATGTTGTTGAATCTGGCCCGTCTGGGAAAAGGCTATGCGTTTGTGCCAGAGTTTTTGTGCAAGGATGAACTGCGTGACGGTCGTCTGGTTCAGATTCATAAACATCTGCGCGGGGATGAAGTGTCGGTCAGCCTGGTTTCACCCGACACCAAAGAGACTTCCCAGAAGGTGAAGCGCTTCATGGACTTTGCGTATAAACGTTTGAAGGAAGTGTATTTCGCTTAAGACAGGACGCTTAAAAGCATCTTGTAAAGGCCTGAGTATTCAAAGCGCAGAAGAGCCCAGATCGTCGCGCACCACAAGGTCGCCAGTAAGCCCATCAAAACCAGTTGCGGCAGATTGGCAAAACTGACTGAGTTGCGCGGGCGGTTTAGCATATCATCAATCTGACCGCGTTCCTGGCTTTCTTTGAACTTGCGGGCCAGGCCCTGTGCCAGCACGATTCTTTGCTGCATTTCAAGTTTATAGAAGTGGACCCCCACGAGCATGCGGGAATCAGAAATGTTTTCAAGTCGCGTGACGATTCCATAACATGCCATCTGGCGCGAACCGGGTGGAGTGAACTGAATTTTCACGACTTCGCCCAGAAGCGGGCACAGATCATCCGGAGCAGTGAAGGCCAGACCCGTCAAAGAGACGTTTTTGATTTCGGTGCCTTCTTCCCACGGGACTTGCTTCGGGCCCGCGACACGAACCAGGCTGTCGTCCTCAGTATTGAGAATGTAGCGTGGTGATCGGCCGTGATAGCGAGCAAGACTTGTCATAGTCTACTTTTCGGCCCGTTGCCGGTCTTTCTGAAGCAAAAGGGCTGTCTCGAATTGAGAAATTTCAGCCGGGGAAGTGTTTCCAGCCCTTGAACTCTTTAATCTCTTCATGGTGATCGGGATGGGTCACAAAGACGCGAGGATCTTCAGTGAATTGCCCAATCATCTTCCATTCCGGGAAATGTTCATAGTCCTCAGGGTGGATCGCCATGAGAAGTTCGTAATCCTCGCCGCCCCAAAGCACAATGTCCTGTGGATTCAGATGCAGGTCCACTGCAAGGCTCTGGCTTTCGGTATGTAACGGAAGATTTTCAGCAAACAAATGAAAACCGCAGTTTTCAGGACGCAACAACAGGGCATCATTGACCAGGCCGTCACTGCAATCCATCAGGGCATGAATGCGGTCGTGATGTTTTTGCAGCTTCGCGACCAGATCCAAGCGGGGTTTCGGACGTAAATGCCGTTCTTTGGCGGCTTCAAAGCCGGCCAAATTTTTCTGTAAAGCAGTCATGCCGGTGAAAGAAAGCCCCAGAGGGCCACTGCACAACAACAGGTCTCCGGGTTTTGCACCTTTGCGGGTCAGTGGGTTTTCGCAGGACCCGTGCACGCTGACATCCGCCACCAGGCGGTCGGGGGACGCTGCCAGATCTCCACCGGCGACTTGCATGTGATAGTCATCAGCCAAACTGGTCATGCCTTTATAGAAATCGTCAAGCCAAGATTCATTCAGTTTTTTCGGCAGGGCCAGGGACACCTGCGCAAAATGAGGAAGTGCGCCCATGGCGGCGATGTCACTTAAATTCACCGCGAGCGACTTATAGCCCAGATCAAAAGCGCTGAAATAGTCGAGGTCGAAGTGAACTCCCTCGACCATCATATCCTGGCAGATCACCGAATAGCCCGGATAGTTCCTGAAAACGAAGGCGTCGTCACCCAGCGGCACTTTGGTGTGATCATTTTGACGCTGGACCCGATACCGGATGCGATCAATAAGCGACCATTCTTTTGGAGTATTTTGCATGTCGTTGTTCCTGGTAAGACATTGCTAAAGAAGTCGCTTTATTGTGAAATAAGGAGGTTAGGAGTCAAGGAGGATTCTTTTGAACACGCCCAAAGCGGCTTCGCCGAAACGCACATCGAAAAAGAAATCTACACGCAAGCCGAAGGTTGTCGAACATCCTCTGTCATCTGAAAGTCTTTTTACCAGTCGCGAGATTGGCTGGCTGAATTTCAACAGACGAGTGTTGGCTGAAGCTGAGGACGCACGCAATCCCTTGCTGGAACGGGTGAAGTTCTTAAGTATCTCCGGATCCAATCTGGATGAATTCTTTATGAAGCGGGTCGGCGGTCTGAAGCGCCATATGGCTTATGGAGTTTCTGCCAAATCATCTGACGGGAAAACCCCGATGGCCCAGCTTCAGGAAATCCGTCAGTTCGTGATCCCGATGATTCAGGATCAGGCGCATGCCTACAACAAGGTGCTAAAGCCCGCCTTGGAAAAAGAAGGCATCTGTCTGCTTTCCTGGAAAGATCTTTCGGACAAAGAAAAAGAAAACGTCAAAAAGTACTATAACCGCAATGTCTTCCCGGTGCTGACTCCGCTGTCGGTGGATCCGGGGCATCCATTCCCGTTTATCTCGAATCTTTCGATTTCATTGGGCGTGACTCTGAAACATCCGGGCAACGAAGAAAAGCTTTTTGCCCGCGTGAAGATTCCCAAAGTCCTGCCGCAGTGGATTCGCACTGACGCTGAAAACAAAGACCATCGCTTTATCAGTCTGTTGGACGTGATCAAAGAAAATCTGGCGGATCTGTTCCCGGCCATGCAGGTGCTGGGAGTGATGCCGTTTCGCCTGACCCGCAACGCTGATTCCGATCAGGATCAGGAAGATGCCGAAGATTTGCTGGAGGCGATCGAAGAAGAATTGCGCCAGCGTCGTTTTGCCGAAGTGGTTCGCCTTGAACACGGGCCGAATCCAGACCCGTGGATGCTTAAATTTCTGATGGAAGAGCTGGAGCTGGTTGAAGAGGACATCTATGAAACCGCCGGTCTTTTGGACTTCACTGATTTGGGTGTGATCTCGGATGTGAATCTGCCAAAGCTGAAGTTTGAGCCTTACACTCCGGTGGTGGGGCCGGCTTTTGCCGAAGACGGTCACGGCATGTTTAACGCCATTAAGATGGCGGATCAGTTGGTGCATCATCCTTATGAAAGTTTCGCCGCGTCCGTGGAAAAGTTCATCCGTGTGGCCAGCGAAGACCCCAAGGTTCTGGCGATCAAGATGACCTTGTACCGCACGGGCGACAACAGTCCGTTCATCCGTGCTTTGATCCGCGCGGCCGAACAAGGAAAGCAAGTGGTGTGCCTGGTGGAACTGAAGGCGCGCTTTGATGAAGAGCGCAACATCTATTGGGCGACTGAGCTTGAAAATGCCGGCGTTCACGTGGTGTATGGGGTTGTGGGTTTGAAGACTCACGCCAAGACCGCGTTGGTGGTTCGTCAGGAGCAAGAGGGCTTGCGTTGTTACTGCCATATCGGAACAGGGAACTTTAACGTGGCGACCTCCCGGTTCTATACGGATCTGGGGTTGTTGACGGCGCGCGAAGAAATCACCAACGATGTGGTTGAGTTCTTCCACTATCTGACGGGACGGTCTTTAAAGAGCAACTATCAGAACCTGCTGATTGCTCCGGTGAATATGTTCTCGCGCTTTAAGGCCATGATCGAGCGTGAGGCCGAGCATGCAAAGGCGGGGCGTCCGGCGCAGATCATTGCCAAGTTTAATAACTTTGAAGAAAACGACATCGCCGTGGCCCTGTACGCGGCTTCGCAAAAAGGCGTGGATATCGAGATGATCGTTCGTGGTTTCTGCTGTCTTCGTCCGGGGGTGCCGGGCATGAGTGAACGCATTCGTGTGACTTCGATCATCGGCCGCTTCCTGGAGCATTCTCGACTGTTTTATTTCCGAAACGGTGAAAAAGACCCGGTGGATGGGGAGTTCTATCTGGGCTCTGCCGACTGGATGTATCGCAATCTGCACGCCCGGGTCGAGGCCATCGTGCCGGTTTTGGATCGCAGCTTGAAAGAAAAGTGCTGGGAGATTCTGAATCTTTGTGTGAAAGAACAGCGCCAGTCCTGGGAAATGAAGTCTGATGGCACTTATGTACGTCACAACTCGCAGGATGTCGGCTTGCATCAAACCCTGATGCAAATTGCGAAAGCCCGGGTTACATTTGTGGACGAAAATACCAGTTCATCCACCAGTTCAATTTCGGAGTAGTGCCTAAGTGGAATTGATCATTATCCGTCACGCAGTGGCTGAAGACAAAGAAGAGTTCGCCAAGAAGGGCCAGGAGGACTACCTGCGCCCGCTGACCCTGAAGGGTCGCAAGCGCATGCAGAAGGTCTGCGTAAACCTGCGTGATTATGTGAAGGAAATCGACCTGATTGTTTCAAGTCCGCTGACCCGTGCGCGGCAGACGGCCGAAATCATTTCCCAGATTTACTATGAAACCAAAGTGGTCGAAGCACCCGAACTGGTGCCGCACAGTCCTCCGCAGGCGTTCTTGAAATGGCTGCGTGTGCAGGGGCGCAATTACAAACGCATCGCCGTTGTCGGCCATGAGCCGCACTTGAGCGTTTTTGCCAGTTATATGCTGTCTTTGAAGGCCGAGAGTTTTATTGATCTTAAGAAAAGCGGCATTATCGGACTTGAGCTGGAGTCTTTTTCGTCAGCCGAAGCGGGCCGAGCACAGCTTTTGTACTCGATCCCGCCCAAATTCCTTGCTGATTAAGGTGTGAATTTCAGGGACTTGAAGAACGCCTCGGAAGAGTCTTCCGCGTCGTTGGAGTCGTGCTGAATCGTGATTGCCACGATTTCAAAGTCATTCACATTTCTATCCGGGAAGGCTTTCTTCAGGTCTTCCATCAGGTTGCGCTTATAGTTCTGGGCTTTACCCAGCATGTCCTGGTTGTTCAGCAGAAGCTGTTTCGCCTCAGGCAGTGTTGCCACCACGATATTTTTGTTCGAGTACCAGTTTTCGTAAATGGAACCAGCCTGACGAACTTCACCGTTCACTTCGTCACCCCAGTAGTAACCGAACAAGATCACCTTGTCGTTCTTTGGGTCAACCAAAGTGCGGTCGCCGTTGGCTTTGCCGTCACGGATGGTGAACCAAACCTGGAAGGCAGAGTCGTCTTTGCCGGTTTTGCCTTTTACCGGGTCAGCGCCTTTAACACCTTTGGTAACTGCCAGTTTCAGATCCATCGTTGAGAATTCCGCCGGAGAGAATCTGTACGCCATCGTCGTCAGACGGATGGAGTTGTTTTTACTTCTCATCGCAGCCCAGTCTTTTTCACCGTTGAATTCAGCAGTGATGTAACCGGAATCCTTGTTGTCATCCATGCCACCCGGAGTGCGGGATTCATAGTTGAACTGGTGATCCATGCGGAAGTGAACCATGTTCTGGTGGTGGTATTCGATGTTGATACCTTCAGGCATGTTGGACTTGGTCGCAGGGGACACCTTCACGCCAGCCATCACATCCGGAAGTTTTGCCACGTCCAGAACCGCATACGGATCGTAACGCAACTGGGATTGTGGCAGTTTCGTTTTCACTTCATAGCTGTCAGCCGGATCCACGATTGCTGGCAATGCCTGACGGTTTAGCTCGTAAGAGTTTCCGTATGGCAGGAAGTCCACCAGATTTTCGTGGCCCAGGTGCATAACCTTGGCAACGCCCGGTTTACCCAAAGAATAGTAAGCGCGGTTCTTGATCGGGGAGGCATTCGCCGCAGAAAGGATCACGCGGGAGTTCCATTCCAAATTGGCGTTGTCATCGGTGATGTTGGCTTCCGCCAGCGCCGTCACCAGACCTTTCATGAAGGCCTTCTGGTTAAAGCGGGAAGACAAGATACCAGCCAGGTGATCGGCTTTGATGGTGCCCATGTCCACGGCCTTCAAACGAGCCGGGAACTTGGAAGAAGACACCGTCACGACACCGTCGTTGTTTTCTTCGAATTGACCGATGATTTTGGTGGCTTTCATGAAGATGTGAGAATCTTCAGGGTCACTTTCAAAGGTCACAGAGAAGTAACGAGTCAGACCGATCAAAGATCTTTCGTTCTTTCTCCAGAAAGAATCCATCGCCGTCGGGGAAATGGACTTGGACGCGGTTTTTTCAGTCTGGCAGATCTCCGGACCTTGGTTTTCAGAAAGGGCTGAAACCAGGGCAAACGGAACGTCGGTCGTGTTCAGGATGCTGGAACCATGCAATGGAGCCGCGACAGACACAAAGCCTTTTACGTATGTGGACACGAAGCTAGGATTTTTAACAAAAGCATGAAGTGTATCCACCGCACCTTTAGAATAGCCCAGGAACACATAGCGAGGAGCCTTGTGGCCACGCTGCAAGCGCATTTTATAGTCGTCACGGATGTAGTTCATGATGATGTCGGCGTTCAGGTCGCTCGCGCAAGTGGATTCCACTGGCGGCTGGATCACACGCAGGCCCAGATCGTCCTGCAGGGCATTCAGACCCAAAGAGAAGATCTCTTTGTCGAAGATGCTGTTATAGATGCCTGGAACGTACACCAAGGTCACGTCTTCCAGCTTGGAGTTGTAGATCTTCGTCAGTGGTGTTGGATAGATGCGGTCTTCAAGGTCTGCTTCCTTGATGGTTTCTTTCAGCAGTTGTTCCGCCGCACTCGTTTTGGTTGCTTGCTTCACGTCAGTCAGTTTCGCGAAAGAAGCTGCCAGGGATTCTTTGGTGGAAACCCAGTTTTTCGCAAAGACCATGTCGCGTGTTTCTGGCAGGAATGGTTTTTCCTGAACCACGATGGATTTTTCCAGCAGGTATGGAAGCTGGTACATTTTCATGACGGCGCGTTTGGCTGGCAGCACGAATTTCGCGATGTCACCCATGATACCGCCGGAAGTCAGGTCGGTGGTTTTCAGATCCAGGTTTGCGGTTTTGGTATCCTGAAGGATGCCGACTTTGGCTTTTACCTTTTCAATGCGTGGATCGTTCATGAGGTTTTCAACTGAACCTGCAGTCAGAACCGCATCCGTCACCGCACCGATGTCTTCTGGGCTGATCATGGTGTTGACGTCGAACTTGGAGATATCAAAGTTCATTGGGCTCATAGAGCTGGAGCCTGGTTTTTGGAACGGATCGAACTTGAAGGCATCCATGAAGCTCTTGATTTCAGACACCAGGAAGTAAGGACGCGTGTCAGACACGAATCTTGTCAGGTGCTGGAAGATGCGTTTTTGGGAAAGATCTTTGGCTTGAGTCTCAACACCGCGGCGGGAGTTGATGTTGACCTCTTGCAGGGCTTCGCGGCCGGACTTTTCGTGGCGGGCAGCGGTGTTGCCGAACAGTTCTTTGGCTTCGATACCGAAGAATGGAAGGATGTCTTTGGAGCGTATCTGGCCAGGGATGATGCGTTTGGTGGAAGCAACCAGGCCGAAGCTGGAAGCTGCGGTCAAAGAGCCGTGAGTGCGGTACATTTTAGTGAAGCCACCCAGAGCGGATTTGATGTAGTGACCGTCTTTCAGGGTCAGGATGAAATCCGGGAAGTCAAAATTGCGCTCAGAAGCCGACTCAATCAGACGGAAGATAGAGTCAGGATATTTAGTAAGGGCTGTGATTTTTAAAAGCTGATCGGCTTTCATACTTTTGGGAGCGGCCTTAGTGGAGTGATACTCCTTGGGAAGGCCCAACGGATTTCCCATCTCTGGATAGTAGTAATACAAGCCATTCTTCTTATCAAATTGGACCTTCGCCCCGCCTGTGGAGGTTTCTACGGTCATTAGAGTGTCCGAGGCGTTGTTGCGGTTGATGTAGACCGCCATGTCGAACCAGTTTGCTTTCTTAAACTCTTCGATCAGGCGAGGCATTTGTTTGCGGTCTTTCAGGTAGACAGGACCCCAGGTGCCCAATGCCATCAAAGGCACGGCCACGTCTTTGGGGTCTTTTAATTGTTGAACGTTGTTGAGGCCGGCACGGGAGATAACTTCGCCGATATCCACACCCATGAGTTCCATTTCAGCGGTGCCTTCCTGAAAACGGCCGATGTTGCCGTGGTCGGACACCAGAACAACTTCAAAGTCTTCACCTTTGTCCTTGAAGTTTTTGATCAGACGTTTGATTTCTGAATCCAGGATTTTCATGACCGGGAACAGGCGGTCTTTTTGAGTGTGGGCGGTAGAGTCAATTGCGCCGATATATCCTGTCAGGACCGGCTTTGATTTCGCTGCGGAAAGCTCATCCACAACAGTTTTGATTTCAAGTTTTGGAACCTCTTCTGTGGGGAAGTACATAAGAGCTTCGACATATGGATTAAAGAAGGATTCGAAGGCCCCCATATAGTACTTTGGGGAAGCCAAACGACGGTAGTAGTCGCGGGGATCGCCCTGAATTGACTGGGAGGACTCATCGAAATAGGTAGCTTCAACAGATTTAATACGTCCGGCGGCTCCAAATATGTCGGAGGTGTGTGTGACGGTGGCCCAGGACAAGTCAGTCATAGATGGAAAAGGGGCGACGTGTGCTCCGAAGCTTGAGAATTCTTTGAAGAGTCCCTGCTTTTGGGCTGTTGCAAAAGCGTTGTAGCTTAGACCGTCGACTGCGAGGAAAATCGTTTTGGATTTTTTCTGAGCAGCAGGTCGGGCCACGGTCTTGATGTCGCTGGCTTTTAATGGAATGTCGAAGGCATGGGCTGTGGTGGAGCCAAAAGCAATGATCGTGGAGATAAAGCTCATTGCCAGAACATTCTTATAAGACTTTGCGGACTTCATAGGAACCCCTTTAAAAAGTTGTCTCACTATGAATAAAGGCAAGAGCGGTGCCAAAGAAGCTTCGCCATCTGAATTAAGACAGACTTAAAACCGAATCTGATAAAACCACTGTCTCACTCCGGGACCAGTGACATTTCACTCACCACACTGTCAGTTTTATACCTCCTCCCCCTGTCTTCCGGGACCCTCGCCCCAGTCTATCCCCAGGACCAAATCACCGAGTCAAATCCCGCCCGCCGCCAAAGTGGATCTTTCTTCATAATGGATTCCACCACCATCAAGCCTTGTTCGACGTTCCTTTCTATATACTTCCGCACAATTCCGAACCCTCGCCCCATAGAGGTGACACGAGTGAAGGGGCGAAGGTCCCACATGCCGGCGGATTTGAAGATCATTTTAGAGATGGTGCCTGTCAGTGCGCTGATAAAACTGACATAGGCTTTGCGATTAGGGACGCGGATCAATATATGGATGTGGTTTCCGACATTGGCAAAGCTGTAAAGTCTCACCTTGAAACGAAATACAAATCTTCGTGTGTATTTCAGAAGCATTTTCCTGTTCGCCGGATGCAAAAGGGACCTTCGCCCGAAGGCTTTGTTGCTCTTAAGTACCAGGTGAATCGGTTCATAGTTGGAAAGTGGTCGCTGGCTTCGTCGTTTGCCTTTAGAAAGTTCTCCTCCATAAGAGGTTCCATTGAAGTCATGTTTAAGATCGCCGCCAAAAGAAAAGTGTTTTGCCATGTGCAACTCCTTGATGAAGAGCCATAGCTGCAAAGCGGGCGAGGGTCCCAAAAGCAATGAGGGTGGTGGTGGCGGAACGGATGGGGCGAGGGTCGGAAATCAGGATCAGAGCATGGACCAGATCAGGCCGTCGCGCAGGCCGACGTTGGGGATCAGGATCTTTTCGGTCTCTGCCTGGCGCATGATGGTTTGGACCAGCATGGCGGCCGGGACGATGACATCGGCGCGGTCGGGGCGAAGGTGCAATTTTTCGATGCGGTCTT